>DBKX01000330.1:1854-6189 GCA_002297865.1 Lachnoclostridium sp. UBA739
TCTTATATTTGGGTTTCTCAACTTCTTTCTCAGATTTCATCCCTAAAATTACTTGCAGAAATTTCCTGAAATCATCAAAATTTTCATTATTGATTTGTCCAATCTGATTGAAAATTTCCTTGCCATCCTCATCTTCACTATAAGTTCCAATAAGAAAAGCATTGTGTTCTTGATCGTACTGTAAATCCTCTACAACAAAAAAACGAATCATGTAGGCAAGAAAATCTGCACGATTCATCCCGAATGTAAGTAGATTATAAACAGTATTTTTTTCTTTCTCTTCATCAGAGAGAGAATTAAATTTATCAATCAATTGGAAAGTTTCAAGAAATTGCTTCTGAGTAATAGAAATATAATTGAGAAAAATATTGAACTGACCATATGTAATCTGTCGAATCTCTCTAAGAGTAGGACATTTGATATGACCTATACCATCATAAAAATAAGGCTCATTACAGAGATAATCAAAATCTGAATATCCATTCATATACTAGACCTCCTTTATCTTGAAGTCTGGTATGCTATATTTTAGTTGACGACCAAAGTAAGATGATTGTGGGACAGTATAACAAATATCATCAAGACTTGGTTTACCAATTCCTAGGTCATCTGCATCTCGTAGAAGTCGTTCCACAATATCTGCTAGAACATCTGCACGATTACCCATATAAGATTTAATATTTTTGTCCATTTTCATACATTCACGATGCACAAAAATCCACACATATAAATCCATGGACTTTGTAGTACGATTCGTACCTCGACAAACTGTTTCTATGCAAACATAAGGTTTAACTTCCTCTTGTGTTCCGTCAACATAAGGATAATCAAATACTTGTTTATACTCCATATCATATTTTTCGTCCTCAGTAAAATCCGTCTTCCGCAACATTACTTCTGCAAAATCATCGGATTCTAAGAGACGAGAGATTACTTTAGACTTAATAAAAGCTAAGTCTCTAGCAACTGAACTTGCCATAATATACCTCCGATTTATCCTACAATAGTAATAGTTGTTTCAGATAAAATGTTACTTTCATTGTCGAGGACTTGTAGAACGAATGTAGCGTCAATTGCTTTATCGTCCGTACATTTTAACTGAATTTTATTGTCAGTTACAGTTTGAGTGATTTTGTAATCTGATTTGACATTCCATGTGAATGATGGTGTGATTGTTGCTCCTGTATTATCAGTGAATGTGACTGTCCATGTTTTTGCTCTGCCGTAGCGGAGTGTGTCACCACCGCTGATTGTTGCGGTTATGGACGGACTGTCTGGTTCTGATGGTGGGCGTGTAGGAGTGGATGGGGATTTGTAGTCGCAGATCCATGCTTGAGTCCCATTGTCTAACTCAATTAATTTATCTGTAACTTCATTAAATTGTTCATAGGATAAAGTAACAGTCATTACTCCACCTCGATCAAAATATCTTGCATCCGTTAAAAATCCCTTTTTACCAGTCATTCTGTATGTATCTGGCGGGTAAACTCCATCATAGTCAATCACAAACCTATTTGTACGGTTTAATTTTTTCGTATATTCATCAACAGGTAAAGTCAAACCATATTGATAATCACCAAGCATAATAGTAGAGTTACCTTTCTCACCCATACTATATTTAGTATAGTCTTCTGAATAACCCCAACGTTCAATAATATTTCCATCTGAATCTTGCCAACGTAGTAAGATAGCACATAAGTACATATATCCACGATTCCATACTTTATCATCAGTATCAAGTAATGTAATCATCCAGATTTGGTCGTTCCATTTAACATAGTCACCAAGTCTGATAATATCATTGTGTCTTGATTTAATTTTCTTTTTATATGTATTATTATCTGTATCTCTTACAATCATTAGTTGCATAGGAGTATCATTGACTAGAACATCTTGTGTATCGAAAGTATCTTCAAAATGTCTATCTGCATGTTTGTTGATTTTTGCTAGATTTTTCTCACGTTTGTTTTTAGTCCCATAAGCATTTTGCAATTTCATATAATACTCAATATCCATAGGTTAGTCCTCCCCATATTGAGAATAATTAATGAATTGCTTCAATGCGTTTGTTTTTCTATCTCGATTTTTATAATCGTCAATTTTAACTTCAACATCATGTTCCAATTTAGCAATAAAATTTCGATAACTTGTTCTTTCGTTACCTGGCGAAAATACACTCAAATCAGATGGTGTGAAATTGATTTCCATTGCATGAAGAAGAGTTTCATCTCTCTTCATATAAATAAGAAACATCATTTCCACAACCAATTTAATTTCTTTTGGTACTAATTTAAAACCAATCTGTTGTACATCTTCATCATAATCTGAGAAGTCTACATCCAAATTTGAGAGGCATGATAATTCATCAAGTGCCTCACATAGATAATTCGTTGCACGATTCTGAGAAATCTGAATCGCTTCCTTAACATTTACATTGTAATAACTGAAAAAATCTTCATCCTTTTCTATACGATCATAGAATTTATTTAGAATCTTTTCAAATTTTGTAATTTCTTGAGGCAATTGATTCACCTCCCATATTAACTTTTCTTAGGTCTTCCTGGGGATTTTCTAGTAGGCTTTGCCACTGTTTTTGCTTCCTCAGTTTTAATAGGAGCAGTTTGAACTACTTCCTTTACTTCTTCCTGTTTAGATGTGTTCATCTGTAACAAAAGTGCTTTCATTTCAGCTAACTGTTTTTCAAGTTCTTCAACTTTCTTATTACTTGGTGCTACATCTGCATCGTCTACAGAAATATTTGATTTAATCTGATTATTAAATAATTCTCTTGTACGTGTATCAATAACATTTGCCATATCCAATGTAAGTCTATAACCCTCTGATTTAAGTTTCTGGAACTGACCACGCACTCTATCAAAATCAGAAAGAGTAGGAATAGAAATAATTTTAATAAGTCCTTCCTTAGTTGGATTTAAAAGAATATCTCTAATTTCACTAACCTTTAACACTTTTGATTTATCAATACGAAGCTCATCATATAAATCATCCTCAATATCCTCTGGGAACTCTAATGTTCCTGTTCTAAATGCAGAACCATTATTTGCATAACGAATTTCATCTAGTGTAAGCGGAATAGTTGTAGGTTGACCATCTACGGCAGCTTCAAGAACAGTGCTTTTCCCTGGGGCGATACTAATACAAACGCAATTATCGTTATAATTTAAAACAGAAATATGTTTAGCTTCTTGAATATTAATAACAATTCCTCCTAATATTAGGAGGGTGTGCAAACGCCCTCCTTAAATTTTTGCAATAAAAAAAAGACTACTTGCTTAAAGTAACCTTTGCGAAGTTTTCAATATTTGTAAGCATGATTCCATATGGGAAATCTTTAAGCATAATATGAACTTTTTCTCCTTGATTGTTCATATCCTGATATGTATGAATTTCACCTTTCATATCAAGATTTCCAATTTTTCCTGCTACACCATAAATACGTTTATCAGGAAGTAGAAGAGAACCTGTTCCAGTTTTCTTTGCACCAGAAATACCAGCAATTCCGATTCCGTCATATGTTTTAACAAGACCATATCTGTTAAAATCATCTTTCATAGATTCACTCATATACTGCGCAAAGTTTGGCATACGTCTAATAGCTTGTGCATATTTATTTAATGTAATAATTACACTATCGCTTGCTCTATCATTAAGATAAAGTGAAAGTTTATCCATTGCTTCAAGTGTTGGTGTAGCACCATCAACAGTGATTAACTGCTCACCACCTTTAACAGCTTCATCTGCTTGAGCAAGAGCATCGAAGAAGAGTGCGTTCTGACAAGCTTCTTTCATAAATGTAGTAAGAGTAGCAATTGACTTGAAGCCATTCTTACGCAGGTCTACATAAGATAGGTCAGTTTCAACCTGACGGTTTTTCCATGTAGGTTTCAGTACGGAAATATCAATGTAAGAACGATCTACTGTACCGCCTTTTGCTGCCATGTGTGCGACTAATGTATTCTTTGGATCTTTGTGACCTTCATAGTCATCAAATTCTCCAACAGAACCTCTATCAAAAATTTGATCCAGAAGTTCATCTGGTGCATTATAAATTTCCTCATTTACAGTTCTATTAATGAACTCTGCAATTGTACACTCTGGGTCTTTTCCAGTCTTACCAATTTCTCTAGCCCATGCATCAGAAATCTCAGCAATTTCTTTTTCCTCGGCATTGAGTTCTCTTTTGTATTCTACTTTTTCAGCGACATCAAAGAGTACACCCTCTTTGCTCATAATGTCTTTAATCTCTGTATTAATAGCCATTGTGCTAATTCCTCCTTATCTAAATTATTCAGCTTTTGTTACAGCATCAGCTTG
>DBKX01000330.1:6222-8914 GCA_002297865.1 Lachnoclostridium sp. UBA739
TGAGATCATGGTCATTATCTTTAAATGGTTTCTCATATACATATTTAGAAGAACCTGTAGTAAGTTTTTGCCATTTACCATCAGCACCTACAGATACAGGTGTTCCATCAGCAACGTCACCAGAAAAGTCAGCGGTTTTAAACTGGTCTGTTGCAAACTTCTCACCATCTGTATATCTTTCAAGTCCAAGAAATTCATCTTTTGCAATATTTACAAAATCTTCATCATAATCTGACATATCCACTCTTGCAGCGTTAATGCCAGTTGGAATGCGTTCCTTTGTTGCTACATAAATATTTGCTACAGTTTCTTTCTTTGGAAGTTCAACAGTAGTAGCGTCTTTAATTACAACGCCGATACCTGTAACAAGTGCTACACCAGCTTTGTGCATTGTATCTTTTGGCTGTGCGCCATTACGTCTAATATCACGAATCATTACATTTTCCTCCTGTTATCGTCTTAATAAAAATTTGGTCATGAAAGAGCTTGCGCTTTCATCTACATCATCAGTTTCTAAACTTGCTGTTGCAGTCATAGGATTTTCTTCTGTTTTTGTTTCAACATCCTCTGCTACATCAGTCTCTTCTTTATCAAAAGAAGCAATATATTTCTCTGCGATTAAACTATTGATGGCAGTTTTATCTCTTGCTTCAATTAATTCTGCGATTTCTGCTTTTGCAATTTCTTCCTCAGTAAATAATCCACCCTTGAGTAGATTTTTCTTGAGAGATTCTTTTTCTTCTGCAATTTCAGCTTCAATCTTTTCTTGTTTTGCTTTTTCAACCTGTTCTTTATATGGTTGTAACTCAGAAATCTGCACATTAAGTTTCCCGATTTTCTCACCTGCGGAAATAACGGCTTTGTCCTTGATTTCAAGTTCTGCTGTTAAAGTTTCGATTTTCTCATCTTTCTCAGCGAGTACAGTATTTACATCTGTAACAGAAACTGTAAGTTTTACATCCTGTGGCTCAGAAACAGTTACTTCATCATTCTCAACTGTGTATGTAAATAATTTGTAATCAAGCTGAGTTGGTGCATCGTCAGATTTAAACCAAATAATATGATCTTCTGGAAACCAATAAGAGATATATCCCCAAAATTTAGTTGCATCTTGACACGCTTTATTAATTTTTCTGAATAAATCTCTATCTGTTAAAGATGCTGTTTCTGGTTCTTTTGTAATATCCTCTGATTCGACTTCTGATTCAGCAGTTTCTTTTGTTTCTGATGTATCTTCTGCACAAGAAGTTTTCTTTTTCTTTTCAGCAGTTTCTTCATCTTTTTTCTTTTTGTCTTTTTCTGTTTCATCTACAGAATCAGGTGTTTCCTTTTCTTTTTCTGTATCTTCAACAGAGACATCTTTCTTTGTCTTTTCAGCCAAATTCATGTCCTCCTTTACTTCGTTTTCATAGTTTGCTATATCAGTATTTGAAATATCGACAAGAAGAGCAGAAGATAATTTATCATCTACTTCATCCATTTCGGCGTATTCAATTACTCCTGCACCTGGAACAGCAGGTGTTTTATTGCTGCCTAAAATGCAATTGCCAATAAATTCAAAAACTTTATAAATTTTATTTTTACCCTCAGTAACTACATCAGTTGCAGTTAGTTCCCAAGAGCTACTAATTTCTCCATCGTCCCATAATTTATCGAATACTTTAAAGTATTCTGGAAAACGTGAAGTCCAAAGTTTGGTCTTGATTAAAATACATTTTGGTGTACCCTCATAACCATCCACTTCACGTTCCTCAATCCATGCGTCAGTAACGCTACCAATTGGAACAGTATCAAAATGACTTTTCTTTTTTCCATCTTTAGTTTTTTCAATAGTCAATTCATGACCACCAAAATCTACTGGTTGTCCAAAAATATTCTTTTTAAGTTTGGCTACAATAGGGTATCCAACGATTGTGTCAAAATATTTTTCACCTGCCTCTTCTGGAATAATTCTTCCATATGAATCAGGTTCATCTAACACACTGATTAAAAAGACAGCTTCCTTATAATTGGTATAAGACGCTATAGATATGGGGCGACTATTTAGAATAATTCTTTCATTATCCATCACAATCACCTCGTTAATTTACTTTAGATTCTTGATAGTTACTATCATATTCTTGTTTAGACTCGTCCACTGAGTTACCCTTTGTGGTACTTCCTTTAGGTCTGCCACCAGTAGAATTTTCCTCTTGTTGCTCATCTATTTGTTCATCCTGATTACCAGATGAATTATAGGATGTTGGATGAGGAATAAATATTTCATCAACGCCAGTATCTTGTTCTGATTTTCTACGTTCCATTTCATCATTGAAATCCATATCCAGTGTTTCGTATGCAGTACGGAATGAACAATTGAGTTTAGAATATAAGAACTCTGCAAGATCCTTTTTCATTTCAAATTCCAATAATTCTGCGTCAAGAATATGTGGAGTAGGGCAGTATTCAATAGGAATTTTTTCTTCTGTTAATACAATTTCATACCATCTCTGCAAAATAACTTCTTGTCGTTCTGCAATTTTGTTGATAGTACGCATAAGCTGTTTAATTGAAATATTTGCAGTACTGACAGTTTGCTGACCATCAGTATTCAGAAATGAAATACCTAGAGCAGATGTAACACGAGAACGATATTGTTTTACTGTACTTTCGTTAGTAAATTCTACGGATGGTTCTACATACATAACCTTTT
>DBKX01000244.1:0-2316 GCA_002297865.1 Lachnoclostridium sp. UBA739
TCTTGAGTAATACTGAAAAAGAAAAGAGGTAAAGGCATGATAAAAGTTCAAAATTTGGTAAAGCAATATGCAGATGGTGAAGGTAAGATCTTTGCGTTAAACGATGTTTCGTTAGAGGTGGAGAATAAGGAGTTTGTTGTAATTCTTGGACCATCAGGTTCTGGAAAATCAACTTTAATTAACGTTATGTCAGCGTTAGATCGGTGCGATCTTGGAAGCGTAATTTATGATGGTGAGGATATTACAAAATACTCCGATAGGAAATTAACTCAATTTAGAAGGAATAATATTGGTTTCATTTTTCAATCCTATTATTTGCTTCCAGACTTAACAGTTGAAAATAATATTAGACTTGGTGCAAATTTGGTACATAATACAGATTATAATACAATTTTGGAAACTCTAAACATAAAGGATTATTTGAAGAGAATGCCATACCAGCTATCAGGTGGGCAGCAGCAGAGAGTTGCAATCGCAAGAGCATTAGCAAAGAAACCAAAAATTTTATTCTGCGATGAACCAACAGGAGCTCTTGACGAGGAAACAGGAAAACTAGTATTATCATTACTTCAGAAATATCAGGAAGATAATGATGTTAGTATTGTTATGGTTACACACAATCAAGGTATTGCAGATATGGCAACCAAGGTTGTGAAGATGAACAGTGGTAAAATTATTGAACAATATAAAAATGATACTATTGTACCTGCATTCAGAGTGAGGTGGGCATAATGCTAAATTTTGTTGGTCTTATTAAAAATAATAAGTTAAATTCTTTTGGAATATTTGTTATTACATTTATGACAATCTTCTTAGGAACTTGTTTCCTAGAAACGAATCAGAATATGAATGCAGGGCTAGAGAATCTGGAAGAATACAACATTGAAGATTTTTCCTTTATCCCAAATGTTAGTGAGCAAGAAATTATAGATGCGTCAGGGGATTATAAAGCAGCTCTTGAAACAAAGACAGAAAGCCTAGCAGAGAAATATGATTTTGTCTGGGAAAAAAGAGAATATGCCGTACTCAAAGACAGAAAGAAGATTGTACGTGTGTATGATGAGAAGCGTGAGATTGATAAGCTTTATTTCTATAAAGGAAACAATCCAAGTGAGGAAGAAATTTCTATTGATTATAAGTATGCTTCAGCGAATGATTGTAAAGTTGGAGACAAATTTAAATTAGATGGGAATGAGTATACGATATCTGGAATCGTAGTGTTCCCAGATATGATTTCGCCAATTGTAGATAACACAGGTAAGATTTACAACGATAAGAATCAATGTATCGCAATCGTAAATTCAAGTTATTTCGAGAAAATGGAAGACAAAACTACAGGTTTTGTTGGAACGTATCGTAAAAATAGTAAAGATGTACGTGACGAGATGAAACAAGATTCTGATTTTTATTCTTTTGTTGAGAGTAAAGAAAATCCACAGATCTATGCAACGTTTGACTCTCAAAAGAATATGAATCTTATTATACTTGGATTTTCAATGGGGATTCTAGCAACTATTACAATTTTACTTTTATACATTACTATAAGTAGGCAGATTAAAAATGAGTATCAGAATTTAGGTGTTTTAAAAGCATTAGGATATAAAAAGTCAGAGATTTCATTTAAATATCTGTTTTACTTTATTATCATTGGTGTTCCAGCAGTACTAGGATATTTTGTGGGGCATCTTGTTGTACCGAATTTTTATGGATTACTATGCCATTCATTCTCGATTCCATTTGCTGAAAATCCAGTAAGCATTTTGAACCTTGCTTTCTTGGCAATTATACCATCATTCTGGTTTGGTATATTGGCTTACATAATCAGTATTATTAGTGTAAGAAAGCCAGCTCTTTCTATGATTAAAAATATAGTGAAAGAAAAGGCTGGAAGAATTGTCAGAAGACGAAATAAAAAAATTACAATGGATAATTACCTGAAAGGTGTTAGAAGAACGTTAATCTTTTCAAGTATGACTCTATTCGTTTTTATTCTTTTTGGTGGATTTGCTCTTGGTGTACAGATTCAATTTGCATACACTACTTACAACATGACAACGAATATTACCAAGAATGTTCTGGAAGAGTATAACTACGAGAAGGATGTTAGATTTATCACTCCTCATGAAGATTTTTCTGAATATGAGAAGAGTCTAAAATATTCTTACGCAAGTGCAAAACTAAAACCAGCGGATGGTAAGGACTTTTGTAGTGTAGACATCTATGCATTGGATTCAGAAAATTTAAGCTTACTAAAGCTTCGTTCCAGTAATAGCGATAAAATTGATGTAGCCAAAATGGATGGCATCATCATAAACG
>DBKX01000244.1:2355-5810 GCA_002297865.1 Lachnoclostridium sp. UBA739
ATATGGCTTACATACTGGTGACAAAGTAGAGATAGTGATTGATGGTGAGAAATACGAGACAAAAGTAAGTGCCGTATCAAAGAACGTATATGGTAAGAAATTGTACATAAGTAGTGAAGCAGCAAAAAAAGCGTTTGATATGAACACAGACAAATACAATGGTATCTTAACGAACGATAAGATTACGTTTGATGAGGAAGAACATTTGAGTATTCTGTCAAAACAGGATATGGAATCTTCCATTAATCAATCTAGTAATATTTATCGTATCCTATCTGTGATTTTATTCGTATGTGGTTTAGTGGTAGGGGTAACTATTTTAGCATTATCTCTTTACAGTGTAACAACCAATTATAAGAAATACATAGCGATATTAAAGATCAATGGTTATTCTGAAAAGGAATGTGATTATGCAATTATTAATGGATATCGTGCTGTTTCTATTTTAGGATATGTAATATCAATACCTTATACATTCGTTCTGTGTACGATAATGTTTAACATTATCTCAGCTAATTCTGATATGGCTTATCCAATTAGCGTGAATCCTGTGTCCATTATTATTTGCTTTGTCATTACAGTTGTAATTACTGAGATTATTTTATATTTATCAAAGCGTCAACTAAAGAAAATTACATTCCGAGAAATTATGGAAGGTTAAAATTATGAATGAAAAAATGAAGATTGCAATCGTTGGAGGAGGCATCGGAGGTATATTTGCTGGTACTCTTCTTGCGAGAAAAGGGTATGAAGTAAAAGTATATGATAAAAACCCTATCGTCGGAGGCTATTGTCAGAGCTTCCGAAGAAAGGGTGTACAAATTCATCCAGCAGTATTACGTGTGGGTTCTAAAAGCTGCGCAGACATGATTACAGATTATTGTGAACAGGCTGGTATTAAGGATTTAGAGTGGAATAGCTATAAGGAATTCTATCAGTTTGGGGATACTATAAAAATCAATCAGTGCATTCCTGATATCGACCAGGAAATTATTAAGTTCTTCCCGGAAGATAAGGAATGTGTGGAGCGGTTTTTTAAAGATATTCGAGATCTATATGAGATCATGAATAAGGTTTTTGCGAATAATATGACCCTGAGAGGTTTGACCGCAAGTGATGTGGAAAAATATATTCCAACAATATCAATGACAGCGATACAGTTTGTAGATCAGTATTTTGCACATAATAAAGTGTTGAAGGATATTATTTTAGCAATGCTGGAACTAGACGACAAAAGTGTAGCATTAGCAATCCCTATGACTTACTTTGAGATTAAGGGGCAAGGTTTGTATTATGTGCCAAAGGGTGGCGCGTACTCCATAATTCAAAAATGTATTAAAATCATAGAAAGTAATGGGGGACGCGTACATAATAATGCAACAGTTGAAAAGATAAAGGTAAAAGACGGACTTGTCACAGGAATCTGTGTAAATGGTGAGGAAGTAAGTTGTGATATTGCTATCTCAGGAATTGACATCAATAAGACGTATCGAGAGCTAATCGGAGAGGAATTCATTGAGAATAAGAAAATGCTGCAGATGTTAGAGAGTAAATGGAGAATTTCAAAGTCTTGCTTCAGTATCTGGCTCGGTTTTGATAAGCCACTAGAGGAGCTTGGAATTGAAGAGGGCTCTATAATTTACTATCCGAATCAAAATCAGATACAGGAATCCAGAATCGTAATGCAGACAGAAGGAGAATGTTTACCAGATAATTTTTGGTATCAGATCTTTACAGCATTTAGTAGTGATGAGCAGTCAACTCCGAGGGAAAATTCACAGATGTGTATTGGTATACTTCTCCCATATCATTTCCAGAATGAATGGGGAGGTACAGAGAATTACAAACAAACTAAAGAGGACTTAGTGAATCGTGTACTTGATGATGTAGAAAAGAGGTATCCTGGCATAAGAGAGCATTGTTTATATGTTGAATCTGCAACGCCACTTACTTATGAGCGTGAATGTGGAAATACTAGAGGGGCTTACTTAGGATTTGAAAAGTATCAAAATTTTGTATATGACAGAAAAAAACATACTAATCAAGGCTTGTTTCCAAATCTGTTCTTTTCTAGTCATTGGGTATCCATTATTGGGGGCGTGAATGGCGTTATGCAGGAAGGTATTAAGACTGCAAACTTGATTTTACAAAAACATCCTATTAAATGTGATAAATGTGAAAAATACGATTTATTTCGCTAAATAAATCGTGATAAGGAGTGGTAAAAATGAAAGCATGTAGTCAGCCATGGAAACAGTTGCATATTCACAATAACGGTGGGGTTTGGTTTTGTTGTATGAAACCATCTAGAACTCAGAGAATTCAATTTGATTAAGCAGACCCAGAAAAAATCTCGCAAATAAGAATTGTGAAGAAGTTCAAAAATTGAGTAAGGTAAGTCGTATAGAAGAACTGTATATTGAGTTTACTACAAGATGCAATTTGAAATGTGTGTATTGTTTGCATAGTACATCTGCTTACAAAGAGCGAATTAAGGATTTAAATCCAGAAGAATTTTATCATACATTGGATATTCTAATGAAGGAATTGGATGTTAGGGGAATTTCGACAACAGGAATAGGGGAATTTACTCTTATGAAGAACTGGCGCAATATCATACAGTACATCCAAGAAATATATCCATATGTAACAATTTCTTTATTTAGTAATTTTGCAAGAAAATTAAGTGATGAAGAAATTGATACTTTAACGAAAGTCAAAAGAATTAATATTAGTATGGATACAGTGGATCCAGAATTGTTTCATTTCTTAAGGAGTGGTGATGTCTCAATTTTATTGGATAATATACATCATTTGAATGAACGTTGCAAGATAACAGAAAGTAAATTGTATAGAACTATTGCAAGTGTAGTGAATTCACGCAATATTGATTATCTTGAAGAATTGCTTGATTATATTATTGAGAATAAAATTGCTGATGAGTTAATGTTAACACCTATGACTCTACCATTGCCAGCTGCGAAACTATTGGATGTATATCCAGTTAGTATTTACTTTAATGAAGAAAAAGCTGATTACATTGCATTCTTATTGAAAAAGTTACATGAAAAAGGTAAAAAGAATGGCATAAAAGTTTCATGGTCAGGTGATTTGCAGGATTTTTATTGTTGTTAAGAATAGAAATAAATTGAATTAAAATTTACAGATTATTTTACATAATTAAAAAAAATTAGGATACCATAAGGAACATAAGCTTACTTAAAAAGGAGACATAAAAATGAAAAGAAATATTTTATGTAAGAAACTATCGATTCTGCTTGTGTGCCTTATGGCAATGTGTTTAGTTGGTTGTGCAGATAACACAGCAGAGAATAATGGTGCACAGGAGCCTAATGCAACAGCAGAAAATGGTGGAGAAGATGATACACAAGATGATGTTGTAGCTGGATCTGAGACAGGAACAGGTGCTGGTACTAATACTAATACTGAAAACG
>DBKX01000196.1 GCA_002297865.1 Lachnoclostridium sp. UBA739
GTGAAACCGGCACTTATTATGTTTTTGACTGGTGCTCTATTAGAAAAAATTTATCTGTATACACTTAGTCTTCAGGTAATGCCTAACATGTTAACTTTAGTATTGTTCTGCTTTATTACATTGGCTGTTTATATTCCATTTCTGTTTCTATCAAAAAGCATAACGGTTCATGATTTTAAGTAAAAGAGCTCTCTTTGAATCAAGATAGAAAACCTATTCTTGTTTTCTGTCTTGATTGTTTTCTATTTCATTCTGTTATTAATCTCCTAAACTTTCCGTAGTGTAGTAATTAACTCTATTATAGTCTAGTCGTTTTGTTGCGAATTATTGTATTTTGTGTTATATTATAGATATCTTGCAAATTTTATGTCGATGCTCAAAAAAATAAAAGAGGAGGACTTTTATGAAGCAAGGGTATTTGTCAAATATCCGAATTAAGGGTATAGAAATATATTATCCTGAGGATTTTGACTATGTAGATGACATTATCACAAAATACAAAGAGCAAGGTATTGACATCGAACTGGAATTAAAAGATTCACTTGGAAAGAATATCGTACATCATATTAAAAGCAAGGACGAAAACACATTAACTATGGCTGTAAAGGCTGCCAAAAAAGTGCTTGATTCTACAGGATTAACAGGAAAAGATTTAGATCAAATTGCACTGGCCACTTTATCACCTGAATACATTTTACCCGCAACAGCCAGATTAATTCACACAATGGTCGAGGGAAAGGAAGAAGCCTTCTGTTATGATATCAATGCAAACTGTTCTGGCATGCTGTTCTCAATGAACCAGATTGCTGCTCAGATGCAAAGTTCAGATTCCCTACATTATGTTATGCTGATTGGTTCGGATTCTCCTTCCATTCATATGCGAAATGACCAGTACATATCCAAATCTATACTAGGTGATTCTGCCTGTGCAATTATTTTGGAAAAAACAGACACCGACTCTTCTATACTAGATCATAAATTTTTATGTAATTACACTCACCCGCTTTCTGTTGCTTGCGGTCCATGTTGTGGATTGTCCCATATACATGAAGCACCCATAGAAGACCAGAAAATCATTCTTGGCAAGGCTCCAATTCAAACTGAAGTAATAAGCACTCATATTCAAGAAGTATTAGCTCGAAACAATCTGACTGTAGATGACATTTCCTTATTCTGTTTTTCACAATATTCCAAATCACTTCTTAATAAACTGGCAAAGAAACTTGAAATTTCAATGGACAAAGTAATCTATAACGGAGACAAATATGGATACACTGGCGTTACCTGTACTTTTATTGCACTGTACGATGCCATTCAGGAAAAGAAAATTAAAAGAGGGGACTATGTATTTTTCTGGACATTTGGAAGTGGAGTAGAAATGGTATTTACTCTTATGCGTTATTAGAGTAATGAAGGACTACTAATCTGAAATACAAAAGAAGGAGAGCCATAAGTCTAGAAAACTTTTGATTCTCCTTCTTTTTTGAATTATTTTAAAAATCCTTCTACAATCTTAGCTTCAGCTTCTTCTTCTGTTAAGCCAAGTGTCATTAATTTCATCAGCTGTTCTCCAGCAATTTTACCAATGGCTGCTTCATGAATCAAGCTTGCCTCTACACTATTGGCTGTTAACTGTGGCTCTGCTGTAACACTTGCACGATCCATAATAATGGCATCACATTCTGTATGACCAGCACACTTATTATTTCCAACAATTTTTGAAACAAAGAGCTGCTTAGAATCATCCCTTGCAACGGAACGAGATACCACATTGGCACTAGAATCTTCTCCGTCTAAATTCACAAGGAAATTGGTTTTTGCATACTGTGTTCCATGTGTCATCAGTTTTTCCTTCACAATCAATGTTGCGCCTTTTTGCAAAGTACCTTCTGTATCACGATGAGTAGAATCAATTCCTTTAATCTGGGCAAGTTCCATTTCTACATAGCCGCCCTCATCTATATTGACAATAGTGGTTGGGTTCATAATACGCCCACCTTTGCCATCTCCGTTTCCATAATGTTTTTCCACATAGCGTACTCTTGCATTCTTGCCTACAAAGAAACGATGCACACCATCATGTTGTGATTTTGCATCTCCTCCATTGTGAATGCCACAGCCTGCAATAATTGTAACATCGGCATTTTCTCCAACAAAGAAATCATTGTAGACTGCATCATTAATTCCACTTTCTGTCAATAACACAGGGATATGTACCGCTTCATTTTTTGTATTGGCTTTAATACGGATATCAATACCTGGCTGATCCTCTTTCGGAATAATATCAATATTAGCGGTTGAGCTTCTTGCAATTCCTTTTCCGTTAGCACGAATATTGTAAGCACCTCTTGGAATCTCATGGAGCCCCGCTACCTTTTCTAATAGATCTTTCTGAATACTGTCCATCTTAGCAAGCTCCTTTCTGTTGGCCACAACATGGTTTCGGATTCATGCCAACTAGCATTTCAGGCAGAATCTCGTCACGACTGCCAGCTTTTGATACTTCACCATCTGCTAATACTATAATCTTATCTGCAATATTCAAGATTCTTTCCTGATGGGAAATAATCAGAATAGAACCTTGTATTTTCTGATATAACTTTTCAAATACTTCTATTAAATTATTAAAACTCCAAAGGTCTATTCCAGCTTCAGGTTCATCAAATATAGACAGTTTCGTGCTTCTAGCCAAAATAGTAGCAATCTCAATTCTCTTTAATTCACCACCAGATAAACTTCCATTCACTTCTCTTTTTATGTACTCATTTGCACAGAGTCCTACTTCAGATAAATATCTACAAGCTTCCTCTCTACTTATGCTTCCACCTGCTGCAATTGAAATCAAGTCATGGACTGTAATCCCCTTAAAGCGAACTGGCTGCTGAAAAGCAAAGCTTACGCCTAACTTAGAACGTTCTGTTATGCTCATATTGGTAATATCTGTGCCGTCCCATATAATCTGCCCACTGGTAGGCACCAGAATTCCTGCAATTATCTTGGCAAGTGTAGATTTTCCACCTCCATTTGGCCCGGTAATCGCAACAAACCGGTCGTTTATCTTTAAGTTTAT
>DBKX01000398.1 GCA_002297865.1 Lachnoclostridium sp. UBA739
AAACAATAGGCCGATCTTGTTCATTCACAGCTCTAATTACTGCATCTGTAAACTGCTCCCACCCCTTGCCTTGATGTGAACCGGCTTGATGTGCACGAACAGTTAAAACAGTGTTTAATAATAGAACCCCCTGTTCTGCCCATTCCTGTAAATATCCATTGTTCGGTATTTTACATCCAAGATCATCGTTTAGTTCCTTATAAATATTAACCAAGGATGGCGGAATTGCTACAGTAGGCTGTACTGAAAAACATAAACCGTGAGCCTGTTTTTCTCCGTGATATGGATCTTGTCCAAGAATAACTACTTTTACCTTTTCTAATGGTGTGAAGTGAAATGCATTGAAAATATCGTCTGCATTCGGGAACACAAGATGATGATTATATTCGTCCTTAACGAAGTTATAAAGATCACGATAGTATTCCTTATGAAATTCTCCACTTATAGCGTCTAGCCAATCATTTGTAATAGCTCCCATTGTTGTTATGCTCCTAACATTAAAAATACATGGTTAAATGAGAAAAAACTCGTAAAACGAGTTTCTTCCCAATTTAGTTAGCTTGCTTTCGCAAGTTTCACTATTTCTTTACTATACTTATCCTGAGAATCCATGCTCATTAAATATTGTACCTCATTTTCCTTTAGATTGAAAGAATCTTTTAAGGAGCGTACAATATTTGATTTTACATAATTCAAATCATCCGTTATATTAAGTTCAGAAGCTTCTTCTTTACATTTATCATAACGTTTTAATCCTTTTATTAAAGAATCAAGGGATTGAGGATACATTTCCATATTATAGTAATTGTTATATGATTCGTATTCTTTGTTTACTCTCATAACAGTAATTATTTTTTCATAAGTTTCTTCATCTTTTGCTTTTATCTTTGCACCAGCAATCTGCTGATACGCTTTCGTATATTGTTTGTTATTAAAATAACTTTTTGCACTACTTACATCGTTTGAGTATGTAAAAGTGTTTGTTCCAACTAATACAAATATGGCAAAACATGCTGCAATCACCAATATAATGGAGGCTCCTGCCTTATTGATACGTCCTGTATCAACCGGAATTTTTGCTTCCTCTTCTGCCCTTAATCTTTGTTTCTCTGCTTTCTTTTTCGCTTTTAAATCCTGTACAACTTTTTTCTTAGCGTCTCTTACTTCTTTCTTTTCCGCCTTCTTTGCAGCTTTGGCGTTTTTCTTTTCTTCCTTTTCCTCTTTCTTCTTCTGCTCTAATTCTTCTTCTGTCGGAGCATCGGGATCAGGCTCAGGTCCAGGAACATTGGCAAACAATTTCTTAAAAAGATTTTGCTCTGTGTTCTCTGCTTTTTCTTTTTGCTTCTTTTGTTTTTTTTGTTTACTTTCCTTGAGTTGCTGCTTTTCGTCCTCTGGCATCAGATCCATAATATGTTTTTCCATCTCATCCATTGCTGGATCATTTAGAACACCTAATGCATCGGAAAGAATATCACCCATATCGCTGTTCTTACTCATGTTGCTGTCAATCAAATCCTCATCCAAAGCTACAATGTCCTTTTCTAAAATACTATTCTCGCTGTTTAACGTATCTTCCTGTAAATTGGACTTATCTTCTGATATATCATGATTCATTTTCTCTTCTGCTGTAGAAGTTTCGAAAAGGCTGGATATATCATCATCTGTGATCCCTGGTAACTCATCTTCAGAAGAAGGTGCATCTATTAAACTTAAGATATCTTCATCGGAAATACCTTGGTTTTCTTCCTTCGAAGAAGGTGTATCCATCAGATTAAAAATATCTTCACCCGTTAACTCATGTTGCCCCTCTTCCGTTGAATTAAGAAAGCTCATTATGTCTTCATCAATATTTAAATCACCAGAAAAGCCATCTTCATTACTTTCAGGATCATCTGATGGGCGTAAACCGTCTATATCTTGAAACATATCATCATGGTTTTCAGATTCCTCACTCAAACCAAGATCATGAAGTAAAAGACATGACTCGCAATATTCCTCACCATCAAGTGCTGGTGCACCACAATCTTTACATTGTCCCATCATAATCCTCCCTTCTAATACATTTTACATTCATTTTTATTAGTGATAAATCCTTATCATAAATAAAATTTTATCATAAATAAAATTATTTCTCAATAATACCATATTCCTAGGGAAAGCTTACTTTCCATCTAATATACCATCAATTGTTTCTACTAATTCACCAATTTCAGGTTTCGATAATTGTGCATCTGCACCAAGTGCTTCTCCTTTTCTGCGCATTTCATCAGAAATAAGAGATGAGAAAATAACAACTGGAATTTCTTTTAAAACTGGATCATCTTTAACTAGTTTTGTTAATCTATGGCCATCCATCTGTGGCATCTCAATATCGGTAATAATACAAGCAACCTTAGATAATACATCGCCCTTTGCTTTGAATGCTTGAAGTTTGTCCCAAGCTTCTTTACCATTATCAGTTGCAAGTATATTGCTGTAACCTGCCTTGTGAAGGCATTCTGTAATAAGGGTACTAAGCAAATGAGAATCTTCACTTATTAAGATAGGCAATTCATTCCTTTGGCGATTGAGTAGATGATCAATATCTGAGACTTTTAATCCTGTTTCAGGACTAATATTTGTGACAATTTTTTCAAAATCAAGAATAATAATAAGGTTCTGGTCTAACTTGATAATTCCCGTTGCTAAACCGTTACCTTTACTATTGATAGTGCTATCAGGTTTTACAATAGCCTCCCAGGAAACCCTATGAATACCAACAACACTGTGTACATGAAAAGCAACATTAATTTTATTAAAGTTAGTAAGTATATACATGTCCTGCGCTGTATTCTGTGATTTCTGCATTTTTAAGCATTCTGCCAGATCAACTATTGAGATGATTTCTTCACGAGGCATAAAAATTCCTTCAATAGCCGGATGGGCATTAGGAACAGGCGTTGGTTTTTTATATGGAAGTATTTCTTTTACTTTCGCAACATTTATTCCATAATGGTTCGTGCCGACTGTGAATTCCAAAATTTCAAGTTCGTTTGTTCCACTTTCTAATAAAATTTCTGAAGACATTCGAATTCCTCCATTTATCACTATATTTTTTTCAATTTCTATCTATATTATAGTATAAAACCTTCGTCTTTACAATTTATTTCTAAACTATAACAATATAGAATTAAAACAAATATAGCAGAAAATATGGTTTAATTCAATAATTTTTTCCATTTCTGTTTAGGTTTATTTTACCAGGTAACGATTCTTAGTTTACTTACGGTAATGCTTAAAAGAGCCTGGCATCATCTGTTGCAAGGCTCTTTTAATATACATTAAATTATTATTTCCATTCCTGATCTTCTTCAATCATGCCATTCTTTTTCTTATTATGAATTACTATTTTGGCAATAAGACCACTTATAAACACGAATACAGTTACTGCCCATCCTCCGACAATATTGGACCATAATGGATATCCATCTGCTGCACCGTAAACTCCACCACCTTTAAACAAGGTTCTAAAATTTAAGATACAAAATACAGATAACACAATTGGTGCTAAGAACTTAATAGAACCTTCAAACCACCAGATAGGCATCTTATAAGATGTTGCATTACGATTTATTTCATGCCATACTTTATCTGTGTTAAAGAACCATCCTACTACAACACATTCCATAACGCCAATAATAATCATATTATATTGATTGGTCCAATGATCGACAATGTCAAGCCAAGCTAGGCCGGATTCCGTAATAAATACAATTGAAATCAAAGCTGCCACTACACAGATAACCTTGGTAGTCTTTCTTGGATTAATCTTAAATCTGGCAGAAATGGATCTAGAAACCCCTTCGATGATGGAAAATGCAGAATCCACTGCTAAAGATGACAAACACAAATAGAAAACCATACCAAATGCTGCATTGAACCAGCCTTTGTTTGTCAAGTTAGCCATTGCCTGTGGAAAAATCTTAAAAGCGGTGATAATTCCAGAATCAGACATATCATTAGTTGTCATACCAACACCATACATAGTTGTAAACATAACGATACCAGACAAAATACTGACTCCTAAATCTGCTACTGCAATAATTGTTGCATCTTTTGCAAGATTTGTATCCTCACTTACATAGGAGCCATACGCAATCATAATTGCCATCATAATGGATAAACTATAAAACACCTGTCCAATTGCGTCAACGATTAAGCTTGCAACTAACCCCTGATCTACAACCGACTTAAAGTCAGGAATAAACAGTTTTTTAAGACCTTCTGTTCCACCTGGCATTGAAATACCCTTGACTGCCATAATACATAAGAAAATCAATGGTAACGTAAGCCCTGTATACTTAACAACCTTACCTACACTGACGGTTCCCTTACGAATACACATATAAATAAGTACCCATGCTACCAATAAAGCGATAAACATAGCTAACGGAATATGTACACCCTGAATTGTCCCACTTGTCTGTGTCATCTCAAAAAAAACTTTACTAGCTTTCTCTGGCTCCCCAACCATTCCTGCAAAACGGGTACTGAATACTATCATAGCTAATACCCAAGCGAATACAACCGCATAATAAACAGCAATAGCAAATGCATTGGTTGTTGCAGCCCATCCAACAAATTCGGTCTTCTTATTCATAGCACGAAACGCACCAACTGCACCTTGCTTGGTCTTTCGTCCTATTGCAATCTCCATAGACAGCATTGGTATTCCCAACAGCAACATCGCTATTGCGTATACTAGTAAAAATGCACCTCCACCATACTCTGCAGCTAATCCAGGAAATCTCCATGCATTCCCTAATCCTACGGCCGAACCTATAGATGCTAGTATAAACGTTACTCTAGATGACCATTGTTCTTTTTCTTCCATAATTGCATCCCTCTCTCGTAATAAGTTTTTAAAATTATACTAAATTATTGTAGAAAAATCTACATAAATATTAAATTTTTATAAAATTATGAAAATCCATAACTGATTTTACTGACACATTCCTGTAACATTTCTAATATGCTATACTTTCTTTCATAATAGTATTTTGAAAAAAACACCGACATTAATATGCCGATGTTTTCATACAAACCATTTATAATGGGACCTACAGGACTTGAACCTGTGACCCTCTGCTTGT
>DBKX01000192.1 GCA_002297865.1 Lachnoclostridium sp. UBA739
TAAAATTGATCCTATTCTTACTATACCTCCATATGAAGATCAAAACAATCGCAGACCACCTGTTGATCAAACTTTACTTTTATCGCCAGAAGTTTTAGACAAATTATATGGAAATAAATGGCAAAAATGGGTCGACGGATTTGTACAGATCTTACCGCAGTTAATGGATGGTCTAGATGAAGTTGTTAAATTGACAGATAGAAAAAATTGTTTAAATAAGCAAAAAATAGATTCATATACATTTACAAACAAAAAACATTCTTATGCGCTGCAAAGACTGTTGGATCTTTCATTTAATCAAGATATCGATATTACAAAAATCAGAGCATGGTCTGATAATCCAAAATCAAGTAGACTAATAAAAATAGATAATATTGTAAAATCAGTTACTGGTGATGATTATAATTCTTTCTTTAAACTTACATCTTGTTACTACAATGAAGTAAAACTTGCTAAAGAAGGTCTGTGGTCTGTCGCAGAATCTCCTTTGTTGGAACTTTCTGGCATACACCCTCCGATGAAAAAAAGTATATTAAGCGAACTTATAGCAGGAGTGCTTAATATTCATGATAATTTTGACTATGATAAATTTAAAAAAGCATGGACTTCTAAAGTTTTAAAAAACAGTACCGTGCGTTCTATTTGTAAATCAATAGAAGAAAAACGTAAAAATCTTGGTAACGCATTTAATATTGAATACTCAAAAATACTAAATATTGTTTCAAGGTATGGAGAAAAAAGTCTTAAATCAGAACAAAAATCATTATTCATGATTAAGAATCAAGTTGATGCAGTATCAAAATTTATTGGCAAGGAACTTAATCTTGATGACGGTAATATTGCTAAATTTTCAAATCCTTACAGCCTTGCCCAGCTTTATACTTTGATTGAAACAGATATTCATGGTTTTGCAAGTAATTGTTTAGCTGTGAATATTGAAAATAACTGTCGCATGAGATCTTCTTTAGGAAACGGTGCTTTTTGTTCAAGATTGCCTGCAGAAGCTGTCAGGCCTTTTGATGGTTCGCTTGGAAAAATTCTAAAAAGACAAGCTTATGAAATTGCTAAAAAGAAAGCTGTTGAATTAAAAGAGCTAAGCAGTATTAAGAATTCCAAAATTCATTTAGGAATTCTAATTGAAGAAAACCAATTTGAATTTTCCGCATCTATTGCCAAAATAAAGAAATCTAAATTTGCCAAAAGCTTGAGACAATTTGCCGATAAGGGCATAAAAAGACAAGATGAATATTTTTTAAATAAGGGAGAACGTATAAAAAAAGCTTCAAGGGGTATTTGTCCTTATACAGGTGATGAACTTACTGACAAGATACAAGGCGAAATAGATCATATCATTCCAAGAAGCCTTACAAAAGCACATATGGGTACGATCTTCAACACAGAGGCTAATCTGATTTATACAAGTCAGCGTGGCAATCAATTAAAGAAAGAAAGAGAGTATACACTTGAAAACTTACATCCTAAATATCTTTCGGCAGTATTTGGAACCAGTGATATATCAGTTATAAGAAATATTATTGACGATACTATTAACTCTGTTGAAGAAAAAAATGACAGATTTTTATTTGATCTCATGTCTGAACAAGAACGAGATTGCTGTCGCCACGCATTGTTTATGCCAGGAACCCGTGCTTATGAGCTAGTTGTTGCTGCCATGGCCAAACAGTACAGTACCCGTGTAAACGGTACTCAATCTTGGTTTATCCGTGAAATTATTTATGCTGTGATGAAAGAACTGAAAGTCTGGCTAAAAGATAATGGTAACAAGATAGATTTCCATACATCAAAGATCGATGTTATGAACATGTCAAAGCCGTTTAGAGATGCACTTGGTGTAATAAATCCAGCATTGGCCAAAAAAGACCCGCAACCGATCACGTCACATGCAGTTGATGCATTATGCGTCTTAGCCGGTGCTGTAACTGATAAAAGAATATCTGCAAAGATAGGCGGTACAGAAGAACTTACACCTATAACACAACCAGAGACGTTAGCAGAACTAGTGCCGGACAACTATGAAATCATAAAAATATCTAGAAAAGATTTTACGGATAAGGATGAACCTCAATCTCGCAAATTGTATAAAGATACCATTTACGGAGAAAATTTTGTACCAATTATGGTCATGGGAGACATGATAAAAATTGGTTTCGATTGGGGAGTGAACAGTATTGTTGTAACAAAAGGTCGGGAAAAATTTTTAAAATTACTTTCGCCATTATTTACAGAAGAATATAAGCTGGATCTGAAATTTCATACATACAGAATTGATAATCACAAAGCTTTTTTACTTTTGCATCAAGTGCATACAAATAGCAAGGAAATTGAAAAAAACATACTTGAGCAGAGCAAATTATTAAAATCTTTATATTATACAACCCAAAGTATAGATATTTATTCTGTATATAATCCTCAAAAACGAACTTTTTTAACAGACGAAGAAATCTTAAAAAAAGAAAATTTTAATATAAAGATCAGTTCTCCTCCAAATGATATTAAATTTTCAGGAAAAATTCTTACTCTTCCGTCTAAAAAAGAATGGACTGACATCACAGAAAAACTCTCTGATTTACTTGGGCATAAAATAACTGATCTCCAAAAAGTTATTCTCACGGATCCCTACGCTGTTATCGATTCTAGGCTTAACCACAAAATCAATCATAAAGGAATATGTATACATCATAAAGCAGTGAAACGCGTTTATAGTATACCGATGATAGCATCTCCATCAGGCGGTGTAAGAATAAAACGACAAGATATGAATGGAAATGCCATTTTTCAGATGGTTGCTGTCAATACTCCTGAAACTGTCTTGAGCAAAGGTTTTTCAGTAAAAGAAGACAAGGTTGACTGGAAAAATAGTGCAAATATAGAAGCCTATTCAGGAAACAATTTAACATTAAAAGATACTCCTATTAATATTACAAATAATTACGTTTTAATGAGTGAAATACGTACAATAATAAAAAATGATGATTTAATCATCAGAATGGCACCAGGATCTGAGGGAAGACGTATTATTTACATAGAACAATCTTTTGACGATTTTAACAAATGCATGAATAAACGATTTAAATCTTTATTTGAAATTACAAGTGAAATTAAATTAAATAAAGACGAAATTGAAATATTCAAGCGGAAATTAAATTTTAAATTTGCTGGAGTTCCTCGTCTTGGCAGTATAAAAGTGACTAATATAGGAAAATTAGTTAAATATTACTATACTGTTGATTCGAGTAATGCAGAAATGAATTCTTTTTACGATAGAGCAAAAATTAGATAAAAAAAAAATGCGTCATCTTACTGTCACTCAATTTGGAACTTTTTTAGGAATATCAGGACAAAGACTTGTCGTCAAACATGATAAGTCAGTTATTCTTGAAGAAGCTCTATCCAGAATAAGATCGATTAGCATTACCAAAAATGGAGTTTCTATCTCATCTGATCTTATTTCAGCTTGTGCCGTAAGAGGTATAAAATTATTTTTTCTTGACTGGAGAGGAATGATAGCTTCAGCATTGATCGGACAAAATCAACATGCAGTAGTAGCTCTTAGAAAGGCTCAATTTGCTGCTATTGAACGAAATGATAAATGCTGTGTGTTAGCTAAAAATATTATTATTACCAAAATTAAAAATCAACGTGCAGTTATAAGATATTTTTTTAAATACCTATCAAAAGATTGCAACAAAGATTTATCTGATATTGTCAATCAATATCTTTGCTCTGTTGGTAATTTATTAAATCAACTAGATAATATCAAGAAAATTGATAATCATTGGAAAAACCTTATATTTGGCATTGAAGGTAAAGCTGCTACCATTTATTGGCAAACATTATCAAAATGTAAATTATTACCTGATGATTTTTTTGTAAGAGAAGGACGAAATGCTCAAAGTTTAACAAATAAGGCTTTAAACTATGGATACGCTATTCTTCTTGGATATGTTTGGGCTGCAATAGATAATGCTGGACTTGAAGTATATGCTGGTATTTTACATGTAGATAGACCTGGTAAACCATCACTTGTTCTTGATTTAATGGAAGAGTACCGGGCATGGGTAGTCGATAGATCAATTATAAAGATTAGAGATAAAGTTTTGAAAGCAAAATCCTTTGATTTTTCAATTAAAAAGGTTATTGCAGAAGAAATTCACAAAACAATGTCCAACAGTTACCGTTATCACAAGAAAAAAGTAAAACTTGAAAACATATTACAGCGTCAGGTTTATAGATTTTCAGGAAGTATGGCGTCAGAAGAAAATTATAAAGGTTACATTTTTAAATGGTGATTGTATGGGTATTTACAACAAATATCTAATCTGTTACGACATAGAAAATGATAAAATAAGAAAAAAATTCTTTGATGAAATGAAAAATTTGGGACTAATTCCTGTACAAAAATCAGTTTTCTACGGTGATTTAGCATCCCCAGAGTTTTTTACAATAAAAAAAATCGCTAATGAATTGCTAAAATCAGATACAGATAAATGTTTGTGGATCAAATGTAATCTATGTGAAAAAGACATAAAAGAATGTTTTGGTTACGATGATTTTAGATATTTAGAACCAGACGGATATGCTGCAATATAACATTCCTGTATCAATGCTTAGACAGTATTGTTTTTGCCCTCGTATTCCTTATTTTTATATAGTCAGATCTATTAAGCCGTATGAACAGCCTTGGGTTAAACAAGGAATAGATGAACATATTAGACAACAAATGTTGATGAAAAGAAGAAACCTTAGTAGGTTTAATATCAACAATATAGGTTTTATAAAAGATAATGTTGAATTATATAGCGAAAAATTGAATCTCCATGGTATCTGCGATGCTGTTATTGAAACTGCGGAAGCATCTTTTGTATTGGAATTTAAAAACAGTTCATATTATAAGATATCTCTCGCTACATCAGTCCAACTTGCAGCATACGCAATGTTATACGAAGAAAATTTTAACAAACATGTAGAAAAAGGATTCGTTCTTTATGGCACAAAAGCAAAAACTCTTGAAATCAAAATAGACCAAGAACTCAAAGACAGAACATTAGATATTAGGGACAAAATTCTCGAAACTATAAAAAGAAGTTACATCCCAAATTCACCAGCTGACGAAACCAAGTGTAGCCAATGTGAATTTTTTAATTTTTGCGCAGATCGCTACTAACGATCTATTTCCGGATGCACATGGCAGTTGCCGGATTCAAACTTGATTTTTGATGATTTCAGCTCGCCTTAAAGACGACTTCTATCAGTATCAGTAACCTATCTTTTGTTTCTAGTATAACATTTTTTCGCAAAAAATCATCTTTAGATTGCAAAAAACATCTTTGCGAAAAGATATAATATATTATTAACAGCAACTAATTAAAAAATCACATAAAAAATTGCTGTTTCAATTATAGGCTACTGCTACTGATAACTGAAACTTTTATTATTGCGTATGCGTGCGATTGCGTGATGCTTAGTTTCAATTATAGGCTACTGCTACTGATAACTGAAAC
>DBKX01000372.1:0-14214 GCA_002297865.1 Lachnoclostridium sp. UBA739
GTTTTTCCGCATCCGGATTCCCCAACTAATCCTAATGTTTCTCCTGGCTTAATAGCAAAAGACACATCATCAACTGCTTTTAATGGAATCGTCTTTCCGAAACCTGCATGAATTGGAAAGTGCTGCTTTAAGTTTTTGACTTCTACTAAATATTTCTCATCTGATTTACTCATTTTAAGCGCCTCCTTTACTTGCTTCCATTTGCGCTTTCACATTTAACCAGCAACTAGCTAACTGAGTATCACTGATACGCATCTCCTCTGGCTTCTGTTCCAAGCAAATCTTCATGGCATTGTTGCATCGTGGGCAGAATGCACATCCTTCTGGCATATTTAACAGGTTGATTGGTGTCCCTCCAATTGGAACTAATCTTTCTTTCGTGTTATTAGCGGAAGGAATGGATTTCAATAGTCCCTTTGTATATTCATGACAGGAATGATAGAAGATATCTTCTGCTGTTCCTCGTTCACAGACACGTCCACCGTACATGACGATAATTTCATCGCACATATCTGCAATGACACCAAGATCCTGGGTTACGATGATAATAGCCATACCTAACTTTTTTTGTAAATCCTGCATAAGTTCCAGAATCTGTGCCTGAATCGTAACATCAAGCGCTGTTGTTGGCTCATCGGCAATCAGAATATCTGGTTCACAAGCAAGTGCCATGGCAATCATAACACGCTGTCTCATACCGCCCGATAATTCAAATGGATACTGTTTTAAACGTTTTTCCGGTTCATTGACACCTACTAAAGTAAGCATTTCCACTGCACGTGCTTTTGCTTGTTCTTTATTACGGTCTGTATGAAGAAGAATTGCTTCCATCAATTGATTTCCTACTGTATAAACAGGATTTAAACTCGTCATTGGGTCCTGGAAAATGATTGAACATTTTTTTCCACGAAACGCCTCAATCTGAGTTTTATTCCATTTTGTAATATCTTCACCTTTGTACAAGATTTCGCCGCTCTTGATGGATCCGTTTGAGTCTAGGATCTGCATAATAGAGTAGGCTGTTACACTTTTTCCAGAACCACTCTCTCCAACGATACCAAGTGTCTTAGATGGTTCTAAGTTAAAGGATACACCATTAACAGATCTCACTTCTCCTCTTTCTGTCTGGAATGATGTAACCAGATCTTTTACTTCCAGAATATATTTGCTACTCATAACGTACCCTCCTTTATTTCTTAAGCTTTGGATCGAATGCATCACGAAGTCCATCACCTAATAAGTTAAATGCTAATACAATTAAACAAATTGTAATCGCAGGAAACATTAATTTGGATGGATAACTCTGCAAACCACTTCTTGCTGCATTAGCTAAAGAACCAAGGGAAGGCATTGGTGCCTGAACTCCGAGTCCAATAAAGCTTAGATAACTTTCTGTAAAGATTGCAGAAGGTATCTGTAATGCGGTAGAAATAATAATTACGGATAAACAGTTTGGAATGATGTGTTTCATTAAAATACGAGTTGGTTTTGCTCCAATTGCTTTGGATGCAAGTACATATTCGTTATGTTTAATGGATAACACCTGACCACGTACTAGTCTTGCCATACCAACCCAGTATAGTAAACCAAACACGATAAACAGCGAAATCATATTACTTCCCAAGGAAGCAAATACGGTTCCTTTAATTTGGTTTGATAATACCTCTCTAAGTACAACACTAAGAAGGATAATCATTAATAAATCTGGCAGGGAATAAATAATATCTACGATTCTCATCATAATCAGATCTACTTTTCCCCCTGAATAGCCAGCAATTGCTCCATAAAACAAACCAATAATCAATACAAGGATACTTGCAAACAGTCCAACACCTAAAGAAACTCTTGTTCCATATACAACACGGATAAAATAATCTCGGCACATTTCATCAGTTCCGAAAATATGTGGAAATACTTTTCCGCCCTTTGCAATATACGCTTGTTCATTTTTTGAATATTCAAATGGTGCTAAGTTCTTCGCAGACTTATCACGAATTCCATTCACCGTAATGATTTCTGAATATTCATAAGGTACTACAGCCGGTGCTACTATGATAATTGCTAAAATTAATATAAGTACTACAATACTTGCCATAGCAAGAGGATTTTTCCTTAATCGTCTCATACCATCTTTAAAGAAGGTAGTGGACTCACTCATAACGTCTTGTTGCTTTTTTTCTTCGTCCGTTGCCAATTCGAATTTGCTTAAATCGATTTGGGAACTTAGAATCGCCTTTTTAGGCATTTCATTTTCCTTTGACATAACACTTCCTCCTAATCCAATTTAATTCTAGGGTCGATTAATTTATAAGCAATATCTGTTAAAAGGTTCGCGATAACCATGATAATTGCTAAAAATAAAGTCGTTGCCATAATTAATGGATAATCTCGGTTCGTAATGGCTGTAATGAACTTAGCTCCAAGACCACCAATTGTAAATATGTTCTCTACAACTAAGGAACCAGTAAGAATAAAAGCGATCATTGGACCAACATAAGTAACAACTGGAATTAATGCATTACGAAGTCCGTGTTTGAAGATAACCTTTAAACCTGAGACTCCCTTTGCTCTAGCGGTACGAATGTAATCCTGTCCCAATGCATCTAACATACTTGTTTTTGTAAGTCTAGTAATGTACGCCATTGGGTAAAGGGCTAATGAGATTACTGGTAAAATATAATTTTGATTTGATGTACTCCATACTGATATCCATCCAAGCTGAATGCAAAATACATATAATAATATAGTTGCTAATACGAAACTTGGCATGGAAGTTGCAATGGTCGAAAAAAATACGATAAGACGGTCCGGCCATCTATTTCTTGTAAGTGCTGCTACACTTCCTAAAACAATACCAATAATAATGGCAACAATTGCTGCAATCCCACCGATTCTTGCACTAACCAAAAAGCTAGTGGAGATGGTTGTCCAGATATCTCTACCTGTCTGCATGCTTACTCCCCAGTCACCACGAAATAAATTCTTCATATAAATGGTGTATTGTTCCCATACCGGCTTATCTAAATTGTATCTAGCTTCCAATACAGCTCGTACTTCTGGGCTAGTCGCTTTTTCTGAGTCAAATGGTCCACCTGGTATTGCATTCATAGCAAAGAAAGTAATCATGCTAATTAATAATACGGTTACAACGGCGAGGCCTGCTCTTTTAAAGACATAGTTTCTCAATAATATCCTCTCCTAACTTTTTACATATACTTACTCTTACTGGTTTAAAATGGAGTCAAATTAACGCTTCATCGTATTAAAGCACCACCCTAAAGAAAAAACGTCCATAACATGTGTCATGCACGTCCTTGTGCCCTTTTTTTAAAATGTTCAGAATATAATATATTTTTCTAAGATGATATACGATACATTTTTCATTGTCAATGTTTATTTTTCCCATTTCGCAAAATTGATTTCTTTGTTTTGCATAATTATACATTTTGTAATCATTATTTTATCGGTTTTCTAGTGCATACATATGTATTTCAGGGGAGGACATTGTAAAAATATTCAATTCACATTATTTTTGCAAACAATTGTCTTCTGCAGAACAAAGTGTCTTCGACACTCTCAATTCCCCTGCCCCTCAATCTTGAGGGAGAAGGCACTTTGCCTCGCCGAACGAGTGTCACTTTTCTTTAGCGACTTATTTCCTTACCCGTTTGTATGCATCCTGTGCCCTGTTTTTATGGCGCTTTTTTATTAACTAGAGAAGGACGCGCGGAGAACTTTCCTAGTTAATAAAAAAATGGGCGACACTAATGTCTTAGTGCGCCTCATTCTAAAACTGCCAAAATACTAACTCAGTTCCAGATTAGTTATTCACCTTATTCCAGAGCGAATTACAAGATTCTAGACTATCATCTAAACAATATCTGAAATATGGGCTCTTAAGTAAATAACATCCTTTACATATTTCTGGAGGGTTACAATCATATTTTTTGTACATCCAGTATTCATGATATTCTTTAAACTCTTTCTTTTTTACAATGTCGTTTAATTCCTCGATGAACAGATTTCCAAAATTTTTTTTGCTTCTTGTGTGCAGACCACAAGGAGCAAAATTACCTTCATGGCTAATGAAAAACAGATTCGTTCCACAATATTTATGAATCGTTGCATATGGATAATTTGCAAAATCTTTCAAATTTATGTTGATGCCTTTCTGAATCATTCTGTTTTCAAGTTCATTCCTTGTTAGCAGCCACGTTGCATTATCTATAGTCCCCTGCTCGACTAGGGGAGCGAATGTTACTTTATTAACACCAAGCTCTATGTAAAAATAATTTATGTAATCTAGTAAAGTATCGACCTGATCTCCTGGAAAGACAATTTTATGTGTTACGATATAAATATTCCTATTGCTCTCATTACGTTTCTTAATCAGATACTTTAGATTGTCGGTTACTTTGCTGAAGTCACTATAGGTTCGAATGGAGTTGTAAACTTCCGGTCTATGATCATCAATAGATAGTGCAAACCACGTCAATCCATTTTCAACAAGTGCATCAATTCTTTTTGGTGTTAAAGCCATGCCGTTTGTAACTATCGCAACCTGTTCTGTATATTTTCTCGCTATTTTTACAAGTTCCTCTAAATGCGGATTCAAGGTAGGCTCACAGTCTCCTTGAAAAACAACATTACTGATGTACCCATCTAGTTTTTTAAGTGCTATCTCAAACTTTTCTGGTTCAAGATGTTCTACTTCATTTTCTCCTGCCTCTACTGTACATCTTGCTTCACACATTTTGCACTTTAGATTACAAATATTTGTAGGCTCAACTAAAACTGTTGAATTAAATAAATACATAGTGCTCCTCCCTACTGCTCACTGGCATAAGATATCATCTTATCGTATAACTGGTCATTCGTTTCACATTTCTTTATCATTTCATAATTATCCTCGATAAATTGTCCAATTCCTGTTTGAAAATCAACTTCATATTGATAATTTTCCAAATCTGATTTGAGCCTCTCCATGGACTGCATCCAGTCATATTTTGTATAGGTCTCTAGAAAATCGAATCTTGCACGATCTTCTCGAACTACATCTTCTGACTTTAAGTAAATAATATTACTCTTACTGTTTAAGACTGACTTTTCGATTTCATACACAGTATTCCAGTCCATAAACTCTTCACCAGCAATATTATATATCTTTCCATATGCATCCTTATTTCCACAGCATTCAGCAAAAGCATTTCCGATATTGTCCTTGTGGCATGCCTGAAACTTTCTCTTCCCACCATCTGTTAAAATGACATCTTTGTTCTGAAGCATTCTGGCTAAAACGAACTTTCCTTCAAAATCCAAATTAGTTACTAAGAAGTCATTTCCATACACATGCCCTGGGCGAAAAATTGTTGTAGAAAATTTTCCCTCTTCTGCTGCTTTTCTAAAAATTTGTTCTGCTGCCAGCTTATTTTGTCCATATTCCGTCAAAGGTTTTGTTTCACTGTCTTCCAATATCATATTTTCTGCAATTCTTGGAGTATATACACATGAAGTAGAACAATAGATATACTGATCTACTTGTTCTTGAAATACATCTACACCAAGCCTTGCATGTTCTGGTTCAAAACAAAGCATATCAATTACAACATCTGGCTTACACTGCAAAGCCCTTTTAAGCTCGTCCTTTTCATATCGATTGCCTTTTATCTGTTGTATCCCATCTGATACATTAGTAGTTCCTCGATTGAAATGTACTACTTCGTACCCCTTCTCCAAACACTTCTTCGTTATTCCAGAAGATAACAAACCTGTTCCACCTAAAATTAGTATCTTCACAATATTTCACCTACAATTTAATCAGATTATTTTCATAGTAACTTTTTACATCCGTTAAATGATATATTACTTTCTCGGCAAGCTTTTCTGGTGTGTCACGAATGATTACATTTGGTTCAAGCATGTCTGCCAAAACGTGATACATATGAGTAACCGATTGTAATGGCGGCATTATAAATGCCTTTTTATGGATTTCATAACTCTTTATCATTAACTCGTCAAATTGACTTGTATCCATTTTATAATTTACGGAAGCAGGCATGCGATACAACTCTTTCATAATCTGTGTCTGCACTTCGTCACTAAGCATTTTCTTGCATAGCTTTTCAACATTTTCATACAATTCTGGCTTTAGATGTTTTGTAACAAACAGATAATTAGCATTCGCTGTTGAACGACATTCTCTTTCGAGCTTTGGAATTTCACAAACTCCAAGATTATGACCAGATGCTTCATCAAATTCATGAATATTCCAGTCTCCACCTATGCAATATGCAGATCGCTGTTCTTTAAAGTACGCAACACTTTCTGGTTCTTCCCATTTTACAGGTAGAATCTTCTTATCATAAATAAGCTCCTTAAGCATTATAATCGTCTTTTTTAATGGCTCAAACGGAATTGCCTCGTTATCTGTTGACCACAAATCGGCTCCGAAGCCATAAAGGAACGGAAGGATAAAATACACCCCACCTGTCGGCATAGTAAAACCATATTCAAGGTTATGTTTTTTCTTTGCTTCCTCACTAAACTGAATTAATTCCTCCATTGTTTCAGGAACCTTATCTGTATATTTTTTATTGTAGAATAGTAACTGATGATTTCCTCCACATATAGGAAGTCCCGTCTTCTTTCCTTCTACAATAGATCCATCTGCAAGTTCTTTGTTAACGAATGAATACAGATTTTCTAATGACGTTCCTTCTAATGGCATGAACTCTTCGCCTGTCCATTTATTAAAGTAATCATTTGCACCAATGGTACACATATAATTCTTCATATCGCCATCTTTCCATGCCTCTGGAAAATCAGTCAAATATAGTGATTTCATAATATTACTATAATGAAACTTTGCGATATCCTGAACATTCCACTTTTCTGGTAAATCACCTAATGTTCCTTCTAATAAGTAAATTTCAAGCTTTTCCAAAATCAGTTCACCCTTTCTTTCTCTATTTATATAATTCAAGTAATTTCTCTTCTGAAATAAATCCACATGCTGCACCTTTTTCGCCTATTTTATATGAAGCAAAATAAACTGCCCTTTGTAACGCTTCTTTGGCTGTTACTCCCTTACTATAAAAATGGATAAACGCAGAAAATAATGCATCGCCTGCACCAATCGTACTCACAATATCTCTTGTATGTACCGCCTTAACCATAGTAATGGACTTATCTTCTTTCTGATAAAGCAACGCTCCCTCACTTCCCATACCAACTACTATAATTTCATTGTCGTATGCTGAAGCAACTTCTTTCACAAATTGTTCTTCTCTTCCAAGTATCGCTTCATTACTCATAAAAAGAATATCTGAACTCTCCATAAACTGTTTATTGAAATCATCATGAATATCACATACTACATGTACATCCGTTGCGATTTTCTTTGCTGCTTTTTTAGCAGAATCAAATAAGCTTCTTGCAAAATTGATATTACAAATTACTGCAATTTCTGCGCCCTCAAATGGATTCTGTTCATCCGAAACTTCGTATGACATATCTTGTATATCCTTTAAGTCTAAATAGATCTTTCTTTTCCCTTCTGAATCATACAATACGATTGATTGAGGAATTTCCTTTAGAGATTCCTTTATGCCATCTTTTTTTATTCCACTTTTCTCAAGCTCTGCATAGATACATTCCTTATACATATCTTTAACAATTAAAGATAATAATGAAACATCACTTCCAAGACACTTTAATGCCTTTGCAACATTAAAACCAACCCCCGAAACTGTACTTTCTGTACCAAAAAAGGTATAGTCAATCGGATTGTACTCAATTGGGAATTTTCCAATTGCTTGTGTTGTTTCAATGTTAATTAATCCCGCAACTACTATTTTCTTATTTTCCATTTTCTTCATATCCTTCCTGTTCTGTTAATCTTATTAATAAAAAGCCACTTTCTTTTAGTTCAATCTTCATATTCTGTCCACTTTCTCCACCATCAATCTGTATGAAATCTTCTTTTAAGCACCGATTGGTGAAATCCAACTGTTTAGCAGTTGTAGAGACAAAACACTCCATTTTCCTTCCGCCTAGATTTCTAAGTACAAAACTCTTCTCACTTTCTAGGCAGTCATTACAGTTTTTCCCATTCACTATAGGAATTGGAACAATCCCAATGAAAAATGCATTCCTATGTAAATACTCAAGGGTAAATACAATATTTTTTAAGCCAATTTCATAAGATATAATTCTACAATCTTTTAATTCATCTTTTAACGCATCATAAAGATCTTCTATCTGATGATACCCATTAAATACAACCAAATCTTCTGTCCAGGCAAGGCTTTCTGGACGATTATTGGCTCTGTGAATACCTGATGCCAGTACCTGATTGCCAATAACCTCATACTTTGGTCTCCGATAAGGGCCAACATTACCAAATCTGCTAACGAAAAATCTTGCAAGCATTCCAACTCTTCCTTCTCGAAGTGCAAGTTCTTTGCCAAAGAATAATGGATGTGCCATATCATGTGTATCAATTGCCCAATTTGGTCTGCATTGGTTATTGCCTATTTTCTCTGAATCCATTAAATAATCAAATATATCTCTTTCATTTTCGATATTGAACTGCCGCCCTACTTCTTCACCTGTAATGATATTAAATCCGGCTTTGCCAAACTTCACCCCATCTTTACCAAGATGATCTGCTTGGAATCCTAAGCCTGGCCATTTCTGTCTTAACGAGTCAATCATGTTCTTTAATTCATCGGGTGTTAGTGTTTCACTGACCGGAAGCTGACCATCTTTGGTTTCTTGCACATTAAATATATGGTCTACATAATCTAACCTTACAAAATCGAATTGATACTGCTCAACGATTTCGCTTATGTAAGAAATGAGAAATTGTCGCGTATCTTCATTAAAGATTACTTTCTCGGCGTTCTTGTGCTGCCCTATAACATCTGGCATTCGATTCGCACGCATTCCTTTATGCAGATAAAAACACGAATGAAGCCATATTGCATGCTGTCCCTGATCCTGTCCTTTACTGTCACGATAATCCCATATAGGCATATCTACTCCATAGGAATATTTTTTATAAGAAGGCACTCCAACCCCATTCCAAGTTTGAGGCGGAACTGAATAATATCCTTGTTCCTTTAGTTTCTGATTTCCTACTTGAACTATACGTTCTGCCTCTTGACTATATTCACTCACATCAAATTTTTCGATTTTGTATTCCACTTTCAGTTCATTTGCAATACTTAAGATATTTTTTTGACAAATCTTCTGAAAAGAATCTTTGTATTGTTCATCAATACTCATATCCTCATATAAGCCCGTCCTATCCTCATTAAGTCTTACCCACCGATAGCACTCTGGATGGTCTAATCTTAATGGCGACTTCCAGCTTGTATGTGGCGTCATATCAAAACCAACAGCCATATCAAGCAGATGACAACAGTCTATATAAAATTTCATTTGTTCTATTGCATTAACACCTGCATCGAATAGTTCTTTATGCACAATTTCTTCGTTTATCTGATAAAAAGAATTTTGGCAATAAATAATTCCATAATCACATGCAAAAAAAGGAGCAATATGTATACCACTAACTCTAAGACCTGGCAATAACTTAACTGCATCTATCATATTTCCTGTATCAGCAGTATCAATAGCCGTTGCACGTATATTCATAAAACAGTAATCTCTTTCAAACATCCATGACGCATTCTGCTTTTCTTTGATAATTTGACTTGGTCGTTCTCCTAAGCCATATTGTTCTTGATACAATCTGGCATAAAAAAGCACAGAGGTGCAATTTGAAAGTAACAGAAGTTCTTTTAAGGTTTTACTCTTAATGTAGTGATTCCGCTTGTATTCTTCAAACAGCAGTTTGGATTCTTTCAGCGATTTCACATAATTATCTTCATATCTATGCTTCGTATATTGCAAAATCTTTTTCCAATGCAACGGAAATATGCATTGGTTGTCCGCTCTATCTTCGAACATTGTATCTCCTTCCTTATTCCTTTATATAAATCCCCTTAATAATTTCTTCTAGTTTTGGTGCTTCAATTGTGAAATCTTTTACTTCATAATTACTTACTATGTATTGCATCAAATCAGAAAGATTGACATGATCTGTGCTTACTTTTACTTCGAATGCACCATTTTCACTTACTGAAGTGGCGATGTTTACTGGTGTATATCCTGAAAAGTCTGTAAAATCCACTTTTTCTTGTCCATTCAACTCCAAACTAATTGTTTTCGTCTTAGCATATTTATGTTTTAGTTCATCAAGTGCCCCATCAAAAATCTTTTTTCCTTTATCAATAACAATAATTTTGCTGCATATCTCTTCAATATCGTCCAAATCATGAGTTGTAAGCATAACGGTTGTATTTGTCTTCTGGTTAATTTCCTTAATTGCCTTACGAATTCTTTCTTTGACAATAATGTCAAGTCCAATTGTTGGTTCATCTAAGAATAGAACTGCTGGATTGTGTAACATAGATGCTGCTAAGTCTGCTCTCATTTTTTGTCCCAAACTTAAGTTTCTAACTGGTGTCAGATAAAATTCATTAATATCTAATACTTCCATTAGAAAACCAAGACGTTCGTTAAACTCATTCTGAGGCACTTCGTATATTTTTCGAAGCACAGAAAAAGATTCTGAAACAGGCAAATCCCACCACAATTGTGATCGGTTTCCAAAAACGACGCCGATATTTTTGGTGTAGGCTTTTCGTTGTTCATAAGGAACCATTCCATTTACAACGCAGGAACCAGATGTTGGAGTCATCAATCCTGAAAGCATTTTGATTGTCGTTGATTTTCCGGCACCATTCAACCCAATGTAACCTGCCATTTCTCCTTTATCGATGTGAAAGCTCAAACTATCAACGGCTCTTTTTATATCATATTCTCTTGAAAAAAAAGATTTAACTGCACCACCAAGGCCTTCGTATTTTTTATTAATTCTAAACTCTTTCGTTAAATCTGTTACTGAAATCATGTCGAATCTCCTTCCTATTGACATTCCTTTATCATGTACCTGTTGGCTCAAAATGTTTCAATCCTGTATACCATACTTTTATGGATACAAATCCAACTATTGCAGCCATTAAGACCGAATAGATTACTACAAAGTGATTTGGGATTGATGCAATTCCAAAAAGTTTTTGTACATTAGAAATTTTATTTAGACAGTAAACGGTTGGAAAATATGCTGCAATCGGAAATGGGAAAACGTATAGAAGAATACTCTTTACCACCCTATTTTTATAAAGCTCCACTGGATATTTTGCCGCATTGCTAATCTCAACTCCTGCTGTCATGAATTCACCACAACACACTGTCCAAAAGGCAGGTGCAGAAAATATTAATTTCACACTAAAGAATACAACTAAACCACAAAGTACAATCACACAAAGCATCAAAACATCGACTAATGATAATGTAATACCCAAAAAATGAATAGAAAATACAATGATAAGGAATCCAATAATTACTTCGCTTAGTCCATTTATTTCGATTCGTTCCATGATTATATAAAATATAGGATTAATCGGTCGAAGCAATATCATTGAAAAACGTCCATCCTTTATTTTATTCCATGCAAAACTCCATATATTATCATTATAAAAATGGTCGATTCCCTTCACGAATACATAAAAACCATACATTAAAAATATCTCATATATATTGAATCCTACTAAAGAATCCAGCTGTGTAAATACCAGTATTGTCAATAAAAAGGTATTAATCTGTCCGATAAAAACTGACAAAAGACCAATTAGGAAATCTGATTTGTATTCCGTTATTGTCTTTAGCTGAAGAGTAAGAAACTGCCAATATAATTTCAAATACTTCATACTCAACCCCCTAAGATTGTTATTTTTTTCTGTGCTCTATTCCACATAATGCAAATAATACCGTTCAAAACCACTAACCAGAATACTTGAAGCAATAAATGTATGGCAATATCTTGTGGTTTGTTTATCATTCCTGAGAGCAGTGACATTGGTGTATAATACATACTTTGAAACGGAAGACAATATGCAACAATCCCTAAAACATGAAAAAAGCTCACGAACGCATGTGACTGAATAAATGCAAGTTTCCCTGTAAAATCCATAAGGCCTTTTCCAAGTTCAATATAAAAGTTAATCGCAACAAGCTGTCCAGAAAAAAGTCCCATTATAGTATTGGTAAAAAACTGTACTCCCCAATAATTTGTGGTCCAAAATGTTACCAGACCGATTATGTAGGAAAAAGAAAATACAAGAAAGAACGCTAACACTGTTGAAACTAGAAATGCTATAAACTGTGTGCCTGAAATCGTTCCCACATGATTTGTTAATAAAAAAGCAACAATCAAAAGTGGAATCAAACCAATTGCTTCTCCTGCTTTTGATCCTATATGGCGAAACAAAACCATAATCTTATAGTTAATAGGTTTCGTCAAATTCATAGATATATTGCCAGACTTGATATCTTCTGCAATATTCATATTCTCCATACAAGAGGTTATATTATAAAATACGACTCCAAAACTTATGTAAATCAGGTAGTTGCCCTTTGCAACTCCCATAAATGGTCCGTTGACTTCTTCGTAAATTGATTTCCAAAGATAATACTGTACCAACATATTAAATAAAGTTGATAAAGACCACATTAATGCCTTAAACCGATATGCATATTTTTCTTTTAATGCATTCGATGTAAAAGCACTATACTTGTAAAATATATTTGTCATTTTCTTCCTCCAAATATTTTTTTATTTTCTTAAACGTGCATACCTTTTGGTCACTTCATATAGTCTTGACTTTAACGGTTCTAACTTCTCGAAACTGTCTAATCTCCAAGTCCAGTTATCCATAAGCAGTGGTGGCACATTCATCCTAGACCAGCTTCCATACCCTAACAAATCCTGCAATTGTATCATTGCAATTTTTGCTACTGAACTATAACATCCACGAATCATCCCCCAGTTATAACCTTCCTCTTCGGTCAAGTTTAAATAACGAATAGCCTCCTGTATATCTTTCGTATACGCACTTTCAAACCATCCATTAATAGGTTCTGTATCATGAACTGTAGTATAAGCAATTGAATTATAATTGAAAGTATGAGGCCGATAATCCATCTTCTCCCTGCTATCAAATCCTAGGAGAAGTACCTTCATACCTAAACAGCCTGTTTTATCACGCAACTCCATTACATCTTGGTCGACAGCTCCCAAATCTTCTGCTATTAACCTTAGCCCACTCTCTTTCTGGAATAAACGCTTAAAGAAGTCTATTCCTGGACCTGACACCCAAGTTCCTTGTGATACTGTTTTTGTGTCCGCAGGTATATGCCACGTCCTTGTGAACCCTATAAAATGATCCAGCCTAACTACATCATACATTCTTTTACTGTAAATAATTCTCTGATGCCACCAGTCATAATCATGCTGTTTGTGAGCTTCCCAATTATATACTGGATACCCCCAGTATTGTCCATCCAAATTGAAACTATCAGGTGGACATCCTGCTACCTTGATGGCATTTAGGTGCTCATCCATTAGGAAAAGCTCTGGGTTCGCCCATACATCTACACTGTTCATGGACACGTAGAAAGGAATATCACCGATGAACTGGACTTTTTTTGAGTTTGCATAATTCCTTAATTCCATCCATTGTTTCATAAATATATACTGCACAAAATACCAGAACTCAATCTCATCTTTTAAAAGAACACGATATTTGTCTAGAATCTTAGGCTTTTTTTGCCTTAATGATATGTCCCATTGTTGCCAATTGTCAGTCTTAAAATGATAATTCAGTGCATTATAAAGTGCGTAATCCTTAAGCCACAAATTATCTGCTTTATAACTCGCTACCTCCTCTTGAATTTTCACATCAATCTTACGAAATGCTTTTCTAAGAGCAGTCTCCTTTACTTCGAATAACTCCTTATAATTGATTTTTTCCTGACTTCCACATGCTGCTAATTTATCTAGCTCATCACATTCTATCAGACCTTGTGTATGTAACCTTTCCATATCAATTAAATACATGTTTCCAGCAAATGAAGATATTACTTCATAAGGCGAGCCGTTGTATGTATGACCAAGCGGAAGCACTTGCCAATATGTTTGTCCTGACTCCGAAAGGAAATCAATAAAGCGGTATGCTTCATTTCCCATTGTTCCAATGCCTTGATTCCCTGGTAGCGAAAAAATAGGTAGTATAATCCCTGCAC
>DBKX01000372.1:14263-16604 GCA_002297865.1 Lachnoclostridium sp. UBA739
TTCCCTCCTTCTTTGGTTTTACATTAAATAATAAATTTCGCTATTGCTATTTTTATCATATATTATGTAAAATACTGTTTCAATATCATTTTCCTTGGATATATGTTGTTTATTTTTCCTAGTAAACCCATAGAAAAATTTAAGATTACCTATTTATAATCGTTTACAAACTTGCTGTTTTTTGGATGCTAAAAAAGGAACCTACAACCAAATCTGCTGTAAATTCCTTTTTCCGTTTTTATCTATAATGTTTCCGCGCGGTCTGCGATATGCTTTTTGAAATTAATAACTTTATGCTCATACTCTGCATTCATAAACTCAGAATGTAACATAAAATCTGCAGTTGCACGGTTATTGGCAATCGGAATGTCATATACTTGTGCAATACGGAGCAACGCTTTCACATCTGGATCATGAGGCTGTGCTGTCAAAGGATCTGAGAAAAATATTACAAAATTCACAACTCCTTCTACAATCTTAGCTCCTATCTGCTGGTCACCACCAAGCGGACCGCTGTTGTAACCTTTTACAGGAAGACCTGCTTTATCCGCAATCATACGTGCTGTTGTCCCTGTACCACATAAAAAATGTTTCGACAAGATTTCCTTATTTTCCTTGCACCAGGAAATCAATTCTGGTTTCCTATTATCATGCGCTATTAATGCAATATTTTTTTGCTTCCCAATTGTAAATGTAATGTACTCTTCATTCATAATCATACCTCTCTTACTTTTCATTCTGCCCACAGTACAATTACATGATACTTACTTTTTTCAGAAATGACAATTTTTTTCTATTGTCCATAATATGCATTTGCACCATGTTTACGAAAGAAATGTTTATCTTTTAAACAGTCCGGCGCTGGCTTTACATCTGGATTGATTAACTCCGTTTTTGTTGCCATTTTTGCCACTTCTTCTAATACAACTGCATTATGTACTGCTTCCGCTGCATCTTTTCCCCAGGTAAATGGTCCATGGTTCTTACATAAGACACCTGGTGTATAAATTGGATTTAAGCCTCTCTCTTCAAATGTTTCAATGATAACAAGTCCTGTATTTTTCTCATAAGCTTCTTCAATTTCTTCTGGTGTAAGATTTCTTGCACAAGGAATTTCTCCATAGAAATAATCTGCATGAGTAGTTCCGTAAAGTGGAATGTTTCTTCCAGCCTGTGCCCAGGACGTTGCTTCTGGTGAATGCGTATGTACAATTCCTCCAATATCCGCATACTTTTTATACAACTCCCTATGTGTATCAGTATCGGAAGATGGTTTGTATTTCCCTTCAATTCTGTTTCCATCTAGATCCATAACAACCATATCATCTGGTGTTAATACATCATAATCTACCCCACTTGGCTTAATTACAAAACATCCACTCGCTCTATCAATTCCGCTGACATTTCCCCATGTGTAGGTGATCAAGCCCCTTCTTGGGAGTTCCATATTTGCTTCGTAAACCTGTTGTTTCAACTTTTCTAGCATCTTGTATCTCTATCCTTTCTCTATTTTATAGCTTTGACTGCTGCCTGTTCTACCAAAAGACAATTTTTATAATTTACCATAAACGCATCAAATCCAGTTACATCTTCTGGTTCAGCCATAACGGTTATACCTTCCTGGCCTGCAAAAACTTTGCTATTCAAGTATGCATCTAATGATTCGCCATTTTCTTTTTGCATCCTATATGCTGCAAGAACTGCTATTCCCCACGCACCACCTTCTCCGGCTGTCTCCATGACAGAAACTGGAGCATTCATAGCGGCACTCATAATTTTCTGGCCTACAACAGGTGTTTTAAAGAATCCGCCATGACCATACATCTTATCAATCTTAACTTGTTCCTCTTTTAACAGGATATCCAGACCAACTTTTAGTGCTCCCAAAGAAGTATACAGATTCATTTTCATAAAGTTTGCCAAGTTAAATTTTGTTTCAGGAGTTCGAATAATTAATGGTCTTCCTTCCTCAAAACCGGTTATTGGTTCTCCTGAGAAATAATTGTATCCCATTAAGCCGCCACAATCAGGGTCACCTTCCATAGCTTTGTTAAATAAGCTTGTATAAAGGGTATTCGTATCGACTGGTACACCGATGTACTGTGCAAACTCTTTGAAAATGTTAGCCCAAGCATTAATATCCGAAGTACAGTTATTACAGTGTACCATTGCAACCAAATCTCCCGATGGAGTTGTGACCAAGTCGATTTCTTTATGAAGCTGTTTTAACTCTTTTTCTAATACAACCATGGCAAACACTGAAGTACCTGCTGAAACATTTCCCGTTCGAACAGCTACGCTGTTTGTTGCCGTCATACCAGTTCCAGCATCCCCTTCTGGT
>DBKX01000300.1 GCA_002297865.1 Lachnoclostridium sp. UBA739
ATTGGTCAGACAGACGAGTTGGACTCTTAATCTGACTCCTCTCAAACTTTTCAAGGCATGTGTATCTGCTATCGACACATCCAATCCGCCAAAGGACAATACAGTAGTGATGCACAAAAGTGATTTGATTCAGCTGCTTGAGATTGGTAAAAAACAAAATTATGTTTACTTAAAGAATCAACTTCGTAGTTTGATTACATCGGTAAAAATCGAAGAAGATGATAAACACGAAAGATATTGTGCTTTGGTCAATGACATTTATTGGGAAAAAGATTCAGATATCGTGAAAATTGAATTTCATAAGGCAGTAATGCCATATCTTGTCGAGTTACATTCTCGTTTTTTGGAATATCCAGCAGAACTGATTCCATCTTTTGATTCAAAGTACGGATTGATCATTTATGAAAGTCTTTTATCAAACTGGAAACAGTACGCTGATTCAAATGAATTTACATATGATGTCGATACGCTTCGCTATATTACTGGAACAGAAAAACTATATGAAAGATGGGGAAATTTTGAAGAACGTGTATTAAAGACGGCAGTCGAAAACATCAATCACATCCAAGGCGAATTTCTCGTGAAATACGAGAAAATCAGGCATGGTAGAACGATTGAAAAGATACTTTTTAGACTAGTACCACGGACCAGTTGGAAGCAGACGACATATGAAGAAGCTACATTGGCACTGGCAAGCAAAGTAAATAACAAAAAAGACGATACATCAGACGAGGAAGGAGATATATATCCATGGTGATCAAAGACGCAAAATCCATCGAAGACTACAAACGCATCAGAGCTGATCACATTCAAGCATGGATCGATGCACGCTTTGCAAAAGGGTGCGTAACATGGGAACTGATCAGTCCAGATGAAGTGAAGATCACAGATCAGACTGGTGACAGCATGAAAGTTTCTCTTGATGAAATTGATTAATTGAAAAACTAGCCAGTCCGTAAAGGTTCATGGCTAGTTTACTTTGTATATAATCTAGATTTTTTGAATTGGAAGAACAACTACTTTGGTATCAATTCTTCCAAGCATGTCAAAACTTGTATCACCAATAGCAATGATATGGAAATCAAAAGTTTCGAGGAAATTCTGCAGTTCATTCAATTGCTGATCCGATCCTTTAATGTAATACGTGGAGCAGGCGCTACTGCGGTATTTTTTGGCTGTTGTCTGTAAAGTGTCTGGAATGAGAAGCGTATCCATTGCGCTAGCATCACCTTCATCAACTATGTCATAGATACCTTTTCGATATGCTTCATCATTATCTAATTGAAATTCTGTTCCATCTGATAAGTACAAGATAGAAACATATGAATTGTCATCTGCTTGAGTAATATATGCATATATTTCAGCATCACATTGGTATACCTTCAGTGTAGAATATGTGTTACCAGAAAAACAACCAAGTGTGAAAATAATAAATAAAGCAATAATTAAATATTTTTTCATTTTTATGAAATTCCAAGATCAAGATTAGAACGTCTTAAGCAGTTCTCTAGTGTAAAATTCCATGTACTTCCACCTCTTGCAATTGTTACTTTTATAATTGCTCCAATATCACTTCCAAAGTCATTTTCGACATATGTATTGAAACCTGTATTATATGAAAATGGTGTCGAAGGATATTTTGTTGCGGTTTGAGTTACAAAACTAACGGAACTACATCCATAAATTAATTTTGCATTTTTCACATATGCATGAGAGTCTAATGATTTCCAATTTCCTGATACCTTTGTTAATTTGACAGTGCTTCCAACAGTGTCATATTCAATAAATAAAGAAACTTTAACGGAAGACGTAGAATCACTTTCTGTTTTTTTTAGCTCCCCAGGTACTCTACATACAGAAGGGAATTTAAGCAAATAATCAATTCTATCCTCAATAGAATTAGTTTTGACAACACGTTTTTCATCAATTTTTATTAATTCATATGTATCAAAAGAATCCGATTCTTTTTCTTCAGCGTGTATTGGCGTAGAAAAAGATGCAAAAGTATAGATAAATAATATACTTAAAATAATATGAATAATTCTATATTTTTTCATGATATTCTCCTTTCGTTTAAATTTTCAAAGAAGAATACAAATTCCGTTTTTATACCTTGGCGGATTATAGGTTAGCATAATCAATCTCAACTTTCTTTAGAAAAGAATAGATCAATATCACTGAATTTATAGTCTATTTATTGCAAAATATATTTGCTATGATTATTCTTGGGGAGCTTGAAAAAAGCTTTAAATTTGCTATATTGTAGCTGGCTAGAAAAGCGATAAGCCACGGGTAAAAAAAGGGAACTGCGCCAACAGTTCCCTTTTTCAATTCTTAGGCTGATCGACTATTTCTTTCTGACTCTATCCAGCCATTTGCAGATGTAGTGAGAAATCACACCTGCTACGACAGAACTCAGAAAAGCGATAATATACTCCACGGATAATCACCTCCTTTCCAGAGGTCGGGAGGTAGCCGACTGAATAATGATAACAAAAAGAGTGCAATGTAGCATCTGCCTTAGCAGATACGGAATAAACGATAAAAAGCCGTCTGTAAGACCCTGCGGAGCACGACGGAGAGTCTTTTGGGTTTCCCAAAAGCTCAAAGTCGCTACTTTCGGGAAAGTAGCAAAGCTTTTTCTTCGATTTCTGCTATAATTTATGTGGTAAATGAGTCTTCTGTATTACATCTGTATTACGCCTGTATTACATTTGTATTACAGCATTCTGATTTTGGCTTATTTATGCGGAATTTTACTGTAATACAGTTGTAATACACCATGGAAAGGCGGTCTTATGAAGTTAAAAGCAACTCTTACGCTGAACAAGGGCAGAGGTTCATTGACGCACAACGCTCGCACGGCTCATGAAAAGGAGCAGACTTGGAGCGATGATCTAGTCCAGCAGAACATCTGGATCAACGCACGCTGCATGAATGCAAACGACCTACGTGGCATGTACAAGGACATCTTTTCGGATGCCTTAGACGCATATAACGCTAAACAGGTCCAGAAGGGGCACTCTGAGCGTCAGATAGATGACTACTATGACAAGATCAAACACTCCAAACAGGAGCATCTGACGTACTCTTTTGTCTACCAGATCGGCGAACTGGATCACATCGTTAAAGGCTCGGAAGATGAAAAGCAGTGCATCGATGCCCTCGAGGACATAGCAAAGAGCTTTGAAGAGCGTAACCATGCGTTCAAAGTGGCTCAATCTGTCATTCACAACGATGAGAAGGGCATAGCTCACCTGCATCTGGTCTTTATTCCCGTCTCTAGTGGCAATAAACGAGGCTTAGAGACGAAGAATAGCTTTGTAGGAGCGCTCAAGGACATGGGGTACAAAGACAAGGACAACTTCAAGCAATGGAGAACAACAGAAGTAGAAGCCTGCAACCAGATCATGCTTGAGCACGGAATCGAGCGAGTACAGTCCAAAAACCATGACAATCTGATCCATGACATGGATATTTACAAGCAAATGAAGGCAGAAGAGGAACAGATGGCTCAAATTACCCCTAAAAAGACGATTCTAGGGCGTATGACGGATAAAGTCGAACTTTCTACCGTCCAACATGAAACGCTTCTCAGAATGGCTAAAAAGGGGCTTAAATTTGATGCTACTAAAAATCAGCTTGCTAAAGATGCTCAGATCAATGCAAAAAAGAGTGCTGAATTAGAAAACCAGAAAAATGATTTTTTAAATCAGCGTAAAAAAAGCAACTATGAGATCATGCAGAAAGAGAAGGAATTGAGTGTTAAAGAGAAACAGTTGGATGCATGGGAGAAGGATCTAGATCAACGTGAAGCATCGATTTCTGAATTTGAGCATAAACAGGAAGATATCGAAGAACTTGCAGAGGATGGATATATGTTCAGATCATTTGTAGAGTGCCTGGCAAATACGGCTTATAAGCATCAACAGTTCTTTGAAGATCATTTGAATCCTATTTTGGAAAAGCTAGGTAATCATTTTGCAGAAGATTCTGGAGTAAGGCGATTTGTACAATTGCTGAATGAATCATACAAAGAAGTTGTGTACGAGCACGAAATGGAAGAAGAGGAAACATACGGAATGCATATGTAGATCAGAGTTTATCTCTGGTCTTTTTTTCATAAATTTTGTGGGGTATTGGTATTAAATTTGTCAGTGTGTCTTATGCCCATATGGTATTAAAAATGTCCACATATCAATGTCCACATATCAAAAAATTATTTAAATAAAGCGCGCGAATATGCGTACATTTTATTTTTGAGTTTATATATTTTTCTCGCGCGCGTAGTAATATATTCATCTTTTTAAGATACTTTTCTACTTTTGCCAGAGACGATTTCACTTATTTATGCTGAATTTCGAATTGATATGACTACAAATTTTATGATTAATGACTACAAATTTTATGATGATATGACTACAAATTTTATGAAAAGCAACTACAAATAATTATTGACGTAGTTCAAATGTAGCGCAATAATATGACTACAAATCATCATGAGGTAGTTGTTATGGCAGAATATTTAGAAAATAAAAAAATAGTACAAGCAAATTC
>DBKX01000003.1:0-654 GCA_002297865.1 Lachnoclostridium sp. UBA739
TGGTGAACCGAGTTGAAAATGTTGCCAATACGGCGAAAAAGATATACCTGAATAAATACATAGAGCGTTTTTTAGAAAGAGAATTTGAATCTCCTATGGATTATGTCACAATCCAGCAGCTTTTTATGAAAGATACACTTCTTGAAAATGTGTTAGGAGATACCACTCTTATTACCATGTATGCAGATAATGATGGAATCGTAAATGGAGGAATGTTTGCAAGAATAGAAGTTGCAAGAAAAACAAAATGGTACAAGCATTTACAAGATTCCGGACAGAACCAAGTACTGTATTTATACTATGATGATAGTCGATATCCTGCATCTGAACGGAAAAGAAAACTTGTGTTTGTGAAGAAACTGAATTATTTTCTTCGCGAAAAAGAAAAAGTGCTGAAATTAGAATTGGATTATAGCAGCATGACCAAAAGTTTAAAGAATATGAATTACGAAGCCCCAATTTATGTTTGTGAGGGCGATACCATATTGATGTCTAATCAGGGAAAAAACAGCATTGGAAAACCCTTTGAAACGTTTCAGAATAATGGGAAAACTGGTTACACCAAAGATCTTACCCTATACGGAATGGACTTGCAGATATATGTAATGGATGAGGGAGGAGTTCGAGCAAGCTATTTAGCCGAAAATTTACCCA
>DBKX01000003.1:703-2898 GCA_002297865.1 Lachnoclostridium sp. UBA739
TCTTCCCAATTCTTCTTGTAAGTGAAATGAATAAGAACAAACTACGGGAACAGGAGATGAAACTTGCAAGAAAGAACGCTGAATTACTTGCACTCCATAGCCAGATAAACCCACATTTCCTTTTTAATGCCTTAGAGAGCATTCGTATGCATAGTGTGTTAAAACAGGAATATGAGACAGCCGCTATGGTGGAAAAACTTGCGACGATGGAACGGCAGAATGTAGAATGGGGCAATGATAGTGTAGAAATCAGGCAGGAAATCGAGTTTGTCAAAGCATATTTAGGACTTCAAAAGTACCGCTTTGGGGACAGGCTGTCTTTTGAACTAGATGTAGAAGAATCTTGTGAGTCCTTGAAAATACCGAAACTGACCATTGTTACGTTTGTAGAAAATGCCTGTGTTCATGGTATTGAGAGTAAAACATCACCAGGATGGATATTTGTCAGGGCATATAAAGAGCAAGATGGTTTATGCATTGAGATAGAAGATACAGGCTGTGGCATGGAAGAAGAGTATATGAATGAACTTCGAACCAAAATGGAACAGGCAAGTATCGAATCACTAAAGGAAAAGGGACGTGTTGGAATTATTAACGCGTGCCTGCGTCTGAAAATGGTGACAAATGATGCAGCCAAATTTGAACTTGATGGAGAAAAGGGAATGGGAACCATGGTACTTATTCGTATTCCACTTGTGTATTTGCAGTAAAAATGAGGAGGAAAAGGATGCTACGGGTATTATTAGTAGATGACGAACCGTTTATTTTGAAAGGGCTTATGGTTCTGATTGATTGGAATAGTGAGGGGTTTGAAATTGTTGGAACAGCATCCAATGGTGTGGAAGCATTAGAGTTTCTTAAGAAACACCAGGTTGATCTGGTAATAGCAGATATTAAGATGCCTGTTATGACAGGATTAGAGCTCCTAAAAAGAATACGGGAAGAAGAGATAACAGACGCATATTTTGTAATTGTCAGCGGATATGCCGATTTTTCGTATGCGCAACGTGCGTTGCAATACAAGTGTTCTAATTATATTGTAAAACCGGTAAAGGAGCAGGAACTGTTAGAAGAGTTACGTAAAATAAATAAGATGAGTGTGAGCCAGGAACAGAAAAAAGAAGATTCAAAGAAAATGGAACAGGCTTATCTTGCAAGAAATATTATCTCTCTCATCCATGGAAATTACGATAAATTAAATTTACAGTATGTAGAGGAACATATGCAGTTATCAGAATCCATTCGCTATATTGAAATTGCATTGGATGATACTGAGTTGTCAGAAGAACTGAGCGATGAAGAAAAATGGGCTTATCAAAGAAAATTATACGAAGCTTGTGTTTCGTTTTTAAAAGGACAGCATACTCATTGTATCTTCAATGTTTCGGGGCATGAAAAAATATATGACATAGGATTTGTGTATTGCGACTTTATGGAAAAGGAAGGAAATATATCCGAAAGTACTTATCTGAAGAACTTTCTTCTATATCTAAAAAATGCAGTAGAAATTCCGATTTTAATGCTTGTTGGAAAAAGGGTTAAGGGAATTGCAAACATTGCAAAATCTTATGGAACTGCTTGTATGCTTCGTTCGCTTAGGGGATTTCGAACAAAGAAAGAAATCTATGATTACGAGGATGAAGTACAAGTATCTAACCTTGGCATTGTGTTGTGTAAAAAGAGTCTGGATGCCTTATTAGCAGCAATTGAGCAAAATAACCGAACGGAAATTCAGAAAAGTGTAGGACTGTTTTATGAGGAAATGAAGCAGATGGATGTTGTAGGGGACGTAATGACTTTAAACATTAATTATATTCTGTTCCAGTTAATTCATCTGGCAATTCAGCAGGATGATAATGTCAATCAAGAAGAAATCCTAAGATTAATCAGTGAGAGCACTTTTGAACAGGGAATTAAGCGAGGAAGCAGGGCCCATCTGGCTCGTTTTGCATGTGAATATGCAGATTATCTGGCACAGCTTCGAAAAAATGTTTCTCATGGTGTGTTGGCGGATATTGATAAAGAAATACGAGAGCATTTCGCAGAAAATTTAACATTAAAACAGCTTAGTGAAAAGTACTATGTCAATAGCGCATATTTGGGACAATTGTTCCGAAAAAAATATGGACAATCGTTTAAAGATTGTTTAATACGTTATCGAATGGAACAGGCAGCGGTCAAATTAATTCGTACTG
>DBKX01000125.1 GCA_002297865.1 Lachnoclostridium sp. UBA739
AAAAAGACCCCTGTACAATTTCTGGTACAGGAATCTTGTATTAGTACCTTAACTTAATGACATTGGCGGAGAGGGCGTCCTTTTTATTGCTGTAATTATTAGTGAAAAATAGGTGGGAAGAATAAAAGGAATGATTGGACGGTTTTAAGGAATGGATGAAGGGGTGAGTGGATTGTTGTAGGTAGGGGTAGCAAGTATAATAATACTTGTAAATAGCGCTATTGAAACAAGGAAAAATAAAATTTAGCTTTGATTATCAGGAGGAATAAAAAATGAGAAATTTATCAATTATGGAACAGAAACAAGTTGTTGGTGGAGATTACATGGTTAAAATCTACTATAAAGGTACAGGTCAATTAGCTTGGATTTCACCTAAAAGATATCCAACATTAGCAGAAGCACAGTCTATCTGTGTTAAAAAGAAGAATGAGTTGCAGGATCAGTTGAGAAAACAAATGGTAGGCCATGTTTATAATGCATATGGTGAAGATGTTTACTGTTGGGGTAAATAATAACTAGTCAGACAAAGCTAATTTCTTAAGGAGTTAGCTTTGTCTTTTAAAATTAGAATGAGGGAAAAGAATATGCTAGAGGTATTACAAAAGTATTATTGTATTAGACAGCTAGATATAAAGGATTGTGGCCCAGCATGTCTTGCTACAATCTTCAAGCAATATGGACTAAAAATGCCACTTTGCAAAATACGAGAAATGGCAGGGACAGATCTTCATGGTTCTAATGTATATGGAATTATTCAGGCAGCTGAAAAATTGGGATTTAGTGCACAAGCTGTTCAAGTAGATGATAAAAATGAAATATTCAATAATATCCCAACTCCATGCATTGCTCATGTAGTTATTGATGATATGTTACTTCATTTTGTAGTCATACATAAAATAACCAAAAACTACATCCTAGTAGCAGACCCAGGTCGAGGCATGATGAAATACAAACCAGAAGAATTCTTTAAAATCTGGGACGACATTCTAGTATTTTTAACTCCGACCGCAAAATTTCAAAAAGGCGACCAGACAAAGGGCTTGTTTCAAAGATTCTGGGGACTTATCAAAGTACAAAAAGGTCTCCTAATCAACATTTTTATCGCATCCTTCCTAATTACCTTCTTAGGAATCGCAGGCTCTTTTTACTATAGATTTTTAATAGACGATATTCTGCCAAACAACCTAAGTGCAAACCTTCATTCCCTTTCCATTGCAATGCTGGTTCTGCTCTTGTTCAAGATATTCACTGAATTCTTCCGGCAGATTCTATTTATCTATATGGCGCAAAACATTGATGTTCCATTGATGCTAGGATATTACAATCACGTTGTAAAACTGCCAATGAACTTTTTCGGAACAAGAAAAGTCGGAGAAATCATTTCCCGTTTTAATGACGGTGATAAAATACGAAGTGCCATTTCATCCGTAACCTTAACTTTGATGATCGACATTATCATGGCAGTAGCAGGTGGTATCATTTTATACATGCAAAATGCAACCCTTTTCTTCACCTGTTTTATCCCAATTGTACTGTATCTATGCTTGGTATTCGGATTCAAAACAAGACTTAAGAAGGTAAATCGTGAAGTTATGGAAAATAATGCAATGCTGTCATCCTACCTAGTAGAATCCTTAGAAGGAATTGAAACAGTAAAAGCATTTAACGGAGAACGGATTGTCCAACAAAAGACCGAGAATAAGTTCCTAAAGGTTATGCGAAGTACCCTAAAGCATGGAGTAACGTATAACGTTCAGGGAACTCTTATGAGCATCGTTGGCGGTGTATTCGGAATTGCTGTGTTATGGTTTGGAGGAAGCTTAGTTCTAAAAGGTCAGCTATCCATGGGTGAACTGATGAGTTTTAATGCTTTGCTTGCCTATTTTATTGAACCAGTAGGCAGATTAATTAATTTGCAGCCACAGCTTCAGGAAGCCATTGTAGCTAGTGATCGATTAGGTGAGATACTGGATCTGGAATTAGAGAAATCTAGCGAAGAAGATGTAAAACCAGATACCTTATATGGAGATATTACTCTCGAAAATGTCAACTTTGCGTATGGTCTGCGAGAAGACGTATTACATGACATCAACATGTCCATAAAAGTAGGTGAAAAGATTGCCTTAGTAGGGGAAAGTGGCTCTGGTAAAACAACACTAGCCAAGCTCCTAATGGGCTTCTATGAAGTCAAGGAAGGCAATATTATTTTAAATAACGATAATATTAACACAATCAATAAAGAAACATTAAGGAGTAAAATTAGCTATATTTCCCAGCAATCATTCTTCTTCTCTGGAACGATTCAAGATAACATGGAATTCGCAGCAGATGGCATCACCAAGGAAATGATGATAGACGCTTGTAAAAAAGCGCACATTCATGACTTTATCCAGAGTCAGCCTATGGGCTATAAGACACCATTGGAAGAAAAGGGAGCGAATCTTTCAGGTGGACAAAGACAGCGCTTGGCAATTGCAAGGGCACTTGTCCGTAATCCAGAGATTATGATTATGGATGAAGCAACGTCGAATCTTGATTCTATAACAGAAAGTGCAATCCAAAAGACATTAGAAGAATGCACCGAAAATGTTACAACTATCATTATTGCCCATCGACTAAGCACCATTAAGAAATGTGACAAGATCTTCGTTATGGATAAGGGAAGAATTATTGAACAGGGCAGCCATACAGAGCTTCTGAAAGAGCGTGGCTATTATTACAAACTCTGGTCAGAACAGAGCCTTGGCAGCAGCAATAACGATGGAAGTGCGAAGAAAGCGAAGGGAGGGCGCAACATTGCGGTATAAGATTGAGAATCTGGCAGAGGTAGAAGATGCAAAAAGCTTTATCAATCAGTACAAGGATTCCTGCTCCTATAAGCTTTTACGGTACAGCATGTATATAATTGTACTAACGCTCTTTACTATTGTAATCTGGTCAAGATATGCCAAGAAAGATATCGTGGTCAATGCATTTGGAGTGATTGATGCAAAGAATAACGTTTGTGACATTTACATTGACAATACCAGTATTGGTGACATTCAGAAGGGCAAAAAGGTACAGGTGGAGGTGGTATCTTTGTCACGAAATGATTACGGAGTTCTGACTTCCAAGATTGAGGGGGTTAGCGATGACGTAGTTATGGATTCTAATAGTGGAAGGAAGTTCTACACAGCAAAGTGTTCCTTAGATAGAGAGTTCATGACGAGCAGGAGTGGGGAGAAGGTTTCCCTTAGAAACGGCATGGAGGCAAAAGTAAGTATTATCCGAGGACGGATGACGTACTTTGATTATGTCTGGGGAAAACTGAGATAGTATTATATGATGAAAAATGGGGCTGTTGTTCTAGTGAGAAATTGCTGGGCAACAGCTTTTTAATACAAGCCCTATATCCAGTGATAGAGCATGATTCAAAGAATCATACCCCAACATTTATTATAGAGCCCTTTTTTGTTACTGCAATAATTGGTGAAGAAAAGACAGGAGGAATAAATGGAATGTTTTAGGGAATAGGTGAAAATGAGAAATAATGAAAATAAGTTTGTCATCCTCTATACTAGATATTGATAGTAATATTAAAATTACTATTTAAAATTTTTGAAATGGAGGGATATGTATGAAGTTGGTTAACCCAGTTGGACGTATCGTAGAAGAAATTCAGAATCAAGCTAATTATGGTTGTAGTTGTTCTATTGTTCAAGGTACATCAAACTATAATAATGCCTATAATGATTTAGGATGGTGTGATCCAGGTGAGTGTAGTTGTGGTTGTGCTTACGGTTATGATAATGCATCTGCCAACTGGAATAGAGGCTATGCTAGGGAGTAGGAGTTCTTTTGCATTTCATTAACAGGAGAATATAATGCAAAATGAATATCTGCTAGTATCTACTTTATACTAGCAGATATTCAATGAAATATTAATCTGAATCATTGAACTTGGGTGGGAAAAGTAAATTACAAGGTGTTTCATTTAGGGAAAATTAAGTATTAGCTATCTGTGTATCTAACTAGGTCAGTCATTTTCGCAAAGAGTGTCAAAATAATAGCCAATTGAAATAAAAATACAAATTCCATTTACAAAAGTAGCGGCATTTTTGGCGAAAGAGATCGATTAGCATTGCAATGGAGGAAAATGCATTCATAGGGTACAACCATGTGAGACTTCATTTGTACAAGAACATCAAGATGTTCTTAAATTGGGCATAGTGAGTGTGAGATTTAGAGCGAGATGTTACAAAATGTTTAGACATAACATTTTATGATAAACCGTAAATAAGTAGATAAGTGATTATTGGAGGAGGACTAAAGTTGGATAAATTAGAGGAATACATCAGTTATATTGACTCTGTTGTGGTAGGGCATAATTATAGTAGATTAGGTACTGTGTTTGAGACAAAGAGAAATAGCTATTTTTATGATTCAGGTACTGGAAAAGTTTATGAGTGTACAAAGGATGAATATGAAGTATTTAAATATATTCTGGAGAATAATAAAATTTCAGGTATTGATTCAATTGGTTTGCAGAAAAGTTGTTTACTTAGTGTACTAGAAGATATTCAGAATCTGGTAAAACAGGAAAATATATTACAAATGCCCATGTATACCAATTTTACGCCATATTTAAAGGAAACTTTACAGAAGAAACTGAATGAAGAATTTAAGCAGCTCATATTAGAAGTAACGCAAAACTGCAATTTGAGATGTGGCTATTGCATTTACCATGATGGTAATGGAACCTTTCGCAATTTTTCAAATCGAAGTATGACGTGGGAGACTGCAAAAAAAGCAATTGATTATGCATTTCAACATTCAGGTGATGAAATTGCAATCACCTTTTATGGTGGTGAACCACTAGTTAATTATGATTTACTTAAGGAATGTATAGAGTATTGTAGAAAACAGGAAAATGGAAAAAGAAAAATTACATATTCCTTTACATCTAATCTTACCCTAATGACAAAAGAGAGAGCGGAGTATTTCGCCTCATTAGGTAATTGTAGTATTATGGGAAGCATTGATGGACCAGAAGAAATACATAATAGATTTCGAAAAACAAAAGAACAAAAAGGAAGTTTTAAAAAGGCTATAGATGGATTAAGGAATTTAATTATTGCATATGGTGAAAATGCAGAAAAGATGATTTCCATTAATGCAGTGTTGGCTCCTCCATATTCAGCTAGTTTATATGAGAAAGTCAATAATTATTTTAAGGACACAGAGTGGCTCCCAAATAATATAAAAGTACATTGTTCCTATATGGACCCTGATACATATGATGTCGCATTTCCAAATGGAATTCCTGCGATAACTAATAATGAATCAGACACAGATTATTCTATTTCTGATTGGTCAATTAAGGAAGTGCTTAGTTCTAATGAAACAAAATTGCAACAATCCATTGTAGAAGATAATTTGTTGAAAATTCATAAACGTTTTATAACAGACAAGCCTATACCAACAATGAATCGAAATGCATGCTGTATACCAGGACAACGAAGGTTATACGTAACGACAGATGGTGAATATAGAATTTGCGAACGAGTAGGAAAGTCTCCATCATTAGGTAATGTAGATATTGGAATAGATTTTGATAAATTATATGAGAGTTATATTCAGTCTTATGAAATTAAGGCAGTTAATAAATGTAGTAATTGTTGGTGTAATCATTTGTGTAGTATGTGCTACGTAAGCTATTGCAATGAGAATGAAATCGACTTTGAAAAAAAGTTTAAGGATTGTGATATAGAAAAGGAAATGTGTAAACGTAATTTAATACGTTATCATTCCATATTAGAGGAAAATCCAAAATGGTTGGAGCATTTGAATGATATTAAACAGGTGTAAAAATAGATACACCTGATTAATATAAAAAATGAATAGGGAGGTGAGTTTATGAAATTAGTAAATCCAGTTGGTCGTGAGGTTGATGTTATAACCAATCAAGCAAATTATGGTTGTTATTGTTCTGATACAGGTGATGTAAATAGCTATATTTGGAACAATAATGATATATTTGATTATCCAGGAGGATGTTCTTGTGGCTGCGCATATGGAACAGAAAATGCTACAGCTAATAATAACCGTGGATATAGAAAATAGTCAGTTTACTTCTGTATACATTTGTATACAGAAGTTTTGAGGTGAATTATAACATGATAAAAGTATATAAAAACTGCAATAACATAAAACTCACATGTTACTTTATACAAAGTAATCAGGATTCGGAACTATTTAGTTCTTCACTTTTAGTAAAAGTAGGTTCTTTATGTGATCCTAAAAATAAATCTGGATTAGCACACTATGTTGAACATATGAATATGAATTTTGATAAATTCAATTTAGAAGAGATGGATGGTTTTATGAATTGTTTTGCATATACGAATTATTATGCAACAGTGTATGAAATGACTAGTAATAGTAGAAAAATTGAGCAAAGCCTTATAATAATAAAAAATATTTTGAATGGAAATTATCTATTAGAAGAAAAACTTGAAGCAGTTAGAAAAGATATCATAAAAGAATGGAATCGAACGAATAGAATGTGTAAAGGGTTGATATCAAATGCTTTATTTCACAATAGTATTTATGAAGAACAAGCTCCTTTAGGTAATATTAATGATATTAATTCAATTACATTTGACGATATAAAAGATTTTTTTGCAAAGTGGTATGTACAGCAAAATATAGAACTGCAGATTATATGTAGTGGAGAAGAGAAGGACGTTGATTCAATACTAAAAAAGCAAGGATTTAAGGAATCAAATTCTCCATTTGAACCTCACCAGAAATGGGAAAGGGAAACGGATAATTTTAGTTTTTCTGAAGATACTTTAGTTAATATTTATACAGGAAACAAATATGAGAATGAAACTAGGATATTCTATAAACTTTCGTATATCCATTTGTTAAAAGAGCTTGGAGTGGATGAGAAGTATTACAAATGCATGTGTGATATTATTAGCGACGTCTTAACTCTTTATTTACGTGACAGTATAGAAGCAGTCAATACGAGTTATATTGATTTCATTGATTTTTCGAAGGATATTGTTATTATGCTTATTAATATAAAATGTAAAAATTGGAATCATTCTGGAGTAGATATAAATAATTTTCTAGATGGTTTTGGTGAATGGATTAAAATAAATCTCGATTCTATTAAACAACAATATTTTTGTGCTGTTAAGGAAAAAGCAGAGACAATTGAAGAAGTAAAACTAAAATTATATTCGCATTTTATATTTGGGAGAACATTTGTAGAATTATCAGATGAACAGTTCTTTGTAAATGAACAATTAAGCAAAATAAATGCAAATAGATTACAAGAAATAGTAAATAGTTTGTTGAACAATGCACAGAAAAAGATTGTAATAATAAATTAAATGATTCTAATTGAGGAAAGAAAATGAAGGAAAAATTTAAATGGCTTAAAAAGTTACTTTTCCTTTTAACTCCGTATAAAAAGGAAATGATAGCTATATTTGTATTGTTACTGATATGTAGCGGGCTTAATTTACTCATACCATTAGTGAATAAGGAGATACTTGATAAAGGATTTATAGAAGGAAACTATAATTTATTATGCGAACTAGTTGCACTGGTATTTGTTTTGCAGCTGGTTTCTGCGAACTGCAAATGCATTACTGCAAAAAAACGCATATACATATCTAATGGAATCCAATTTGATTTACAAGAGAAAGCATTTCTACATATTATGAAGTTGGAAAATAGATATTTTGTAAATAAAAATACCACAGAACTTCTAGGGAGAATCGATACAGATATTCAATATATGAAAGGTATTATTGATGGGGGTTTTTTTTCAATCATCATACAATGTCTAACGGTGATTGGTGGATTAATTGGTTTATTTATGATTGATTACCGTTTAACTTTTTGTGTACTTTTATTCATACCAATTAAAGTAGTTGTAGTAAAACATATTATGAAACAGCAGGAAAAACAGGTGGGGACTTTCTTAAGAGAATCAAGTAGATTCGCAGGATGGTTTGGAGATTGTGTAAACGGCATAAGAGAAGTTAAGTTATTTCAATTAATTCATTATAAAAAGTTAGAATTTGATAAATTTTATAAAGAAATGCTTGAGTCAAATAGAAGTATGAAAATGTTGAACCAGTATAATCAAGTGATTGACGAAAGTTTAATGTACTTTTTAATGTTTTTAATATATATGATCGGTGGAAAATTGGTTATGAATCATTCGTTAACACTTGGCAGTGTCATTACATTTATAACATATAGTGGATATGTTACAGGTCCAATAACCTTTTTTCTAAATATAGGTGTTGATGTATCAACTTCGATACCATCAGTTAAAAGATTTTATCAGTTTATGGAAGAAGCAGAAGAGAAAGAGGTAAATTATGAAGAATCAGTTGAGATAGACAGTGTTGAGACAATAGCGTTTCAGAACGTTACTTTTTCATATGATAAAAAATGTGAAGAACAGAATCAGGCGGATAAAGTAACATTTGAGGTTGGCAAACAGTCTAAAGTTGCAATTATCGGAGAAAATGGTTCTGGGAAATCAACAATAATTAATTTATTATTAAGATTTTATACGCCAGATTCAGGAAAGATATATATAAACAATATAGATATATCAAAATTATCATTGAATGCTTATAGGGAGTTATTTGGAGTAGTGAGCCAACAAGTGTATTTGTTTCAAGATACTATTAGAAATAATATTTGTTTATTTAAACAGCATTCAGATGAGGAAATAATTGATATCTTGATTCAGTGTGGAATGGGTGAATTTATAGAGGAAAACGGATTAGATTATATTGTTGGAGATAATGGCTCTATGCTTTCAGGAGGACAGAAACAAAAAATTGCATTGGCACGTGCATTGATTTTAAATCGACCAATTCTTGTTTTTGATGAGGCAACATCGAATGCGGATGTATTTACAGAAGAAAAGATTTTAAATATGCTGAAAAATGAGCTAAAAGAAAAAATTGTTTTAATTGTCACTCATAAAAGGGAAATCATTGATAAAATGGATTTCGTAATTATGCTGAAAAATGGGAGAATCAACTTTAAAGGAAACGTAAGAGAGTTAAGGCATAAAGATTAAAATTAGGTCTATTGGTTGTAGGAACATGTACATTTGGATCCCGCGAATAGAAATCTTGTTTTGAGTCTGTTGCAACTTTTACGCAAAGAACTGTTGAGATATAAAAGGAAGAGGCTATAATACATTTGAAATCGACTAGGATTATGTAGATATAAGATAAGTATACAGGGAAGATCCAAATGTTAAGATATTCGTTAATAGGATGAAAAGGATTGGATGGCATATTAAAATGTCTCCAGTCCTTATTCTGTTTTACTCAACATAGGTATATTCGGCTCTATGTCAAGTGTTGGG
>DBKX01000142.1:0-201 GCA_002297865.1 Lachnoclostridium sp. UBA739
TTTTCACGAAAAGAATTAGGGTCTTTTACCTGTACTATAGGGAATCGTCTAACTTTTTCATCAATAGCGAAAAAAGCCTTATCATCTTTTGTTCCAAAATAGGCCAAGGATACATCATACCCATAATTAGACAAATAGTTGATTTTATCTATAACAATATGCTCCATACCACCGCTGTTGGTGATATGGGTAAGAAAATAT
>DBKX01000142.1:216-680 GCA_002297865.1 Lachnoclostridium sp. UBA739
TTTAAAATAATTTTAAGCAAGAATTTATCATCAAATATGCCCTTTTTAAGCATTTCACTCCAACTTCGACATTCCAAACTTCAAACAGTTTTTTTAAACAACCTTTATAATCGTGGGAAAGAAAAGCGTTTTTAGCAGACATATAAACGACCAAGACAACATATTTCCGAAAATATCGGCTATTACATTTCAGCTTAAGCCATTCTGTATAAGGGAAATCATCTGAGGAAACAGTATAATGACTAGAGAGGCTTGAAGGTGTATCCACTTGATATTTCATCTTTGGCACATTACAGAAAGCCATAGGATAGCGGAGTGATATACGCAACCAAACATCTATATCTTCACCACGCTTAATGTTCCGTCTAAACAGCGGCATAGCTTGCGCAATACTTCTTCGTATACATGTTGCACTAGTGATATTTATAGAGAGCCCATTATTATATGACTCCTTAAAATAGTCG
>DBKX01000142.1:734-3319 GCA_002297865.1 Lachnoclostridium sp. UBA739
GGTGCTTTCATATATCTTCAAGCCATCAATATAACCAGCATAAGCCGTAGCATAAATCCCCGCTTGCGGATATTTCTCTACCATTTTTGAAATAGTATACAAATAGTCCTTTTCCCAAATATCATCAGCATCTAAAAACGCTATTATATCATGGGTAGCATTTTCTACACCGAAATTGCGTGCAGTTGAGACGCCACCGTTTTCTTTTGTGTATATATGGATTCTCTCATCATCTATAGATTGCACTATTTGCAAGCTATTATCAGTAGAAGAGTCATTAACTACAATGATTTCAAAATCCTCAAAAGACTGGCAAAGAACAGATTCAATTGTTCTCTTGATAAAGGATGCTTTGTTATATAAAGGAATAATAACAGAAAACATTTTATTTTTGTTTCATTTGAAATTGAACATAATGTAAATAATAACCTATCAATGGCATGACAAATATCCACTTATAAAGATTACCTGTAACTATAGAATTAACCAAGAAAGCAGTAAGTAATGCTAGCCCGAGATAAGATTCTAAAGTTTTAGCCCGAGAGAAATATCTAATTATCGAAACAAAATAAATAAAAATTGCTATAATTTGAATAAGTCCACGTTCTATCAGCAATATAAATACATAACTTTCAGCTCCGAGCAACATACTGCTCAAGTAACCATCTTTTGCTTTTATATACTCCCAAAAATAATTAAATCCATTTCCAAACCATGGGCTTTGCCAGAACAGTTCCCAAGAAAAAGACAATTGTTGCAATCTCATTGCAATATTGCTACCACCGGTTTCACCTCCATCATCTTGGAAAGCATCCGCAAATTTTGCAATAACAATATGACCTATAACGCCATAACCAATACATAGCATTAATAAACTTCCGAAAAGAATTTTAAATTTGTACTTTGAACGTTTGACAATGTCATAATATAAGATTAAAAATCCGGCTATTAAGCAAAGAAGCGAAGACCTAGAACCAGTTAAAAATATGGCTATAAACAATAACAACAAAACTAGATTTTGAAATTGATTAAATTTATATTTTTGTTTAAAATATAAAAGTAAAATAAAATATCCAGTCATAGCCATACCTGCAACATGGGAATTATAGAAAAAAGAGGCAGAACGTAATCGACTATCTATCATAGAATCCGTATCCCCAATAGCAGATGAATATGGGTCAGAATTTATAAAAACACAAAATAAAGAATAAATACAAACAACTAATGCTAGTATTACAAAACGATTTCTTATTTGTAAATTCCATTTTTTATTTATAGCTATAAAAGAAACATATCCTAATATAATACCACCAAAAGTTTCTACAAACATTGTTATAGCTTTTATTAAACCTTGAATCATTGATATTCGGTGATCCATGAGTCCTGTAAGCAAATGAGCAATAAACAATATTACCATTAACCATTTAGCAGGTAATTGCTTTAGACTCCTAAATTCTTTAAACCGAAGTAAAACGGATAATAAAAAAGCGAAAGTTAATAATCTTGGTGCAATCAACTTACCTGTTAACTCCAGTCCATACGGAAGGAATGTAATGCCAACCATATAAAGTAACAATCTGTTCACGCCATTTTTAAAAAGCAAAGCAACTGATAAGAAAATACAAATGGCACTAAGAAATAAATACATATTTTTTCATTATTTTAGAATTAAAGACGAATCTATTTTTTTATTTTTCTCCAATATGTCAATAGAGAATAAAGTAACTTATAAAATTTAATACGATAATTAAACTTTTTACTCTCACGCCATTCACGAATAAAATAAAATGGTAACTTATCATCTAACTTAACATTATCAAGAAGATTATAATACACTGTTTGCTTAATATCATTATCAAAAGAATTCAAATCAGCATAATTATGCTCGTTACCATGCATAAGAACTACTCTATACAGCATTTTAGCTGTTAATAGTATCTTTTCTCTTATGTACGCATTAACTTTTTCGTCATCTGACAAGCCTACTTCACAAATAAGTCGTTTCAAAATATATGAAATCTGAGTATTATTTTTCAGATAATTGTCAGGGCTGACAGTTTGACCTTCACGACCTAAAAAATATTTGTAAACACATAAATCAATATAAGTTATATTCTTTGCAGAAGGCAAAGGAAGTACAGACCATTCTGTATCAGTATAACTGATTCCTTCCGACTGAACATAACCAATAGAACGAAGCAAAGCTGTCCTATACGTAATGCTATGCATTTGTAAATTATGTATTTTGCTAAACACGTTAGTACTTAGACTTTTTTTTATCTCTAATTCAAAAAAAACATAGTTAATCGTATGCAAATTTTGATCAACAATCTCATAAGGAGTTATCACCATATCTGTGTCACAATTACATAGTTCCATCAAATATTTGCTAAACATTATGTTATCAAACCAATCATCTGCATCCAATATCTTGATATACTTACCCGTAGCCTCCTTCAATCCTCTATTCACACAGGAGCCATAGTTGCCATTCTCCTTATCTATCACTCTGAAAGTATCAGGATACTTATCTTGATACTCATGGGCAATGGCAGAGGAATTGTCCTTGCTGCCATCATTGATGA
>DBKX01000437.1 GCA_002297865.1 Lachnoclostridium sp. UBA739
AGTGGAGTAGACGGGAGTCGAACCCGTGTCCAAAAGCCCATTCATTGTACTTCTACTATCATAGTCAGTTCTTTGACATTCCCTCTACCTAACGAAAACTAACATCCTTTAGGCTTCAGTAGCTTCATAATACGTCCGTTAGGTCAAAGCTTTCCTAACGCCGTTTCCTACATAGTCGATGCCTGAGTTTAGAGTGTAGGTGCTCTAAGTCAGACAGCAGCCACTAGGCTGCGTAAGCTAAATTTTCTTCAGCGTTTAATTTTAATTTTGCAATTTGACGCATTGCATGCGAATAGCTTCTCCAACTTCAAGACCCCTGTCGAAACCTTTACTACCCCGAAAAGGATAAAGTAAGGTAAACGCGAAGCCAAAGTTACTTTGTATTATAATGCAAAGTTTTATCTTTGTCAATAGCAATAATACAAAACATGAAACGGCAGTTCACAATCGGACCGCCATTTCCATAACCCAAAAAAACTTTCATCTTTAATATAAATTCTTCACTTTGAAGTTTTTCTCTGCTTCTCTTCTCTGGTCACGCTTTGCAATATCCTGACGTTTATCATAAAGCTTTTTACCACGGCATAGACCTACTTCAACTTTAACAAGACTCCCTGATAAATAAACATTCAGAGGAACTAAAGTATAGCCCTGCTGCTGAATCTTACCTGAAAGTTTATTAATTTCATATTTGTGCAAAAGAAGCTTTTTCACGCGCAAAGGATCTTTATTAAATATATTTCCTTTTTCATAAGGACTAATATGCATGTTATAAATAAATACTTCGCCCTTTTCTATTTTAATAAAAGATTCTTTGATACTGCATTTTCCAAGGCGTAATGACTTTACTTCTGTTCCATGTAGCGCGATACCTGCTTCATATGTCTCTTCCACAAAATAGTCATGACGAGCTTTTTTGTTATTTGCTATTAGTTTTCTTGATTTTTCTGCCATACTTATTCTCCTGTTACTGCTTCCTGTTCTGCATCTTCTTTCGCTTCAGATTTCTTTCTTTTACGCTTACCTGATTTTGCAGTTTTTTTCTCCGATGAGTTGTCGTCCTCATCACTGGCAAGCTCAAAATCAATTGTCTTTAACAGTTTGTCCACACCTGTTACGACAACTTTAACCTTTTCACCTAACTTATAAGTGTTGTTCGTACGTTCTCCTACCATAAGATAACGTTCTTCATCATAGAAATAATAATCATCTTTTAAAGCTGTTACATGAACCATACCCTCGACTGTATTTGGCAATTCTACATACATACCCCATGTATTCATACCAGAGATAACACCTTCAAATGTCTCTCCCATAAATTGTTCCATATACTCAGCTTTCTTCATCTTATCCACTTCACGTTCTGCTTCGTCTGCTCTTCTTTCCATCATACTAGAACGTAACGCAACATCTGGAAGAATTCTGTCGTAGTGTTTGATTCGTTTCTCACTAAGACCTGTTCGCAGATTTTCCTTAATAATTCTATGAATCTGCAAATCTGGATATCGACGAATTGGAGAGGTAAAGTGACAATAATACTTAGCTGCCAGACCAAAGTGTCCATCTCCAGTAACTGTATACTTTGCTTGTTTCATAGAACGAAGAGTCAATCTGCTAATCAACGCCTCTTCTGGTGTACCATCAATCTTTTCTATTAATTTTTGCAATTCTTTTGGATGAATCTCATCCTGCCCCATTTTAATGGAATAACCAAAATTATTGATAAAGATACCAAGTTTCAAAATTTTCTCAGGATCTGGATTCTCGTGAGAACGATAGACAAACGGAAGCTCTTGCCAGAAATAATCTTCCGCAATTGTTTCGTTTGCAATCAGCATAAAATCTTCAATAATCTTAGTCGCTGTATTTCTATCATATGGTTTTACTTCGATTGGTTTACCTTTTTCATCAAGAATTATTTTGCTTTCTGGAAAATCAAAATCAATGGAACCACGTTTTCTACGTCTTTCACGTAATATTAAGGCAAGTTCCTGCATTAATTCAAACATTGGCACCAATTCTTCATATTCCTTTATTTCATCTGGATCTTTATCCTCTAATATTTTTTTTACGCTGGTATAAGACATACGACGGGAAACATTTACAACAGTCTCCGCAATCTTATGGCTAACCACATTTCCTTTGGCATCTATGTCCATAAAACAGCTTAAAGCAAGACGATCTACGCCTGCATTTAAGGAGCAGATGCCATTGGACAATGCATGAGGAAGCATTGGTATAACACGATCAACCAAATACACACTGGTTCCTCGGTTCAATGCCTCTTTGTCTAAAGGAGAGCCTTCTTTTACATAATTGGTTACATCTGCAATATGCACCCCTAGTTTATAAAGTTCTCCTTCTTTTCTAAGTGTAATGGCATCGTCTAGGTCTTTTGCATCTTCTCCATCAATGGTAACCATCTGCCAGTCACGAATATCCATTCTGCCTGCCCAGTCAGAGCTATCTACTTCCGATGGAATCTTTTCCACTTCATCCATAACTTCTTTTGGAAATGATTCTGCCAATCCGTATGCCTTCACAATAGAACGTATATCAACACCGGGGTCATTAATATGACCTAGTATTTCAATAATTTTGCCTTCTGGTTTTTTATCTTTTCCTCCGAAACTAGTCAGCTCTACAACTACCTTATGACCACTGACAGCACCTTTTGTCTGAGACTTCGGAATATAGATATCCTTTCCAAAACGCTGATTATCCGCAATTACAAATCCGAAATTTCTGCTTTTTGCAAAAGTTCCGACAACGGTTGCCGTACCACGTTCTACTATATTAACAATTCTTCCTTCTCTTCTCTTACCGGTCTTAATGTCTAATACCTGAACTTGCACAAAATCGTTGTGAAGAGCACCTTTCATAGCATTTTCAGGTATAAAAATGTCCTCGTCTTCTCCTTCTACACGTACGAAACCAAAGCCCCTCTGGGTTCCAATAAAAGTACCTGTTTTCAGATTTTCATTGGCAACTTTAAACTTTCCTTTTACGTCTATAATGATTTTACCATCTGCTATAAGTGACTCTAATACTTCACGTAAATCTTCTTTTTCTCTCTTTGGTACTTGCAAGATATTAACCATTTCTTTGAACTTAATTGGTTTATATTCTTTGCTTAACATAAACTCATAAACTAAATTCTTCTTTTCTTCTAAAATAATCTTTTCTAACATTCATCTTCTCCATTTCGTACCATATGATAATTTCTAGTATACCACATTTACTAAAAAAAACAAACATGGATAAAAGTTCATGCGGAATTCACAGTTTCTTCACTCTCTTTTTCATAGAATCTTACTTTACATCAATTGACATAAAATTACTTATGTAATCTATCGTATTAACCCACCATCGAAACGAAAGTTCACTTAGTGCAAGATAAGTTAAAACACACTCATGCTTACAGGTTTTGATTTCATAGACATCAGAGAATAAAATATATTAATCTACACATATCACCATTAAATGTCTTATCTGTATAGAAAAACAAGCTGTCACATTATGCGACAGCTTGTCAGCAAGCATCTATCTATCTACCAGTTCATACATAACAAAGCAGAAATAACCATAAATACAATCGCTAAAACTCTTGTACCTTTTTCCAACGCGCCTTCCATAGAACGACCTTTGTTTTTTCCCCAGTAGCTCTCAGCGGCACCACTAATGCTTCCAGATAAACCAGCTTGTTTACCTTCTTGCATTAATACAACAACTGAAAGTGCGATACAAACTAATACATATAAAATTGTTACAATAGTTCGTAACCAAGTCATACTTACACCTCCAATACATGGATTTTATTCGATTGCTCGAATACACTCATGTTTAAATTTTATCACAAAATGTTACCATTTTCAACCTTTATTTCTTGATAAGAAGGGACTTACCTGTCATTTCAGCTGGCTGTTCCATTCCCATCATCTCAAGAAGAGTTGGAGCGATGTCAGCTAAGCATCCGCCTTCTCTCAAAGTATAAGCTTCATCATAGTTCACTAAGATAAATGGAACTGGATTGACTGTATGAGCTGTAAATGGAGCTCCTGTGTTATAATCAATTAACTGTTCAGCATTTCCATGGTCTGCACAGATAAACATTTGTCCATCCACTTCTTTGATTGCTTCTACAGTCATGCCAACACATTTATCTACTGCTTCGATTGCTGCAATTGCAGCTGACTCAACGCCTGTATGACCAACCATGTCTGGATTTGCAAAGTTCACAATGATTACATCATATTTATCAGATTTAATTGCATTTACTAAACCTTCTGCTACTTGGAAAGCACTCATTTCAGGCTGTAAATCATAAGTTGCAACTTTTGGAGAATTGACAAGCAGTCTGTCTTCCCCTTCGTATGGTTCTTCTTTACCACCGTTAAAGAAGAAAGTTACGTGTGCATACTTTTCAGTTTCAGCTGTTCTTAACTGTGTTTTACCATTCTTAGATAGATATTCACCTAATGTATTGCTGATTTCTGTTTTGTGGAAAGCAACTACCTTATTTGGAATTGTCACATCATATTCTGTAAATGTAACAAATGTAGTTTTTACTCTACCAGATTTACGTTCAAATCCTGTAAACTCATCATCGCAGAATGTTCTTGTGATTTCTCTTGCTCTATCTGGACGGAAGTTAAAGAAAATAACTGAATCGTTTTCCTTTACTGTAGCAACAGGTTTTCCTTCTTTTTCTACTACTGTAGGAAGAACGAATTCATCATTTTCACCTTTATCATAAGACTGCTTTACAGCTTCTACTGCTGTAGATGCAGTTACGCCTTCACCTTCAGCAATAGCTTTGTAAGCTTTTTCTACACGATCCCAACGATTATCACGGTCCATAACATAATAACGACCGATAACTGTTGCGATTTCACCAACACCCATTTCCTTCATTTTAGCTTCTGCTTCTTCCACAAAACCAAGACCAGACTTAGGATCTGTGTCACGTCCATCTAAGAATGCATGCAGATAAACGTTTTTAATACCGTTTCTCTTAGCTAATTCTAATAAACCATACATGTGTGTATTATGGCTGTGAACACCACCATTGGATAATAAGCCAAATAAATGTAAATCAGAATTGTTTGCTTTGCAATTTTCGATAGCTTTCAGCAAAGCCTCGTTTTCAAAGAATGTACCATCTTCAATTTCTTTTGTGATACGCGTTAATTCCTGATAAATGATGCGGCCAGCGCCCATATTAAGATGCCCAACTTCAGAGTTACCCATTTGTCCATCTGGCAGGCCAACAGCAAGACCACTTGCATAACCTTTAACAAAAGGGTACTCTGCCATTAATTTATCCATTACTGGAGTATTCGCTTCTTTTACCGCATTTGCTTTCTCTGTATCATTTAATCCATAACCATCTAAAATCATTAAAACAGTAGGTTTTTTACTCATTATTGTACTCCTTATTTCTAATCTTTAATGAAACAGACGGACAATAGCCCGCCTGTCACTATAAGATAGTATCTCTAAAGAGAACGTATCTTATTATTTATTGTAGTTTACAATCTTACCAAAGTCTGGTTTAAGAGAAGCACCACCAACTAATCCTCCGTCGATATCTGCCTGCGCAAATAATTCTGGAGCACTTGCTGCTGATACACTGCCGCCGTACTGAATACGGATTGCTGCTGCTGTTGCTTCATCATAGATTTCACCGATACAAGCACGGATTGCTGCACAAACTTCTTGTGCTTGTTCTGTTGTTGCAACTTTACCTGTTCCGATAGCCCAGATTGGTTCGTAAGCGATTACAGCTGTTTTTGCTTGTTCGCTAGTTACGTTTAAGAAAGCAACTTTAATCTGCTGACGAATCCAGTCAATTGTGATTCCTTGTTCTCTTTGAGTAAGAGATTCACCACAACAGATAATTGGAGTAATTCCATGTTCAAAAGCTTTTAATACTTTTTTGTTTACTGTTTCATCTGTTTCTGCGAAGTATTCTCTTCTTTCAGAGTGACCGATGATAACATATTTAACACCGATATCTGTTAACATGTTAGGAGCGATTTCACCAGTGTAAGCACCACTCTCTTCATAGAACATATTTTCAGCACCGATTTCAATATTGGAACCTTTAGCAGCTTCGATAGCTGTTGTTAATGAAATAGCTGGAACGCAGAATACTACGTCAACTTCATCATTTTTTA
>DBKX01000181.1:0-2771 GCA_002297865.1 Lachnoclostridium sp. UBA739
GAGGGGAATGCTGTATGAAAAGATATAAAACATTGATTCGTTCAGGAATAATAGTATGTCTTCGGTTTAGGATGGGTGTACTTGTTACGTTCCTTGGTAATCTAATTTATTTAATTATTGTGTATAGTCTGTGGAAAAGTATATATGCTTCTTCTGGAACTAGTGTTATGAATGGAATGACTTTTCAAGATACCATGATTTATTTAGTACTGGCATCATCCATGTACATGCTTTTAGAAAGTCACCTTACATGGAGAATGCATGAGGATATTCAATCGGGTAAAATCGTTCTTGATATCATTAAGCCGATGGGATATCAAACATTTAAGTACGCTGGAATTTTAGGCGAGGTATTGTTTAATTTCCTTACAACGTTTGTGCCAACATTTTTAATTGTATATTTCATATCAGGCTGTAAAATACATATTGGTTTCAATGTCATATTGTTCTTACTAAGTATGTTTATAGGAATCATAATAAGTTTGAGCGTTGATTTTTTTATTGGAACAATCGGGCTTTACACACAATCTATCTGGGGAATTAATATTATGAAGGAAGTAGTAATAATGTTATTTTCAGGTGCAGTTGTACCTATTAACTTTTTCCCAGAGCCTTTGAAGACAATAACAATGCGTTTGCCTTTTCAAGCAATTTACAATACACCATTACAATTATTAATCAATGACAAAATGTCAGCCATGGAACGTTTCGGTATATTAGGAAATCAGATTATGTGGTTAGTTCTATTGCTTGTCATAAGTAACGTATATTGGCAAAGGTCTCTTAAGACAATAACGGTAAATGGAGGGTGAAGTATAATTGAGCAGCAATATTCAAATAAAAAATGGACATGGCATAGGTTATTACGCGCGAATATACCAAAAATTACTTATCCAAAATATAAAGAGCAAAATGAGCTATCGTTTTGATTTTATTATTTCTTTATTAGGAATTATATTTGTCAATTTATCTGGATTTGTTTCGTTTTGGATTATATTTAAAAATTTTCCTTCCTTGTTGGGATGGTCATATTATGAAATGTTATTTTTATACGGTTTTTCACTTATTGCGCTAACACCAGTGCAATGTTTTTTTGATAATAATTGGAACCTTATGACATATGTACTTTCAGGAGATTTTATTAAGTACTGTTTTAAGCCTATGAACTTATATTTCTATTACATTTCAGAAGTTTTTGATATAAAAGGAATAGGTCAATTAGGAATAGGAATATTCATTTTAGTTCACTCATGGACTAACCTGCATTTGAGTTTTTCATTTCTAATTTTGTTGAAACTTATTCTGGCATTAATCGCATCTTCGCTATTTATGATTGGTATCATGAATTTTGCTTCAGCATCTAGTTTTTATATTGTGAATGGAGCATACTTTGTAATGGTATTATCAAATAAATTCAAGGATTATGCAAAATATCCAGTAAGTATCTTTAATGGAGTAATAAGATTTGTATTCACTTTTCTTATACCAGTAGCTTTTATGGCTTATTTTCCTAGCTTAGAGTTTATCGATGGTAAGACACCGGTATTCCTTACATACTTTACACCTATCTATGGCATTATCTTCTTTTATATAAGCTATAGATTTTGGTTACGAGGAGCAAAAAGATTTAATGGCACAGGTTCATGATTGGATCGGCTATAATATATTAGACATAATAACATTTTAAAAGTCTAATTTCAAATCGTGTTACATTTTCAAGGTACAAAAATAAAAATAGTCACATTTAAAAGCGGGTTTTGACACCCTAATCATAATAAAGAAAAAATGACAAAGATGCTAATGGTTTCTTTCGCATTCCCCAACATTTATTATAAACCCTTTTGTACGAATAATTTCCCTCCTTTTCTTCAAAACTAACTAAGTATATACCGTTACAAAAGGAGGTTTTACCATGGAAAACAACATTGATAAGAATAAAGTAAGCAATAATAAAAGAAGCCACACAAAAAAGTCCCGTTTTTCACAATCAACTGCAGCATGGGCCAATCAGACCAAAGTAACAACAGATGCCAATGTCTCCATTCCAAGTGATTATGCAGTGAATGAGGCAAAAGACTGGGTCGACAATGGAAGTAAACTGTAAGGAGAAGAAATGATATGGGAAAGAAGAAAATGACAGTAGATGGGAATACTGCTGCAGCATATGTAGCATATGCATACACTGAGGTTGCAGCAATTTACCCAATCACACCATCTTCTACAATGGCAGAAGTGGTAGATGAATGGTCCGCCAATGGACAAAAAAACATATTTGGCCAATCCGTAAAAGTGATAGAAATGCAATCCGAAGCTGGTGCGGCTGGAACATTCCATGGTTCTTTGCAAGGCGGAGCCTTAACCACAACCTTTACGGCGTCACAAGGTCTTCTCCTTATGATTCCCAATATGTACAAAGTAGCCGGAGAACTTCTTCCAGGAGTATTCCATGTAAGTGCGCGTGCCATTGCAGCACAGGCACTGAGTATTTTTGGAGATCATCAAGATGTAATGGCTGCAAGACAGACTGGTTGTGTTATGCTTGCATCTGGATCGGTACAGGAAGTAATGGATATTGCACCAATTGCGCATGTGGCAGCAATAAAAGGGCGTTTACCTTTTTTGCATTTCTTTGATGGTTTCCGTACTTCTCATGAAATTCAAAAAGTAGAGGCGTTAGATTATGAGGATTTAGCTAGTTTACTTGATACAGAGTCATTATTACAATTTAGACAGCGTGCCTTATCACCAAATCACCCAGTAACAAGAGGTAC
>DBKX01000181.1:2793-3123 GCA_002297865.1 Lachnoclostridium sp. UBA739
CAGATATTTACTTTCAGACGAAAGAAGCTTCCCAGAAATACTATGAGAGAATTGTACCTATTGTAGAAGACTACATGAATAGAATCAGTAAGTTAACGGGAAGAAACTATGGTTTGTTTAATTACTACGGAGCAGAAGATGCAGAACATGTGATTGTAGCAATTGGTTCTGTATGTGAAACAATTGAAGAAACCATAGATTATTGTAACGCACAAGGCAAGAAATATGGACTTGTAAAAGTACATTTATATCGTCCATTCTCCATGGAACATTTTCTGAAATGTATGCCAGAGAGCGTTAAGAAAATTGCTGTTTTAGACCGTACGAAAG
>DBKX01000288.1 GCA_002297865.1 Lachnoclostridium sp. UBA739
AGAACCCGTTGAAACGGAGTCTTATATCTATAAAGATAGAGATGGCAGGGAAATAAATTACGGTATTGCTCTTAGGGAAATCGATAAGGATAAATATAAATTAAACTATGCGGATACATATGGTGCAGAGTTTGAAAATCAGAAAAGCAAAGTAGTTACTTATCCATTTGCAGATATGCCAGTAGTAGAATCTACATGGGATTTGAACATTTCTTCTATTAATAAAGTGATACCACAAAATAAAGTGGTTCCGCTTCAAGTGGAAATGTATAAAGAAGCAAATGTTCTAAAGGAAATAGTGAGTGATTTACGATGCACAACCAAGACAAATGAGGAACCAATTAATGCTGAAGTAAAAGATGATTTGCAAGAATTATTGGATTCTATTAGTAGTAACATGGATTGGGCTGGACCGTTAACAAACCAAATGAAAAAAGATAAACTATTTGGTTATGCAAGCCAGGGGTTAAGTAAATTAGTCAGTGTGACTGGTTTACCATTAGATGTACAGCTTTTACCAACAAAAGATCCAAGATGTTTTCATGTAACGGTTTCAATAGGAAGTACATTAGTGGATTATTATGACGAACAAGAAGATTATAAAAATAGAGCAGGTGAAGTTCAAAATACTTATACGAAAGGGCATTTAAAAGGGGATTTAGTCAGAGAAGAATATAATAATGAAGGCCATCATTCCAATTCAGAATTTACAGAGGAATACGGAATAACCAATAATGGTGGCAAGTACACTGCAAAGCATATAGACAATAGTCAAACCAAAAATATTTACGAGGCCCTTTGGAATACGGGGAAAGATTGCGTTGCCGATCAGGTAATGAGCTTTAAACGCCAAGGAGCACAGGCAAAAGCAAAACAAAATTACACCAAAAAAATTGGTAAGGCAAAAGCAAAGTTTGGTGGATGTATGTACTATGAATTCCGTTATGGCGATGATGGAAAATGGGAAGTTGTCTTCTATGGTGGAGGATTTGATGCAGGATTTGGTGTAGACTTTGGATATACCCAAAACTTTATGCTTGGACCTATACCTGTAAGCTGTACCTTAAATCTAGGAATCAATGCTTCAATGGGATTTGCTACTACCAATACTGGTAGTTTTGAAGGCATTAGCAATAAGAGCAATTATCTGACACAAGCAGAAATAAGCATGATATGTGGTGCATTTGCTGGAGTAGGTTGGGATTGTGGATTTGTTGCAGTGAAACTAGGAATAAACGGAAATCTAACAGGATCATACGCCATAAGAAATCTGGATGCCTGGAATGTAAATTACAAGGAAAAGCTATTAGAAAAAGAGAATAAAGTTGGAACAAAAGCATCAGTTGTAGGTGAACTAGGCTTGAAGTTTTCTGTTAAGGTTCTGTTCTGGAGTTACTCAAAGAAACTATGGTCAGCGTCCCACCAGTTTGTAGATGTTACGGATGGTGAATACGACGATATTGCTGGCTGGTGGCAGAAATCAGTAGAAGCCATCCATACAGAGCCGATAGATGTTCCGGCACAACTTTGTTCCATTAATGAAGTGAGTCAAGAAAGCAGGGCTTATTTAGCCTCTAATGACCGTGAATGGGCTGGTGGAAGCAGTGAAAAATTAGCAGAAGATGAAATGAGCTCATTAAAATTAATGCAGAGCAATGCGTATAGTTTTGCAGAACCTATCTATAATGACGATGGTAGTATTATTGCATATTTATCGGATTCTGATAGTTCTGAGTTGGAAGATACATTAGCAAGCTATGCTGTGAGAAAAGAAGGAAGCTATGTCAATCAACATGGTATAGATCCAGTTACTTACACAACTGATGTATTAAATAATGAAACTGGAGCTAGAGGAGCCGATGGAAAACTAGATCCTATCTATGATGATGAAGGCAAAGTAATAAACAAATACCGTAAAACAGAAAGAACTGGTTATGGTGACAGTACAGTAAGGATAGCAGGAACCAAGGACTTTAGTATTGCAGCCTGGGTACGCCAAAGCAATCCGATTTCAGATAGCATAGCAGAAAATACTAGTTATGAAGATATGATGGTAATGATAAATCAGGCAGAAATCTATTCTTCCATCTGGACTGGAGATAAGTGGACTACATGTAAACTTACCGACAATAATACGGGAGATTTGTCACCAGCAGTAGCAGTAAATGGAGACTATGCTGTTGTAGCTTGGAGAAGCTGTGCTGGTTCAAATTCAAGTAATCCAATGGATTTCAATGTACGTGATGAAATTCATGCCAGAGTTTATAACAAGCAAAAGGATACATGGGGAGAAACCGTTACTCTATATAATGGACAGACTGGAAGTGTTCATGGTTTAGAAGTTTCTATTATGTCGGATGGTACGGTAATGGCTGCCTACATTATTAAGACTGGTGATGATGCAGGAGTAATGACTGATACGGAAATTATGTACACAGTAATAGATGGAAATGGTACTGTGAAAGAAAGCATGCGAGTAACCAATGACAACAATATTGATCAGAATCTACAGGTAACAAAGATAAACTGGAACGGAGAAGAACATTTTATCCTAGGATGGTTTAATGAAAGAGAGTCAACGGAACTGGATGAGGAAGGAAAAGCAGTTCCAG
>DBKX01000427.1 GCA_002297865.1 Lachnoclostridium sp. UBA739
CTGGTTCCTTGAAATTCTGCGCTGCTGCACCTTGTGCTAGCAATAAAAGCGCAAGCGATAGTATATTACACTTCATATATTATGTTTTTATTATATTTATAGTGCAAAGATACGAAAAATATTTTAAAAAACCAAATCTTTTCGTTAAAATATTTGGCTATATCATCTTTTTAATATATCTTTGCATACGTATTCACTTATATACATATAGACATATATAATTATGTCTGTATATATGGGAATAACTACGCAAAATGAGAAAACATAACTCTTTGGGTAGCAAAACATTATAACAAATAACGTATAACAATATGGAAAGAATTACAAAAATTATCACTATTGCCAATCATAAAGGTGGCGTAGGAAAGACAACAACAACAGCAAGTTTAGGTGCGATTTTGTCTTCTAAGGGAATGAAGGTTCTTCTTATCGACTTAGATGCACAAGCTAACCTTACTTGTTCTGTCCTTAAGGGAGAAGTTGAAGGCACTGTTTATGATTCATTTGTCTCATCTTCTCCGTTACCTATTTATGAGGTGAAGGAAAACTTAGACATTTCGCCAGCAGACTTGCAGCTTGCTCGTGCAGATTTGCAGCTTGCTGCTGCAATTGCAAGAGAAAGCATTCTTTCACGTTTGCTGGCACCTGTTAAGGGGAAGTATGATTACATCTTGATTGACTGCCCACCTTCTCTTGGAGTTATGACTTTGAATGCTGTAACCGCATCGGATTACGTTTTAATTCCTATGATTGCGGAAGTACTTCCATTCAATGGTTTGAAGATGATAAGTGATTTTATTGGAATGATTAAGGATCAGTTGAATCCAAAGGTCGATATTTTGGGCATTCTTATTACAAGATGGGAGAATACAAATCTTGCCAAAAGTATCGAGGCAGGATTGCGTGACAAGCTTGGTGACAAAGTTTTCAAAACAAAGATACGCAAGAACGTCACAGTTGCTCAAGCCCCACTCTTGGCTACTACCATTGTCGATTACGATAGTAAAAGCAATGGCGCATTAGATTATACATCGTTTACAGAAGAATTTTTGGAGAGAGTCTAGCTCTCTCCTTTAAAAAAGATAGTTATGAATAAAAAGAATTCAACAGCTTTGAATGCTTTGCTCGATGGTCTTACCGGCAATCAGACACAGGATACAGCTTCAAAAAGCAAGGAGAAAGAGGAATCTTCAACAGAGCAACCTGAAGCAAAGCATACTTCCACGCATACTCAAAGAGTGTGCGTGTTGATTGAGGATGAAGTCCTGGCTAAGATACGAGCAATATCAGAGAAAGAATCAATTTCTCTTTCCTCCATATACAATCTAGGACTTAAAGTCGTAGTTGAAAATTACGAGAGTAATCATGGAAAAATTACGCCAAAGCAGCACAAAAAGGGTGACATTGATAAGATTTTCAACATTTAAAAATAAAGCTACATTCACGTCTAGAATGTAGCTTTATTTTTAGCCAACATATTTTAGAAAACTTGATTTCCACTTTACTTTGTTTGCAATTTCAGAAGCTTGAATGGTGTGATACATATTTGAACTACCCACAAGCTAAAGACCTTTGGGTTTTCTTGGCATATAATTATAAAATCTTCATTTTTTCTTTATGTAAAAACCAACGACAAACTCTGAGTTTTTTCCAATACGATAACCGACTTGTTCATGCTCATCATCTATTTCCCTAGAATCATAACAATCAAACATTACATTCAAGCGTTCAATATATTTAGGATCAATCAATGAGACTGTAGGTTCGTTGTAAGTGATAATTCTACCATCGGGTAGTCTTCCTATGTAGATATCAGACCCGAAGAATCCTTTACCCTCACGAATTTGAACCAGTCGGAAAAGTCTTTCCTCTTCATTGAAATCCTCGTTTTCAGCAATAAGGTATTGCCCATATTGCTCGTTTTTACTTGTTGCAGAAACACAAACAAGTTCATCTTTCTTGTTTTCCAAGATTTCACGAATCAATTCTACATGAACTTTGTCTAACACTACTATTTTAATCTTATTTGTATCCATTTATTATAATGTTTAAAATTTATATTCTAGTTTCAATGCCTTGTCAAGGTCACAGCAATTTACGAGTTTTACCAAGTACTTATTGTATTGGCGATAAACCCCTTCCATTCCATATTTATTAAGTAATTTTTCTATCACATTAACATCCTCGCTATTTAACCCATCAAGGAGGCATCCCATTTTAACAAATTCCATAGCTTGGGCTTTGTTAATAGGAAAAACCTTTCCTTTTTTCATAAGAGCCTTGTATGGGTAGCCACTCGGCACAGGATTAGCACTATATGTTGCATATTCAAGTGCAAACCAAACGATTTCGCTTTTTTTCATATTTGTGTACAAAGTTAATTATTTAAAGAAGAAATGAAGACGATTTAGTACTAAAAGTTTTATTTTAACACTTAAAAGTTTTGAAATCGTCTTCATCTGATATAAATTACTTAAGGCTGCTTGTAAGTTTATGTTGGATAGCAACCAAGAAACCTTTTGCCATTTTGTTTATATCTTCCTTTAGAGATTCATCAACGTCAGCAAAACTTAGATAGTCTGGAATGGATTTAATTGAATTGAGGACATTTGTGAAAGCAGCTTTGCTTGTAACGCTAGTTCGTAACGCATACAAGTCAAAAGTTTCTCTTTCCTCAATTTCCTTCACCACAATATCGTCATCCATTGTCTCGTCTGGAATATAACTATCTCCATCAAAGTTAATTTTTCCTTCTGCATATAGCATATCCAAGTCCATTCCATCCAAGTCAGACAGCACATTGCCTGGCTCCAAGTCAACATAGGCACCCAATCGTGCCCAAACTCTAACTAAATGTTCCATTATATCCTTATATTATGGAGAGGTGGTTGACCTCTCCGTTACCTTTAATCAACAACATTATAATCAAAAATATAGATATTCCCCTCCCACCCTTTTGATGCACGTTCATTCATTGCAGGACATATGCCTTTATCAAACGCCTCAATGAGGTTAAACAATTCTTGAAGATCTTTTTGATTGCCTTCGATACAATAACTAGTATTTGCCCAATTTGCCATAACACTAATGTATTTTAAAAGTTCAACAATTTCCGG
>DBKX01000012.1:0-2756 GCA_002297865.1 Lachnoclostridium sp. UBA739
CATTTGAACTGGTTCCATATCAAGTGCCACAACAAAAGCTTTGGCGTTGCCAGCTGCCCCTGCGAAAGCATTTCCTTTTAGCGAACCAAGAATAACGATATTACCTTTTGATACAACTTTTGCACCATTATTTACATCACCTATTACAATGATACTGGACTCAACTTCTAGCACCTGGCCTGAACGAAGATTTCCCTTGTAAAACTGCCCAGTATTTGATTGTAATTCCATAAGCCTGTCATTCAAGCTCTTTGAAAATATTTTTTCCTTTTCTTTATCTGTATCTACGATACAAACAATGTGCAAATCGGAATTTTCATTGATAACATTTAGTATTTCCCTCTGTTCATCATTTGTTAATTCACGGCCTTCAAAACTCAAGGCCATTGTAGCGTTGCCTAAAAATTTTTTTGACTCTTCAAATTTTTTCGCAACATTCTCTTTTAATTCATTAAAATCCATTGTCGGATCTAATACAACGATGATTCCAGATTTAGTACCTTTAATGATAACTGAGTTATTCATGTTAACCCCCTTAATCCGTCCTTGAATGTGAATTACCTTTTGTTTTACCAACTTCACCTTTTAAAATCTGTGCTTTTTCCTTTTTGGTTTTTGCGAAGTAATATTTATAGATTTCACTTGCAGTCTGTGCTGCATTTCCAGATGTATATCCGTTTGGAATTACAACAGTCGTCGTAATCTCAGGTTTTTCATATGGTGCAAAAGAAATAAATAAAGCATTATTCGGTACTTTCTTCGTAATCTGAGAGGTACCTGTTTTTCCCGCAACTTTTACATCCAAGTCTTTAAAATGCTGGTGAATGCTGCTGGAAGGTCCATTTACCACCTTATCCATTCCTAACTTTACAGCATCCCAGTGAGAATTCTGGATATCAAGTTTACGATAAACTTTTGCCTTATTCTTTTCTATGGTTTTTCCATTAACATTTGTTATTTTATCAATTAGTGTTAAGTTGAAACTTGTTCCTTCATTTGCAATTGTTGTCACCCATCTTGCAAGCTGAGCAGGTGCAAATGAGTTTGTGCCCTGTCCAATCATAGTTCTGACTGCATCTGTATTGGATATAACAGGAGCATCTTCTGATAACTCAAGTCCGGATTTTGCGTCCATACCAAATTCTTTTGCATATTTTTGAATTTTTTTAAGCCCAATATTGCTCACATAATTTCCCCTGCTATCTTTACTCATGTTAAATCCACTTTGATAGAAGAAATAGTTACAAGATACTCCAATTGCATCTGCAACATTGATAGAACCATGAGAATACTTGCTCCAACAGGATGGGCTTGGCTTAATACTGGTAAAGGTTACTTTATCCGTTATTTTGGTCCCTGTAGTAATTACGCCTTCTTTCAGTGCCAAAAGTGAGGAAAATGTCTTAAACGTAGAACCTGGTGCAATCCTCTGCTTTGTTACACGGTTTACAAAGGGACTTGATTTATCTGCCAATAACGTAGCGTAATACTTAGAATCAACTGTATTCGCCAGTCTATTGTTATCATAACTTGGGTAAGTCACACACGCTAACGTGTCACCGTTATTTGGGTCCGTTATAATGACAGAACCCGAACATGGTTCCAGTGCAAGCTGTGCAGGCGTTATTTCTAAATTCTTTATCTTATTTCGAATAAACGTATACGCGCTGGTAGTACCGTTTTGCAACGCATTCATACTGTCTTTGTCTTTCTTTAATACTCCCTGCTCAAACAGCAAAAGGCAAACATCTCTACCACCTAACTGATTGGTATCGATCATATTATAATAAATAAGTTTACTAAAATCTTTATCATTTTGCAAAAGATTAAATGTATAATCTAATAATTTTCCATATAATTCTTCTGTAGTAAAGTAATCATCACCTACGTCAAGCATGGAAGAATCAATCCAGCGCTTCTCCACTGCATGTGCTAAGAAACTATTTAATCCTGTTTTTTCATTGACATATTTCTTATATATCTCATCATTGGTATCAATTTCATTCGTTTTTAACACTCCATCTGCTTTCAGGCTTTTATAAATCTGATCCATATAAGAAGACATAGAATTAGATAAAGCGGAAGCATCAAATTCATTTTGATATGCAAGCTTTGTTTTCAGCGTCTGAAAAACGCTCTTTTCTTCTGATACATATTTTGCATAAATACTTTTTTCTAATGCAGTTGCATCATCAGCAGAAAAATGATTAATGTCAATTACATTGTTATCTAACAGTGCAAAATACACATCATTAATTGGAATCATGATATCATCGGACGATGTACCTTTGGAACCATAACTTTTACTATTCCAGATTCTCTCTAATAAAATAGCTGCTAATTCTTTTTCCAATAAAACGTAACTTGCTTTTTGCAAATTGGAATCAATTGTTAGATATAAATCATTTCCGGCAACAGGCTCTTTTGTTTCAAGAACTTCCGTTGTAGTTCCTGCACTGTTTCTTACAACAGTCTGATATCCCTTTTTTCCTCTTAGTGTTTCTTCATACTTAGCTTCAAGACCTGACTTACCAATCTGATCTGTAGAAGTATAATAATCTTCATTACTCTCCTGTAATGCTTCTGATGAAATCGTCCCTGTATAACCCAAAATTGGTGCATAATATTTACTATCCTTATACACTCGGTTTGTTTCTTCAACGATTTCAACACCTGGTAAATCTGCCCTGTTTTCTTTTAATATCGCCACTAATTTTTCCGATAAGTTAGTGGCAAGTGTAATCGGAATGTAATCG
>DBKX01000012.1:2780-13543 GCA_002297865.1 Lachnoclostridium sp. UBA739
AGACATGATTTTCAATGTATCTTCTTTTGAATACTCTTCTCCAATTTTAAAATAATCACGAAGATAATCGTATACTTCCCTCGCATCCGCTTTCTCAATTTCATCTGTTAAATCGTGTATATTTTTTCTTGAGTAAGCATTTACTTTAAATTTCTTTAAAGAATTTCCTTCCACAGTAAACTGTATATGCCCCTTTTTATCAAACTCCATTGGAAAATCATATGCAATGGTACCTTTTTGTTCTTCGACATAATGAATCAGTCTATAAATCATTTCATTCTTTTCTTCACTGGTTTTTAACTCATTGTTATCTTCAATCTGTAATGAATAGGACAACTCATTATATGCTAACAAAACTCCATTCCTATCGTATATATTTCCTCTTGTTGCTTTTAATTCAATTGTTTTTTTATTATCCGCTTCAGCAGTTGCCTCATATTTTTCTCCATCCACTACCTGGATGATAAAGATTTTATTCACAAGGACGAGAAAGAGAAATCCAAATAAAACTGCGATTGGAAAAAGCCTTGATTTTGCAACCCGCTTTAACTCATCTAAAATGATTTCTAGCATATTACTCCTCCTTACTTTCTAACTTAACCATATATCCATTCAAAAGATGAATCAGTTTGTATAAAATAATCGCTACGACAACAGTATAAATTGCTTCTGGTATCATAATTCTTCTAAGGTAATAAAAGACATGTAAGCGTGCTCGTAATAAATATGATAAGATATAAAATAAAGTTCCATACACTAAATCACCCACACCAATTAAAATCAGCGGTAATGTGTAATCGTCTTTTTCATAAAAATAATTCGAATAACCACTTAAGAATCCTACTGTTAAATAGAGCAGGGCATAATATCCAATAAAATTTCCGTACATAAGATCCATACAAAGTCCACACAATATACCTACTATCATGGATTCATTAATTCCTCTTATATATCCAATGGAAACTACTAATATTATCAATATATTTGGTATGATACCTGCTAACTCCAGCCACTGAAATAACGTGGTCTGGAGTAAGAAGCAGAATAACACCAAAAGGATGTATAAAAAAAATCGTTTCATAACCTACCCTCTCGCTACTTGAGTTAATACTCTTTTTCCTTTAAGGCTGTAATGACTAAAACGGTATCTAATTTGTCAAAATCAACAGCTGTAGTCAATTTACCAGTAGTTCTTAAGTTTGATGAATCCGTACTTACAGATGATACTGTTCCAATCAAGATTCCTGGTAAAAATTTAGGACTGATACGGGATGTTACGACTTCATATCCTTTTTTTATTTTTGCATCCCTTCCGATATTATCAATTTCAATACAACCACTGTCTAACATTTCTAGATTACCATTAATAATACAGTTATCGTTTGTTTTTAACACCATTCCACTGACACTGCTTTTGTCATCTATAATCGAACGGACAGATGCCCAGTTATGTCCAACTTCTGTAATAATACCAACCAGACCGTCACCTGCCATTACATTCATACCGACTTTAATTCCATTATTGGTTCCCTTATCAATTTTAAAAACATTATACCAGTTTCCACCATCTTTTGTAATAACTCTTGCTGCCACCTTTGGATACTCGGTATACTTCTGATCTAACTTATATAGTTCTCGTAAACTGTCAAGTTCATATTTATCAAGCTGTAGAATCTTATTCTGACTTGATAGAGTATCCACTTTACTTTGCAGTTCCTTATTTTCAGCAAGTAATTTTTTCATACTTGTAAAAATTTCGGTTTTTTCACTAATATAGTTACCTACTTGATTTACTCCACTTTGCATTGGAGTAACCGCATCGCCAAACAAAGTTCTCACAGGCGAAAGATTCTTATCATTCGAAAAAGTAAAAATCATAACTGCAGTACATAAAGCAGCACATGCAATAAAAATATATTTTGGTTTTATATCAAAATTAAATCTTCGTCTCATCGTAACTCCCATCTGCCACTTGCAAGGCTACGGATTAATGATGCAGCTGTGCTAACAGACTGCTATCTTCCATTACTGCACCAAGACCTTTTGCTACAGAATTATCACAGTCATCACTGACATTTACCATTAAATCTGTTTCCTCTGAAATAAGCTTATCAAGTTCTCTAATCTTTGCAGAACCACCTGTCAGATAAATACCTGAATCAATAATATCAGATGTAATTTCTGGTGGGGTGTGCTCAAGAATCATTTTAATTGCTTCTACAATTGTATATAAGTGTTCCTTAACTGCACTGCACACAAGAGAAGAACTGATCTCCATCTGTTTTGGCAGACCTGTCACAACATCCCTGCCAAACACTCTCATTGTTGTTTCTTCTCCCTCTAGTGCACTTCCTAATTCTATTTTTATCATTTCTGCTGTTTTACTACCGATATAAAGGTTATAATTCTTCTTCACTAGAAGCTGAATGGATTCGTCAATCTTGTTTCCACCAACAGGAATCAGCTTGCTAAGGACAATACCGCCTAAGGAAATAATTCCAATTTCTGTTGTATCAGCACCGATATCTACTGTCATAACTCCTCTTGGGCTTACAACGTCTAATCCAATACCAAGTGCAGCAACAATCGGTTTATCTAACAAAATAACATCCCTTGTTTTTGTAACTGTATTTCTAACTAATTCATCAAATGCACGTCTTTCAACTTCTGTAATGTTGGTCGGCACCGCAACAATGAAGTCAGCAGTACTTTTCATACCCTTTTTAAAACATTTCGTCTGTACAAAATAATCCAGAAGCATTCTCATATTTTCTATCTCAGCAATTACACCTGCTTTCATTGGATAGGAAACGATAATGTTCTCAGGTGATTTTTCATACATATCATATGCGGCATTACCACCAGCATATATTTTTTTCTTCTGTGTGGCGATTACGTTTTTCTCATCTACAACGATACCTTCGCCTTTTTTAAAGATTTTAATTACACTTGTACCAAAATCTATACCAAATACTTTCTTTGCCATAATAATCTCCTTCTAAGACTATGTTCTGTCTTTGAATTCTCTATTCTTAGTTTTATATTAAAATTTTCATGTTTTATATTAAAACAAATCTAACTCTCTCATGCTTATATATCGATTATCACCAATAATAATATGATCTATAAGTTCAATTCCTACGATTTCACCTGCCTGCCTAATCTTTCTTGTTGCAACGATGTCCTCTTTACTTGGGGTTGGGTCCCCACTTGGATGATTATGCAGCAATATAATCTGAACCGCATGATACTCAAAAGCAGTCACAAAAACCTCTCGTGGTTCTAGTATAGAATAATTAATGGTACCGCTGGAAATCACAGCATCTCTAAGTAGTTTCCCTTTTGTATCTAACATAATAAGGAGCAGTTCTTCCCTTGACTTTAAACGGAATTCCTGCATATAGTAATCAGCAACCGAACGTGGCTGATTAAACCTTACCATCTGCTTCTGTTCCTGTTTTGCAAATCGTATTGCAAGTTCTACGATACATTTTAACTGAACTGCTTTGACAAGGCCAATTCCTGGTATCTTTAACAAATCTTCAACGGATAACTTGCTAAGCTCTACAAGCCCTGCACCGTCACCAGCCTGTAATAGTACTGAATTCATTAATTCTACTGCATGCCTGTCCCTGGTACCAACGCGGATTATCACTGCAAGAAGTTCTGCATCCGTCATGCAATCTGGCCCGCACTCTAAAAACTTTTCACAAGGACGTTCTGTTAACGGTAAATCTTTTATCTTTCGATGTTCTTTTTGCATATGCCTCCTTACTTCTATCAGCATACACCATCAAAACCCTTAGAACATTTTAACACAACTGTTATGGTTTGTATACCAGCTTACTTAGAAATTTTAGGGGACAAGTGTGACCATTTTGTGTTTGTTACTTCATATTATAAAGTAACAAGATTCTTTTCTACTAATTTCTGCAAGGACATTAAAATACCTAACTTCGCATGATACCAAGTAAGACCACCCTGGAAGTAAACAGCATATGGTGCTTCAATCGGAGCATCCGCACTTAACTCAATGGATGATCCCTGTACAAACGCACCTGCTGCCATAATAACTTCTGAATGATAACCTGGCATCGCCCAAGGTTCTGGCACTACAAAACTATCAACTGGCGCTGCTGCCTGAATGCCATGGCAAAATGCAATAATTGCTTCTGGACTTCCAAGTGTTACTGCCTGAATAATGTCATAACGTTCTTCTGTTCCATTTGGAATTACAGAAAAGCCCAACTTTTCATAGATATTTGCCGCAAAAACAGCTCCCTTTAATGCACCTGCTGTTACAGTAGGTGCTAAAAAAAGTCCTTGGAACAATGACTGGTTAAGGCCTAATGTAGCTCCTACTTCCTTTCCAAGACCTGGTGCAGTTAAACGAAATGCACATTGTTCAATATATTCTTCTTTTCCTACAATATATCCACCAATTGGCGCTAATCCGCCACCTGGGTTTTTGATTAAAGAACCAACGCACATATCTGCACCAACTTCTGTTGGTTCTATCTTCTCTACGAACTCACCATAACAATTGTCTACCATACAGATAACGTCTGGTTTGATTTCTTTAATAAAGGCAATTAGTTCGCCAATTCTTTCTACCGATAAAGTAGGTCTTGTCTGATATCCTTTCGAACGTTGAATGGTAACTAATTTTGTTTTCTCATTGATTGCCTTTTTGATTTCTTCAAAATCAAAACCACCGTCTGGAAGTAAATCTACCTGACGATAAGAAATATCATATTCTGCAAGAGAACCTTTTGGAGCATTTCCATTCTCGTCTGGTTTAATTCCAATGACGCCTTCTAATGTATCGTATGGTTTTCCGACTGGAGATAATAGCTCGTCACCTGGGCGAAGATTTGCTGCCAAAGCAATTGTCAATGCATGAGTACCACAGGTAATCTGAGGACGAACCAAAGCTGCCTCAGCTCGAAAAATGTCAGCATAAACACTTTCTAATACATCTCTTCCTAGGTCATTGTAACCATAACCTGTTGTAGATGCAAAATGAATATCACTTAATTTATTTTTTTGCATTGCCTGAATCACCTTTAACTGGTTATATTCTGCAACTGCATCAATTTTCTCAAAACGTTCTTTTAATGAACCTTCTACTTCTTTCCCAAAGGCATATACTTCTTCTTGTATGCCAGATTGTTTATACATCTCGTTCATTTTCTTCCTCCATCACAAACTTAAGTTTACCTACCATATGCATTACATTTCACTTAAACTATATAATACCTCGTTTTTTTAATTCACCATCTATTACTTGTAAGACAGAATCCGTATCCCGTCCTATCTCACTTTTATCAAGCCAGAGCACTTCCTTTTCCCTTCTAAACCAGGTAAGCTGTCGTTTGGCAAAATGTCTCGTATCCTGCTTTAAAACAGCAATTGCTCCATCTAATGTATATTCTCCATCTAGATAAGCAAGCAGTTCCTTGTAACCAATTCCCTGCATAGAAACCATATCTTTTTTAAGGCCTCTTTCTTTCATCTGCTTTACTTCTTCTAACAGACCAGCTTCCATCATCTTATCCACTCGTAGATTTATACGGTCATATAAGATTTTTCTGTCGTCTGTTAATACGAAATAGGCAAAATTATAAGGAGATTCTTTCTGTCGCTCTATTTCATTGTGATCTGAAATTTTCTTTCCTGTTTTCTCATAGAACTCTAAAGCTCGGATTACTCTCTTTACATTATTTGCATGAATCTCTTTTGCCGACTTTTCATCTACCTTAGCAAGCATTGTATGAAGATATTCTGCACCTTTATCAGCCGCAAGCTTTTCAAGTGTTTGACGGTATGTGGTATCGGCATCATTTTCATCGAAATCAATATCGTATACCAAAGCTTGAATGTAAAACCCAGTACCACCAACGATGATTGGTATCTTTCCTTTTTTGTAAATTTCTTCCATGTATTTTTTTGCATAAGACTGGAATTTCACTACGTTAAAATCATCCTCTGGTTCAAATTCATCCACCAGATAATGCTTCACTCCCTGCATTTCCTCTTCGGTAATTTTAGCAGTTCCAATATCCATGTATTTATAGACCTGCATGGAATCTGCCGAAATGATTTCACCACCGATTTTTTTAGCTAACTGAATAGACAAATCGGTTTTTCCAACCGCAGTCGGTCCAGTTAGGATTACTAATGGTCTTTTTTCTAGCATTCTATCGCAACATCTCTTTTCTTAAACAATTCGTTTGAATTTTTTCTCTATCTCATATTTGGACATAGACACAATCACTGGTCGCCCATGTGGGCAGTGATAAGGATTTTCCAAAGTTAACAGTTCTTCTATTAACTTTTCAGCCTCTGTAAATGACATGGCACTATTTCCTTTCACCGCTGCTTTACAAGACATGGTCGCTACTTTGTGAAGAATCATATCAGGAGTAGCTTCTGTCTTTTCTTCTAAAAAAGAATCTAGTATTTCCAAGAACACATCTTCCTCATCCAGTCCAAGCAAATCTGCCGGCACACCGTATATAGCATACTCTTTTCCTCCAAAAGGTTCAATCTCAAATCCTAATTCCTTAAATTGTTCTTGGTACTGATGTAAGACATTTTCTTCTTTTAAGGACAAGGTAATAATAATTGGAGGATTCACCATTTGGGACATGCCTGTCTTCTTTTTCAGATTTTCCATGTTTCGTTCATACAGAACCTTTTCATGTGCAGCATGCTGATCAATCAGATACATCTTATCTTCAAATTCTACAATCCAGTAAGTCTTGAATAATTGTCCGATAATACGGTGCTTCTTAATATTTTCTTCTGTCAGCAGTTTTCCTTCAAACAAGTTAAGCTGTTCTGGTTTTTCCTTAGCTTCTTTAGCTTCTGCTTGCTTTTCTCCTTCGCTTGCTAAACTGCCAGCAAACAGATTTTCTTCGTCCTTTGAAAGTCCTGTTGCTTCATTTTGAAAACCTCGTTCTTTTCTTGCTGCAAAGAATTGATTTATGCCACCGTATTCCTCTTTTACAGGTTGATGCTCTGTTTTTTTCATATAGCTATACTGAGCCATTCTCTGTTTTTCAAATGGCTCTGGTACATTATTTTCTATTTTAATATCAGGTTTACTGCTTTTCGTTTCATCTATAGTGACTTCTGGAATAAATTCTTTCTCACTTAAAGCTTCCTTTACTGCATGATAAATAATATCATACACCACTTGACTATCATGAAAACGAACTTCCATCTTAGTAGGATGCACATTCACATCGATCCATTCTGGCGCCACTTCTATCATAAGGGATGTAAGTGGATATCGATGGGTCATGGAATATGGCTTATATGCTTCCTCAATGGCCTTATGAATCACAGAACTCTTTACATATCTTCCATTAATATAGTAATTCATTAGACTTTTCGTTCCTCTTGAAATGACTGGTTTTCCAATGAATCCTGATATATGAAGAATGCTATCCTCTTTCTCAATTGGAAGCAGTTCTTTGGAGATTTCCCTTCCATAGATATGGTAAAGAATATCTTTCATATTGCCATTTCCAGAAGTATGAAGCTTTGTCTGGTTATTGCTGATAAACTTAAAGGCAATGTTCGGATGGGATACTGCAAGGCGTTCTACCAAATCATTAATATATCCTGTTTCTGTCCCATTGGATTTTAAGAACTTTTTTCTGGCTGGTGTATTAAAGAATAAATTTCTTACCAGAAATGTAGTTCCGTCTGGACACCCGATCTCCTCGGTTCCCTTTTCTTCTCCACCTTCTATACAATAACGAACACCTGTTAAGTCCTCTGGTGTTTTCGTGATTACTTCTACCTGAGCGATGGAAGCAATACTAGCCAGCGCCTCTCCACGAAATCCCAGACTCATTACTTTCAACAAGTCATTGGCGGAGCGGATCTTACTTGTGGCATGGCGCATAAACGCAAGAGAAATCTCTTCTTTTTCAATTCCACATCCGTTATCTGTAATACGAATTAAACTGGTTCCCCCATCTTTTATCTCGATTGTAATTGCTTTGGCACCAGAGTCAATGGAGTTTTCCACAAGTTCCTTTACAACGGCACTTGGCCGTTCTATTACTTCTCCTGCTGCAATCTGATTAATCGTACTGGAATCTAAGCATGTTATCTTTGCCATAGCCTCACCCCTTTATGATTATTTCATCTGTTTTGCTTTCTGCTGCAACTTGTATAACACATTCATGGCATCCATAGGAGTCATCTGTGTAATATCAAGTTTTTCTATCTCATCGATTATTTCGTTGTTTTCCTGTTTCTCTGGCTTCAGCATGGTAAAGAAGGATAATTGTCCTTCCACATCCTTTGAAACCTTTTCATGTTCCTGTTTTTCTTTCTTCACATGACTATCTGCAATCTTCTTGGCATTTTTAGAAATGTCTTGATTACTAAGCTGCACTACCAGTTCATTGGCACGTTTTAAGACTTCCTTTGGTACACCTGCTAATTTTGCTACTTGAATACCATAGCTCTTATCAGCACCGCCAGCCACAATTTTCCTTAAAAATACGATGTCATCTCCTTGTTCTTTGACAGCAATACAGTAATTGTTGACACCATCTAATTTACCTTCTAGTTCGGTTAGTTCATGATAATGGGTTGCAAATAATGTTTTTGCTCCTAACAGTTTTTTGTTGGCAATGTGTTCAACTACGGCCCACGCAATACTTAGCCCATCAAACGTACTAGTTCCACGACCGATTTCATCAAGAATTAGTAAGCTGTTTTTCGTTGCATTTCTTAAGATATTGGCTACTTCCGTCATTTCCACCATAAACGTACTTTGTCCAGAAGCAAGGTCGTCGGATGCCCCAACTCTAGTAAAGATACGGTCTACTATACCAATATTTGCACTTTCTGCTGGAACAAAACTTCCGATTTGGGCCATCAATACAATTAAAGCAGTCTGTCTCATATAAGTAGACTTACCTGCCATGTTTGGTCCTGTAATAATAGAAACTCGTTTTGCTTCATTATCTAAATAAGTGTCGTTACATACAAAAGAATCATTGGCAAGCATCTTCTCAACCACTGGATGTCTTCCTTTTTTAATATCAATAACACCCTTTTGATTTAATTCTGGCTTTACAAAATTATTAAGCTGTGCAACCGATGATAACGATGCAAATACATCAATATTGGCAATTGCTTTGGCTGTATTCTGAATTCTTCTGATTTGCGCACCGATTCCATCACGGATTTCACAGAAAATTTCATATTCTAATGCATATAACTTCTCTTCTGCGCCTAAAATTACATCTTCTAATTCTTTTAACTCTGGAGTCGTATAACGTTCTGCGTTAGTTAATGTCTGTTTCCGAATCCATGTGTCAGGAACTAAGTCTTTATAGGAATTGGTTACTTCTAAATAATAACCAAACACTTTGTTATATTTCACTCGAAGATTTTTGATTCCTGTCGTTTCTTTTTCCTTATTTTCTAACTCAGCAAGCCAAGTCTTTCCTTCTGTTTTGGCTTTACGCAGTTTATCTACGTCTTCACGAAAACCTTCTTTGATGATTCCACCTTCTTTTACTGCCAATGGTGGCTCTTCCATGATAGCATCCTCAATTAACTTACACACATCCTCTAAGGTATCAAGCTGTTCGTTGATTTTTTGTAACAAAGAACTCTTAAAAGTCCCCATAATTTCCTTAATATAAGGTAACATGGATAAGGAACTCTGGAATGCAATTAAATCTCTTGGGTTAGCTGATTTATAAGAAATACGGCTAATCAAACGTTCTAAGTCATAGATAGGGCTTAGATATTCACGAATTTCTTCACGACTAATCATTTCACTAGACAGTTCCTCAACCGCATTTAAACGTGCTTCGATTTCTTCCTCATCTACAAGTGGCTGCTCAATAAAAGTACGAAGAAGTCTTGCACCCATAGCTGTCTTTGTCTTATCCAGTACCCATAAAAGAGAGCCTCTTTTTTGTTTTTCTCTCAGTGTCTCTACAATCTCTAGATTTCTTCTGGTTGAACTGTCTAACAGCATGTATTTACTTGTGATATATGGTGTAATCGTCGTTAAGTGTTCCAGAGAAGTTTTCTGCATCTCGATTAAATAACGAAGAACCACACCTGCCGCCACTGTTGCTACACGAAATTCCGATAATCCTAATCCGCTCAAAGTATTGATTTTAAAGTGTTCCATTAATGTACGTTCACACAATGCCTCATCAAAATACCAGCTTTCCAAAGAGGAAACTGCAATCTGCATACGATTTCTTAAATCATCAATATCAATTCCAGACATAAAAAAAGCATCATTACAGATGATTTCAGAAGGCATAAACTTATTTATTTCATCGATTAGTTTTCGATTGGAATCCACTTCTGTTGCTAAATAATCTCCTGTTGTTACGTCCACTACTGATAACCCAAAACACCCATCAATGTAAACGATCCCCATTAGATAATTATTCTTGGATTCATCAAGGGACTGTGTACTAAGGTTAGTACCTGGTGTTACAATACGTACAACCTCACGCTTCACAAGCCCCTTTGTCAATTTTGGATCTTCAACCTGTTCACAGATTGCGACCTTATATCCTTTGGAAACTAATTTCGTTAAATATCCATCTACTGCATGGTAAGGAATCCCGCACATTGGCGCACGTTCTTCCTGCCCACATGCTTTGCCTGTCAAAGTAATTTCTAATTCTTTAGAACAGGTAATTGCGTCCTCAAAAAACATTTCATAGAAATCACCAAGGCGGTAAAACAAAATGCAATCA
>DBKX01000012.1:13558-15024 GCA_002297865.1 Lachnoclostridium sp. UBA739
ATTGCTCTTTTGTCTCTACATACTGCTGCATCATTGGTGTCAACTTTGCCATAACTAATCCTCCAGCCTACATTTTTACTCTTGTATCACATCATCTAATAAATCATTGCCATCTGCTGCAGTTGTTGCTAACACATCACATCGCTCATTCATCTCATGTCCGTTATGCCCCTTCACCCAGATAAATTCTACCTGATGAGGTTTCATAGCTTCTAATAAACGCTTCCACAGATCCACATTTTTAACTGGTTCATTTTTCCCACGTTTCCAGCCTTTCTTAATCCAGCCATCAATCCAATGGTCGTTAAAGGCCTTTACCACATACTGAGAATCCGAATACAGCTTTACATTGCAAGGCTTCGTCAATTTTTCAAGTCCTGCAATGACAGCCATTAATTCCATTCTGTTGTTAGTTGTCTTTTTATATCCCTGGGAATACTCTCTTACATGAGTTTCTCCCTTACTATCTACAAATACTAATATAGTTCCATAACCACCTGGTCCGTCAGGGTTTCCCCTAGCAGCACCATCTGTATATATTTTAATCTCCATAATTGCCTCCATATTAAATGTTATTCCAAGTACCAGTTGTCATAAAATGATTCACTTCTTCACTAGCATTTCTTACTACTTCCTCTGGGTAGCCCATCATATTCAGTAGTTTGATTGCATTTCTAGACGCAGCTCGTCCTTCTCTTAACTGGTAGTCGAACACAACTTGGTCATCTTTTACTTCTTCCTGAAAATGATAATTCTTAAAATGTTTTTCCAATATATATGTCAACTCAATATCATGGGTTGCGGCAAAACAAAGAACATTTAGCCTTGCTAAATACTCTAGTATCCTTGATGATGCTGCAATACGTTCTAAGGTGTTGGTTCCTCTAAGCACCTCATCTACAAAGCATAGGGTTGGCACCTTGTTATTGGCACGGTCTAAAATTCTCTTAAGTGATTTTATCTCTACAATATAATAACTTTCACTGCCAAGAAGATTATCCGTAAGCGCCATAGAAGAGTACACCTGGAAAAAACTCGCATTGTATTCTTTACACATGCATGTATGAATTGTCTGTGCAAGTATTGCATTCATTGCAACCGTTTTGATAAAGGTTGATTTGCCAGAAGCATTAGAACCTGTAATTAAAATGCAAGAATTCTCTTTAATGGAATTCTTTACAGGATTCTCAATAAATGGATGGTACATATCCACTGCTTCTAGTCTTGGTCCTGCCTGCTCATATAGTTTTGGCAGACAATAGTCTCCATTTAAATACGTTCGAAATGATGCAATCGCAATGCTTGCATCTATCTTTCCAATAATCTCATATATTTTCTCGATATCTTCTGATTTTGTTTCCAAATCTTTTATCATAGAATCAAACATAATCAAATCAATATGAAAAATCATTCGAACATAATCTAATACGACGTCAAGTAAGTCTCCCGACATGTTATTGCCGCTG
>DBKX01000012.1:15050-23090 GCA_002297865.1 Lachnoclostridium sp. UBA739
CCTAAAAGAAGCATATTTTCTTTTTACTTCTTTTAATGTCTTTTTATAAGGAGCAATTGCATCGTGATTTAAATCTAATAACAAATCAACACTATAAAGCAGTTTTAAAATGTGTGTGAGAATAAGAAAACTGTTCTCAATCTCTGCTTTTCTTTTGTAATAGCTTATAATATTGAAAATCAGACACAGAGAAGTAAATACGATAAACCACTGTATATGCCAAGACTTTATTCCTGCAATGATTACTCCGCCTATGGATGCAATCATAAGAAAACAATATAGAATCTGTGAATAATCACGTTCTATATTTTCTTTCACATGCTTTAGTTCCTTATAAAATGACATGCTTCTTAGTTTGCCCATCTGACTGAGTGCAAACTGGGTCGATACACGTTCTTCTTCATGTTCTTGAAAATAGGAAATCAGTTTTTCCCTTTCTTCTAATACATCGTTTTTATATTCTAATTTTCGCAACATTGCATACAGATACTCTTCTCCGATGGAACAGCACGTATTATTCATCATCTCAAAGATTTCGTCCATGCTGACATCATTCCATGTGATATCATCTACGCCCTGATCTCCTCGTTTTGTTATGTTATAATATGTGCGAATTGCTTCTATCCGTTCTGGTGTAAGTTCCGTCTCTGGGTACTGCCCCCACCTGTCTCGTATCTGCTTTAGAATTATCTTTTTCGTCTGATTACTATCATAGAATACTTTGACAATTAGTAATACAATCACAACTCCTGCTGCGATAATATATTCCATCTCTTCTTCCCCACCTTAATTATTTCTCAAGATTATGATACATAATTTCTTATTATACATAATTTCATGTGGATACGCAAGGGAAAGAAAATGGAGATAACCAAGTATTCCATCAATTTTCCTCTTGTATCAGAGTATAAAAAGAACGAGATTCACCATAAAGCTTTTCTCGTTCTCAAACATATAATATATTTCTTATATAACTTATAAGTTTTAATTATTACCCATATATTTTTCCAAAAAAGAAAGAACTTTTTCCTCGTATTCCTTCTTATATAAATTATACGCTGTCAAATGATATGACCCTGGCACCAGCCAGTACTCCTTTTTATCACTCTGTATTTTATCATATATGGACTTTGACTGTTCTGGCAGAATAATAAAATCTTTTTGACCATGAATAACGAATAAAGGCCTTGAAGCCATACCTTTTATCGCTTGGCTCATATACTCATCATAAGAATCAAACAGCCATATTTTTATAAACAGATTAAATAGCGGCCTCCAAATAATCTTATACTTGGGAACTGTTCTTTTCAATGTTCTGTAAAATGTTTCATTTAGTTCAGCAAAAGGTCCACAATCTGTAATAGCAAGTTTAATTTCTGGCATCATTCCATAAACACCTACTGTGTTTATGGTTCCTAGGGAAAACCCCATTAATCCTATCTTTTGATTAGAATTTTGATACCATGTTTCCTGCTTTACTTTGTCAATTACTGCAAGAAGGTCATTTTGGCTTTTAGACACAGTTCGAAATTCTAGGCGCTCATGGTCACTTTCTCCATGTGAGTGCAAATCATATAACACGATGTGATATCCAGCTGTATATAAAAATTTAGCGTATTGAAGCATTTTTCCTTTATTTGCCCCCACATTATGTGAAAGGATAAGAATTCCTTTCGCGCCTGTTTCATGAACCATATACCATCCTCTTATGGTAAGTCCGTTTTTTGTTCTTGTTTCAAAGTCAACATACTTCATGTCATAATCAGCTGGTGTCTTAGGATTTTTGCTCTTTTTTGGATTTATAACCTTATACGCATAGAATGCATGTAAACCAACATAGAAAAGCAGCAACATAAGCAGTACAACAGCTATTATTTTCAGTACCATCATAAATGCCTCCCACTATAATCATCACTAGTTCCTAGCGAACTTTTTACATAGACATTCCACCATCAATAGGAAAAACATGCCCTGTAATATATGCTGCATGTTCAGAAGCTAAAAACAGAACCGCCTTTGCAACTTCTTCTGGCTCACCATATCTGCCAAGTGGAATATTCCGAATTCCTTCTTGTTTAATTTCCTCACTCAGATTCTCTACCATAGCAGTATTAATATAACCTGGTGCTACTGCGTTAACGTTAATTCCATAAGCAGCAACTTCTTTTGCAATTGACTTTGTAAAACCAATAATACCCGCCTTTGAAGCAGAATAATTACATTGCCTTGGCAAACCAATTACACCACTAACAGAAGATATGTTGATTATCTTTCCACTTCTCTTCTTCATCATCTTAACCATTACTGCTTTTGAACAGTAATAAACGCTGTTTAAGTTAGTATCAATTACCTGTTGCCATTCGGAAGTGCCCATTAAAGCTAGTGCCTTGTCTCTTGTAATTCCTGCATTATTGACTAAAATATCCACTGTTTCAAATGTTTCATAAATCTCTTTGAACATATCTCGAACGGCTTCACTATCACTTACATCAGCCTGAAATGCTCTTGCCTTTCTTCCCATGGCTTCGATTTCTTTAACAAGCTGTTCAGCCTCATTCGCACTATTTATGTAATTAAATGCAACGTCTGCCCCCTGTTTTGCGAATTCCATTAGAATGGCTCTTCCAATTCCTCTTGTCCCCCCAGTAACAACCACTGTTTTTCCATCAAACAACATCTTAATCAGTCCCTTTCTCTTTGAATTTAGCGCTTACTGTTTACTTCAATATTTTGAAAATCAGCTTTTCGCTTCTCCATAACAGCCGCAATTCCTTCAAACGAATCTGGATTATCGTAAGTTTCGCCCAAACAATCCATTTCATAATCCAGTCCATCTTGTAATGTACTTGCGTAAATTCCATAATTAATTGCCTGTTTTGCAAGGCGCACTGCATGTACAGGTGTATTGTTAATAATACTTTCAGCCATCTTAACTGCTGCGTCGAATTCCTTGCCACTTGGCACAACCTGATTCACCAGTCCAATTTGCAACGCTTCCTGTGCATTTACTTTTTTTGCTGTATAAATAATCTCTTTCGCTTTCCCTATTCCAACTGTTTTAGGAAGTCTCTGTGTTCCACCTGCACCTGGAATTATACCAATGCTTGTCTGAGCTGTCTTAAACCATGCAAGTTCCGAACATATTCTAATATCGCACACTAACGCAAGTTCAACCCCAAGTCCAATAGTTAAACCATTGATAGCGGCAATCAATACTTTTTTCGAATTCTCAATAGACGTAAATGCTTCCTGAACTGGTCTGCTCGCATCTACCATATTTTTATTCGGGTCTCCATCGCGATGCATAATTTCACTAATTTCATCTAAATCAGATCCCGTGAAGAATGCAAATCGTATCTTACTAGCAATAATTATTACTCGAATGGAATCATCTTCTTCTAACTCTTTTATAATTTTTGAAATATCAATGCAGTTCTGTATGGTTAATGCATTGGCAGGCTTTTTTTCAATACCAATAACTGCATAATGTTCATAGTAGTCTACAGATAAATTTGGATATGTACTCATTGTTTTCCTCCTTTCGTTAATTTCTCTTACTAATATTTTGGGAGTCTTCGGTGAAAAAACGCATCTAACCCTTCCTTGCAATCATCTGAAGTCATAACTTCTCTTGTGTACTGAATCTCCTTCTCAGTTGTCCTCTCAAACGCTTCCGTTGAATATTCTTGAACGAGAGCCTTCATCTTCTTTACGATTCGTGGAGACTGCATCGCAATTCTATTGGCAATTTTATAAGCTTCCTTTAAAAGTTCTTCATTACTTGTTACTACATCAACAAGTCCCATCTGCTGTGCTTCTCTCGCTTGAAATGAATTTCCTGTGAGAAGCATTCTCATTATTTGCCCTTTCGGCACTAAACTCATAAGTCTTTTAATGCCTCCACCTCCTGGAATCAAACCATAAATTATTTCTGGCAGACCAATCTTAGTCTCGATTGACGCTACTCTGATATCACAGGCAAGTGCGAATTCACACCCTCCACCTAGACATACACCATTGATAGCCGCAATAAAAGGCTTCTCCATATGTTCCATTCTTTCAAAAATAGCACTCGATAACTCAATGAACTCAAACACTTTTTCTTCATTTTCATTTTTAAAAATATTGACATCTGCTCCAGAGATAAAAACATGTTCTATTTCGCTATTAATAATTACAACTCGTATTGATTCATCCTGCTCTATCTGATCGAGAACTTGATTAAGTTCCAGCATTACATCCTCATTTAAGAAATTTTTAGGATAGCTGCAAAAAGTAAGCAGACCAACTTGTTTTTTTTGTGTTAATTTCCATACTTGTTCCATATTTCTCTCCTAATTTTGCAACATTTCAATAAAGGCATCAATTCTTATCTTCAATTGTCCTTCTGAATAATTACGACTGTCCAAAACATCTCCTGACAGTTCTAAAAATGGTACTCCATCTTCTCTAAGCGCATCACGTATAAAAGAGACAGAACCACGAAACGGCCTGCAGCATGTTTGTGAAAAGTGGACGACTCCATCTATTTTATACTGCTCCACAAACTTTTGAATTGCTTTCACACGATTACTCGCAGAGCCGAAACCTGTATGCTGCATAATTTTCTTAGCAAGTGAACGAAATGGCTCATTCTCATCAAGTTCTTCCCAGTACACATTACAGTTTTCCTCAAATGCAATAACAGCCCCTAACTCTTTCTCAATATACCGCATCATGTTAATATCGTAAAATGGGAAGAAATGAAGCCATAACAGCCTAAATCTTTCCTTCCCTATCCCACAATCTGGATTTTCACGCCTATAAAGTAGTTCTTCATAAAATGTTTTTAACACGTCCACAGCTTCAGGATGTCCAAGCTTGGATAACAGCATAGGAAGCATCTGCATTGCATCACTTCCATACATTAGACATGGTGATTCTTCTCTCAGCTTATTTGCTTTTACCCAATATTCTCTTGCCTCATTCGAGTATCTGAATGCCTCTTTTAATTTTTCCATGTCAAATGTATGTCCTGTAACCTTCTCCAAGTAGTGAGTTAACTCTTCAAACTGATTTGCAACATAATCAACTGCATCTTCATCATAATGAAAGGGAATATCAATATTAAATACATTCTGCTTAAATTGTGAAGCCAAATAATCTCCAACTTTAATCATATCATCACACCAGTAAGAAGAATGTACAAAAGCCTTAGGATATGGGATATATCCATCACTTAATGCACCAATCACACATTTATGATAGGCACATATATCCTGGTTCACCCCTAGGTTTTCTGCTTTTTTTATTATTTTGTCATTCATTTTTACAGATGCAAGAAAGGAACCTAGACTTTCTACAAATATAGGTGTAAGCCCCATTGCATAGAAAATTTCGGATGGCATAATCACTTCTGTTAATATCATTGAAGAATCATCTTCTATGCCATTTTTGAGTAAGTCATAATGGAGACTGAGTGTCTTCTGATGAGACTGCAAATCAAGGTATTTCGAGATCCCCTTTGTTAATCTAAACTGGGAAATATATGGTGAATTCACGTATCTGTCCTCCTTTTGTTCCTTAAGAAAGCATTTCCATAAATGCCTCCACTCTAATTCTAAGCTGCTCCAGTCCACTCTTACTAAAATCACTTTCCGCAAGTAGTACTGGAATGCCCTCATCATTCAAAAGCTCCTTCATCTGCATATAATCATAGGAGTGATTAATACAGAATTTTAGCGAGTGATATATTACCGCATCAATGTCATACTTATCAATTATTTTCAACAGATTATTTGCTCGTGTAGATGCACTTCCTTCCATACGAGGACAAGGACTCTTTGATAAGTAAGCATCACAAATATTATCCACAGGATCTCCTGACTCCTTAATAAGGAAGTCATAGTATCGACTACCCGTACATAACTCATCTCCGATTACAACAGCTCCTGTTTTCTTAATAATTTGAATCAGCTCACAATCATACAGTACACATCCTGAGAGCATGATACGGGATGCCCTGCCTCTTCTTGGCTTCTCACTTTTCTTTAATTCTGATACAAACTGTGCTAAAGCTTCGTTATAACGCTCACGTTCCATATACGAACATGCCTCTATAACCTTAAGAAGTTCCTCCGTTGTAATATCCGCTGCTTGACGTAAGCACATGTCAGAAAGTTCGTTCAGCAATGCTCTTGTTTGATTTGTTTGCTTTATTGCCTTCTGTAAATCTGAATCAGTTATTTTTATTTGGAACTGCTTTTCCAAACTATTTATTAATTTTCTAATTGATTTTTTGTAATACTCCTTGGAGCGATTAGAGTTATTCCTTGGTACATCCAGCATGAAAGCTTGCCCAACACCAGCATACGTTTTCCATACATCATACACACGTTCCATGGCATTGCAAGAGTTAGTAAATATTACTCCTGCTAAAAAGTCAAATCCTCCAGCTAAAGCAGTGTTAGCTATATTTGCTCCATAAGGGCAAAAGAAATTTGGCAAATACTGCTCACATATATTTTGCTGCAATTCCTTTCCTTGTAAGCGAAATGGATGCGCCCCTGCTGCAAGTATAACTTCTTCTGGCATATAAGCACAAGTCCATCCGATAACAGGTTTTTTCATATCTTTAATCAAATCCTCGGACCAATCAAAATATTCCTTTAACATACAACTCCCCCTAATGTGTGTCTTCTAATATCATTTTAGCTGCAGTATATCCAGACTGTGCCACTGTTGCCAGCCCAGCACCAGGAAGAGTCCAGTGACCAGCCAGATATAATCCCTTTACTGGCGACTTCTGATTAAGTCTCAATCTACTGACTTGTGAATTCTTCATAGCCCATCCATAATTGGCGCCCTGACTATTCAAGGTATAACGATAAATGGTCTGAGGTGTAGAAATCTCTTTCACCACGATATTTTGGGACAATTCTGGAATAATATGTTCCGCCCTCTCTATTAGAAGCTGACTGAGAGATTCTTTCTGTTCTTTCCAATAGGAAACATTTTTAAATGGAGCCAAAATCGTTAAAAATATCGATTCATGTCCTTCTGGCGACAAACTTTCATCATAAAATGAAGGAAATGCAATATGAATAAATCCATTTTCGTGGAAAGGATTCGTACGCATTTTGTTGTAAATTTTTTCTATATCATACTCTGGAACATACCACGTATTGCCCTTTACAGCTAAATTTTCTACTGCCTCTGACTTGATTCCCAGATATACATTAAAATGCGATACCGATGGCTCCATTTCTTTTAATCTTGTAACAAACTTTTGCTCTAGATGTTCTTCACCTATCATGTCTAGAAATGTCTGGTTAGCATCTGCATTGGAGATTACATAGTCGGACTGAATGATACCTCCATCTTTTAGTGTAATTCCAGTTACCTTATTTTCTTCTATGTTTATTTTTTCTACTTTTGTGGAAAGCATTACTGTTCCACCGAATTTTTCCATCTGTTGTGCTAACATATTTGAGAAATTCTGCATACTGCCTAACGGATAATAACCGCCGTCCAGAATAAAATCCCGAAACAATATAATTCCAGCAACCGCAGACATCTGTTTCGACGGAAGTCCTATATATAAAAGAAGCACATCAAAAACAGCTTTGATTTTTTCATCTCGGAAGAACGAATCCAGAATCTCTCTAAACGTTTTATCCTTTATTCGAAAACTCATTGTGTAATTAAATGTTTTCAAATAGGACAAAAACTTTGTAATTCCTTCTTCCTCGTCCGGAAATATACTTTTTAACTGCTGTTCAATGTGACTCAGGTCTCTCACTATCTTCACTGTAAAGTCAGGAAATACTAAATAATCCGAAGGTTCTGCTTCCTTAAATTTTATTTTATCTTCTAACTCTAAATCTTGAATTATTTTACGTAAAAATCCCTTTTCCCCAAAACTTCCAAAGAAATGTCCCCCAGCATCAAAAGTAAATCCCTTTCTTTTAAATGACGTACAGCAACCACCTGGCTGAAAATGCTGTTCTGCAAGCAGTACTTTCTTACCTGCTTTGGCAAGATAGTTTCCACTTACAAGTC
>DBKX01000012.1:23103-23902 GCA_002297865.1 Lachnoclostridium sp. UBA739
AGTAAACATTATTCATTATTTGCATAGTATTCCTCCAAAGAAAAAAGTGCTGCTCCAAGCGCCCCAACAATCTGAGGATCTTCTGGAACATTTATCTGACACTTCAACTGCTCCTGCATTGCATGCACAACTCCAATATTTTTTGCACCACCACCTGTCATTGTTACTTCTTCTTCCTTTTTCACCCGGTTTACCATTCCTAATATTCTAGAAGCAATTGAATTATGTAAACCTCTTACAATGTCTTCTTTGGTCTCTCCACTGGCAATTTTAGAAACAACTTCTGATTCGGCAAAAATGCCACACATACAGCTAATCTTTGCAGGCTTCTGTGATTTCATGGAATATTCTCCCAACTCTTCAACATTAATTTCGAGAGCGTTTGCCATAACTTCTAAAAAACGACCAGTACCTGCGGCACATTTATCATTCATAAGAAAATCAATAACTTTTCCTTTTTTATTTAATTTAATAATCTTACTATCTTGTCCACCAATATCAATTACAGTCCTTGTATTCGGGAACAAAAAATGTGAACCCTTACCATGACACGCAATTTCAGTTACTTGTTTGTCAGCGAAATCCACATTGATTCTTCCATATCCTGTACTAACAATATATTTAATATCTTCCCTTGTAATTTGAGCCATATTTAACGCTTGTTCAAATGACTTCTCTAACGCTTCCTTATGACTGGCACCTGATTTTACAATGAAACTTGCACATATTTCTTTTTTGTCATTAATAATTACAGTTTCTGCTGTCATTGAACCTATATCTATTCCTGCAAAATACATCA
>DBKX01000012.1:23942-24911 GCA_002297865.1 Lachnoclostridium sp. UBA739
CACTTATTCACCACCTATTTTTTTTCACTTCGCAGTTTTTCACCACGTTTTAACATAATCTCAGAAAAATAACGAAGCCTTTTATTCGTTACATATTCTGAATATATCTCCTGATACAACCACCGAAATCCCTCTTCCAATTCTTGAACAGTCATTTTCTTAGGTTGGTATACCACATCAAAACAAGTATAATGATCCCAGTTATAATCCAATATTCTATTTTCCTTTTTCAGTTTTTCATGAAGAATTGTTCCTGGAAATGGGGTCAGAATTGAAAAACTCGTTCCAAATAGATGATTGTTGATTACAAAATCTCGAATTCTTGGGAATACAGAAGTATCATCTTCATCCAGCCCAACACAAAACGAACCAAATGCACCAATACCATGAGATTGTATATTTTCTATCAATTCAGGATATTTACTCAGATATCTTTTTTTCCACTTACTTACGCTTCCAAGACTTTCAGCTGAAAGACTTTCAAGCCCAAATGTAACCTGTGTACACCCGCTTCTTGCCATTAGCTCTAGTAGTTCATCATCTTCTCCAATAGAAATATCAGAGAATGCATACCATCTTATTTTAAGAGGTATCAATTCAGTTAAAAGTTTCTTAGAAAACTCTCGATCTACAAACAAATTATCGTCTGTAAAATAAATATATGGTTTTTTCCAGATTTCTTTTATTTTACGCACTTCACGTATTACCTGTTCCACCGTCTTTCTTCGATAAGACTTTCCATATAATTTTGAAGATGCGCAAAACTCACAGTCCCTTGGACATCCTCTAGTCACTTGTACCGATATTACTCTAGAATACTCTGGATTCTCCAACAAGTCGTAACGAGGTACTGGCGACTTAGTTAAATCCGCTGGGGCAGTTGTATAACTTCGATATATTGGTTTTAACTCTCCCTTTTTTAAATCCTCTTGAAACTCTTGCCAGAATACTTCACCCTCTCCAGCCATA
>DBKX01000012.1:24942-28626 GCA_002297865.1 Lachnoclostridium sp. UBA739
AGTCACAGTGTTCTTTTACTTCTTCCGTTGCAACCGTTGCGTGAATTCCACCAATAACCACTTTCACCCCTCGTGCCATAAATTCCTTTGCAACATGGTATGCATTCGACACCTGCTGTGCAACGGGCGATAAACACACAACATCAAAGTCCTCATCAAAATCAATTTCTCTTTGATTCTCATCTACATATTTTACTTCAAATGAATCATCTACTAATCCAGCAACTGTTAAAAGCCCCAAATTTGGACAGGTATATAATCTTTTATAGGCATTCACTTCTTTTTGACTTGTCCATAAATCAATAAAATGTTCGCCTAATAAAATGTTCTTTAACGCAATAAATCCTATTTTCATTTTATCTACTCATTCCCTTTAAAATTACTGTCGTATACGCTGCATCACTTGTAAAAGCATTGCAAAGCACAAACTTTTCCTTTTTATCTTCTTGTAGTTTATAAGCCCCTGCGCAAACCTGCATCGCACTGGATGCTCCCATGCAGTCTCCAGTATAGGATTGTATAGTAAATAGCTGAATACCCTTCTTATCTCCCAGAACCTGTTCAATTGCTCTAATTTCAGCACTATATGGCATACTGCCTGGTACTGACTGCATAAATACTGTTCCTATTTCTTCTGGCGATACAGCGGCATCTACTATTGCCCTCTCCATGCATGATTTAATCGTCTCATAAACTACTTCTTCCTTATTGCCCTCACAGTTATATAAATGTGACCAGCCAATTATTTCCGCATAAATATCTGCTCTTCTCTCTATCGCCGCCTGAGTATTCTCAAGTAGAACCATCCCAGAGCCCTCTCCTGGAGCTGCTTTCTGTGATTCTCCATTACAATACATCTGTTTTGCCATTACAACAGAATTAAGTTCTTCCACTCCTCCTGCTAGCATAACAGAATATTCCTGATTTTGGATAAGTTCTGCTGCATAACATATGGAATCCATCCCACAGACTGCACCATGCGAAAATGTTCTATTAATTCCTTTTATCTTATGATTGATACAAATCTGACTTGCAGGAATTGTCATCATAGTTCTAGGATACATCATTGGATTGACATATCTAGCACCTTCTTCTAAAGCCTCCTGATAAAAGTTCTTAATACTTTCAACGTTGCCAAAGGAAGAACCAAGAACAATACCTGTTGTGTCCTCATGTTCTGTATTTATACAATAGTTTCCGTCATCAAGAGCAAGGTTGGATGCAGCGGAGACAAATCCCATCGCCCTGCTATAATACCTTAACCCTTTCTCTTTTACATAATCTGATAGTTCAAAATTCGTTATTTGTCCAGCTTTCATACCATTAAAGTCTGACAAATCTGCAAGCTCCAGATTACCTAACCCATTTATTTTCTCTTTTAAAGCCTTCCAGAAGCAATTCACACCAGTTCCCACTGGCGAAATGACTCCTATACCAGTGATACAAACTCCTGATTCCATACTTTTCTCCTAAGATATCCTTTTTCATGTATCAATTGACCTGTCTTTCTTTAGAACAAGACAGGTATTGTTTCCTCCAAATGCAAATGAATTATTAATCGCTATCTTTACTTCTTTTTCTCTCGCCTTATTAGGAACATAATCTAAATCACATTCTGAGTCTTTCGTACAATAGTTAATTGTTGGAGGCACCATGTTCTTTTGCATCGCAAGAACACAGGCAATTGCTCCGAGTGCACCTGATGCTCCACCAGTATGTCCTATCATAGACTTGATCGAACTTATTGGAATGTTACGTGCACTTTCTTTAAAGACGTGTTTGATGGCCCTAGTTTCCATTAAGTCATTTGCCTTAGTTCCTGTACCATGAGCACAGATATAATCAACATCCGATTCTCTTATATTTGCTGATTTTACTGCCTTGATAAGAGCTTTAACTGGCCCTCCCATATCTGAACCATCTGGTTTTGTTAAATGAAATGCATCACAGCTCACTCCATATCCAGCAATTTCCGCATAAATATGTGCCTTTCTCTGCAATGCATGATGATAGGACTCAAGGATAACAATACCTGCTCCTTCTCCAGGAGTCGTTCCCTTCCTGTTAAGATCAAATGGGCAACATAATTCGTGTGTTATTGCATTCATTCTTAAAAAACCAATGATAGATGTTTTAGATAGACTTTCTGCACCACCAGCTATCATAATTTTCGCCTTGTTGTGTTTAATCTGATTATATGCGTAGACAATTGCATCATTTCCAGCAGAACATGCTGTAGAGAAAACCTGATTGACACCTTTTATTCCGAAATAATCAGAAACATCCTTGGCAATATCATTATTATGAAACCTCCGAAGTAGAGGTTCAGGAACAAATTTCCACCCCTTCTTTACAACAGTCTCCGTCATTGTTTCAATATCGATAGACTCACCAACCCCAGTTCCTAAAGAAACTCCAATATCAAAAGGTTCTACAGAATCAATTACATGTTTTCCATTCTCTTTATTTAGTTTTAGCTGCGAATCTAGAATGGCTAGTTTCGCAGCTATAACAGATTTCATAGATACATCACTTAAATGATCTGACTCTTCCTTTTTTAGATATCTAGCAAAATCAAATTCTTTTATCTTGCTAAGCATTTGAGGCTTTACAAAACTTGTATCAAATAGATTAACTTCTTCTATTGTATTTCTTCCATTAAATATAGATTCTGCAAATTCTTCTTTTCCAATGCCAGCTGGTGAAACAACACCAATTCCAGTAATCACTACTCTCTGTTCTCTCATTCATTTTCTCCCATAAAATCTACTTAGGCAAAGCAAACGAAAGTTCCCCTGCTGCCACAACGGTATCATCGACTTTTACTTCTGCCTTTACTAGACTGGCAACGGAAGTCATTTTAATTGCTTCTACATAAATTTTCATTTGATCACCCGGAACTATTGGTTTTAGAAATCTCAATTTATTAACAGAACCAAAAAAATACTTATTACTTGCTCGTTCGCGATCGGCATATGTAAGCATCGCGAGAATACCCGCAGTCTGTGCCATTGCCTCAATAGTTAATACACCCGGCATAACTGCCTGTTCTGGAAAATGTCCCAGGAAATGCATTTCATTTCCACTTACATTCTTTAATGCTGTTATACTCTTACCTTTTTCAAAGGATTCCACTCTGTCTACCATAATAATTGGAAATCTCTGTGGAATCATTTTTTTAATTTCTTCAAAGTCCATGTACATAATTAACAGCCTTCCTCTTTAATCAGCTCCATTTTCTATAACTGGTTTACTGATTTATAATATCCATTGCAATACTTACTGTATTATCTACTGTTGTCAATTCTGCAAGCTTTTCTTCTGGAATTTCAATTTTAAATTCTTTTTCTACCGCTGCTAGAATCTCCAATGCTTTTAGTGAATCCAGTCCCAAATCATCTACAAAAGAATCTGTATCTTTGAATTCGTCTACTTCCATCTCGATAATCTCTGCAATAATTTCCTTTACTTTTGTTTTAACTTCAATTAATTCCATAATTAATTCCTCCTAATGTTTTTTATTTTTTCTCTTTATACTTAGGAATTTTTCCTAACTATCAATGATGAATTCATTCCGTTACATCCAAACGAATTGATGATAACAGTGTTAATGCCACTATATCTAGAAGCTTCTTTCTTCTCTTGAAGAGCATAGATGGCTGCAGCAATCTGCATCGCTCCTGA
>DBKX01000012.1:28658-30360 GCA_002297865.1 Lachnoclostridium sp. UBA739
ACCTATACATTCACCTGTTAATTTTTTTACTTTTTCTTTTCTTTCCTCAGCAAAATCTGAGCCGAATACTTCTGATATTGCTCTGTTTTCCATATCCTCTCCAGCTCGCTTTCCATTACTGCTCATAGAAATCAAATCAACCTCTTCAGGCTTTACATTGGATGATTCCAAAGCCATTCGCATTGCCTGCACAGCACCTACAGCTTCTTTGTTATAATTATACTCTAAACCAGCATCACAGCATGTACCATACCCAGTGATTTCTGCCAGAATATTGGCTCCTCTATTTTTTGCATGTTCCAATTCCTCTAATAAAAATACAACCGCACCTTCTCCCAAAACGATTCCATCGTTTCTATCTTTCTTTTTATCTAAGAGAAGATTATTATAATAATATCCAAAGAATATCTCTTCACACAGTTCTTCTACTCCACCTGTAAAAATAACCTTATCCTTGCCTGATTTTATTCTGTTATATGCAATTCCTATCGCATCTGTACTAGCTGTAAAAAGATTGCTCACAGTCATATTAAATTTCTTAATACCATATTTAATACTTATCTGGCTAGCTGGTGCATTAATAACTGTGTTTGGGAAAAAAGTTGGATTCACGTAATTGGGATTTTCCAGTGAATCTCTATCAAAAGTACCTATACTATGTACTCCACCAAATCCAGTTCCTATAATTGTCCCTGTTTCTTCTAACTCTTCTTCTGTAAATTCTCTTCCGCTCTCTTCCATTGCAAGCTTCGTTGCACTTAAAAGCAGACGGGTACTTCTGTCTAAATTTCTAAGTCCACGTTTTCCAAGATAGTCTTCTGCCTTAAACTCTGTAATTTCTCCTGCCTCTATTCCTTTAACGTCCTCTGACTCAAACAGTGTTATTGGTTTAATACCTGACTGATTCCTTTCGATTGCACGAAAGAATTCTTCTTTCCCTATTCCAATGGGTGAAACTACTCCCATTGTGGTAATCACAACTCTTGATTCTGACTTCATTCATTCATCCCCTCCAAATGTTATTCTTGATATTTTCCAATTAGCAATGCAGCATCATTTCCGCCGAAGGCATATGCATTAGATAACGCAACATCTACCTTACATTCTCTATATACATTTGGGACATAATCAAGATCACATTCTGGATCTGGAATTTTGAAATTGATGGTAGGTGGAATTTTATTATTTTTTACAACAAGCGCACATAATACTGCCTCAATAGCACTTGCTGCTCCCATTGTATGTCCAATCATAGATTTAATAGAGCTCATTGGTACCTCTTTTGCTCGTTCTTTAAATACTTTTTTAATAATCTTTGTTTCAATTCTATCATTTTCCTTTGTACCTGTACCATGTGCACTTATGTAATCAATATCTTCTATAGTAACACCAGCACAATCTAGTGCAGCCTTTATTGCTCTGGCACCACCATATCCCTCTGGATGAGGAGTGGTCATATGATGTGCATCGCAACCTAATCCATATCCAAGAACTTCTGCATATATAGAAGCTCCTCGCTTCTTAGCACTTTCTAATGTCTCCATTACTAGTATTCCTGCTCCCTCACCTACAATCATTCCTTTTCTTTCACCATCAAATGGCTGGCAGGTCTCTGGTGCAACCGACAATAATCTATTAAATCCTGTAAATGCCACCCTTGAAAATGGGTCAACTCCTCCTGCAATCATAAAATCAGCTTTTC
>DBKX01000235.1:0-311 GCA_002297865.1 Lachnoclostridium sp. UBA739
ACTTATTGAAGTTGAAGAAGATTTCCAATGTATCCAAAGAAAACGATACTATCTTATGGTAGATAGTACCTCCCATAATATTATTTGAGCCATTCTTGTCAACGGTTCCACAGATTTCAAAAGCATTTCTCGCAAGTTCCAAACTTGCAAAAGGTGTAGGTACAGAGGTTATTGGCAAACTTGCCGTAGCTCCAGACGGGTCAACAATATTGTTAATCTCTTTCGGTCCATATTGTTTAGAAATATCCCAACCATCTAATGTTTGGGGACCTCCTGTATGTAATCTATATACGTGTGGCATACTATACTAA
>DBKX01000235.1:381-1198 GCA_002297865.1 Lachnoclostridium sp. UBA739
TTGTCAACGCCGTTAGAAGACTTCGCTATTTCATCATCTATAAGGACAAATCCATCTTTGTTTGCAAAAAGTTTTCCAAAGAAACCTACTTGCTTTGGAGGATATCCATTTATAGAATGGAAGATATTGTTGTATCCTTCTAAGTTAAATGGCTGAAACGCTCTACTATTTCTTGCCATTTCCACTAACCAGCCGTCATTATCTTTGGCATTATATTTAAAATAATCGATAAAGGTATCCAGATTTCGATAGAATCCTTCACTCAACATATCTGGCTTGAAATTTCTCGCTTTTGCCCACGCTGCATCAAAAGTCTCCTTTAGATGATGTTGGTAGAATTGAGAAAAAACATAGAATGAAATCAAAGAAGAAGCCAAAATTTTCCTTGTAGAAGGAGACATCAGACTCAAATCCATAGTGTTAGCCTCTTGCTCGGTAGCAAATTCCTTATAGATTTTAGACCCTCTAACAATTTGAGAATCTTTCGTGAAATCTATAACAGCCAATGCAGAGGCCATTTCTATCAGATGTGCATCATTTTTCTGTCCATCAGAACCTTCCACATTATCATACGAACTTGTCATACCATCAGCAATATAATACAAGGCATCCGTATCTAAATTATTCTGATAATATGTCAGAGCAGACTTAGCCTTGGTTATAAACGTTGCCATATTGATTTCACTATTACCATCTGACTGCAAACCAAAATATGGCAATACCGACAGAGCACCAATTGGAGCATTTGATATAATCGCAGGGTTCGCAAATGTATTAAATTGTTGTGCCTGTCTGAAAGTCTTCAACAACAAAGGGA
>DBKX01000235.1:1237-1657 GCA_002297865.1 Lachnoclostridium sp. UBA739
CGCCGCTCCAGTTCCACCAAAAATAGAACTAATAATAAAGATCTTATCACCATCAGAAAAGCCCGACAACAAATTTGCCAAAACATTGTTATTAGGGTCACAAAAATCATTCAACACGATACTACCCATATTAGGATTTCCTTTAAATCCCTCTTGCATTTGCGCATTGAGATTTTTGTCACTGAAGAGAAGACTCATCATCGCTTTATCTTCTCTATTCAAATTGTCATACTCAACATATTGCCCAAATGTCTTGTTTCCTACATTCGCTATCGGCAATCTAAAGTCCGTCCCTTGGTCATCTATCTCTGTTTTGAAAAAGCAAGACTTGATTTCCGAACCAAAAGACAACTCAGAACGTATTTCTTTATATTTTTTAAGCAAACTGACCGTTCTTGTCAAGTCTCCATTACTTAAATC
>DBKX01000235.1:1710-1952 GCA_002297865.1 Lachnoclostridium sp. UBA739
AGTATCAACGCCAGCCTCGACACCAGAAGCCAGCAACATCGTGAGTGACCTGATTACACGTGAACCAGTTCCACCAATTCCAAATAGATATAACTTACTCATAAGGTTTTTAATTAAAATGGAATATACCTACTCTTTACACTAAAGAATTTTAATATCATCGACAAGATGGAAGACCATACAAATGACCAAAATAAGCAAATTATGGAAAAATAAATATAATCTTCATCTTCTATTTTACT
>DBKX01000235.1:1976-2572 GCA_002297865.1 Lachnoclostridium sp. UBA739
GTTTAAGTAATCGTACAAGCCATTATCTGCGTTACTAAAACCTATGGCTGCTACAATCAAAGACACAACAAGCACAACAACAAACCAGATCCAAGTTTTGGCCAAGCGAATATTATCCCAAAGCTTATAATACACGAACAACACTACCAATGGCAGCAACAACAACCATAAAAATGGCACAAAGTATAAGTCTGCCTTATACATATACTGGGAAAATGGACCTAAATAAGCCCATCCCCACAACTCAAAAAAGTTTGCTACAATATCAGCCATATCATTTATTATATTTATTAATGTTTACTTGAACTTTATAGTAATCAGCATAATCTTCATTGTATGCCGCAGAAATACCCTCTATCATCTTCTGAATTGCAAAACTTTGGGTAGATGAAGGAACATAACCTGAATCATCAGCTACATTAGCCTTTCGCACCCAAGAAGGAATTCCCTTTTTCAAACTCAAAGTAACCATCGGAGCAAAAGAGCCATTAGGTACACTTAGCGTTATAGCGTAAGGTTTTGATGGTTGAGCGGAGAAATCTCCTATAGCAGAAGAGGATGCCCTTGAAACAGCAATTACCTTATAACTATCTGGC
>DBKX01000235.1:2611-3605 GCA_002297865.1 Lachnoclostridium sp. UBA739
AACAAAGATATTGGAACAATCTACACCTATCGCAAATTGCAAAGAAGAAGAACTTCTATCCAAAGAGATTTCATCTAAATCCAAGTAGTTTCTCATCGTCTTGATTCTTCGAGCATTTGAATAATCAGATATTATAGCACATGCATTATTTTCATCCAAAGTCCAGCTCTCTGATGACAAAAAACATTTATTTTTCAATCCAGGCAAGTTATTAACCTTAAAGTCTGCATATAGAGATTTAAGAGCATCCCTATTGCCGGTAATCACGACATAGAAAGGACGTGACGACCTACATACAAAAGGCTTGTCATTTCTGTCATAGTAATATCCATCAAAAGCCGAAACGAATTGAAGAATTATAGTAGCCAAAGAATTGTCTTTTGCCAATGCTGTCAAGAATGCATCTGTCGTTGCATTCTTTGCATTGTCCAACTGGCTATTCACATCTGTAACAGAATAAATGCAATCAGAGAAAAGAACGGATATAACATTTTTCTTAGTCTCTTTCAATATATTCCTAAAAATTTGATTTACATCTGTAGTACCAACATTGCCCACTTTGATATTAGCAGGATTCAACATTTGAATAAAATCAATAGCGCTTTCATTGGCTTTGTAAACTTGATTATTAACAAAAAAGAAATCAGTACCTTTACAACTGTGATGAGAAGACACTATCATTTTACCAAGTACATCTTTAAATTCCGTATTGCCATTGACATAACCATCCATACTGGCGGAATTTTCCATATAGAAATTTACCTGATAATTCTTCAAACTTACTTTTTGATTTTGATTTTTCAGTACTGCATTAGTACCATCTATCTTAGAGTGTTCAGGAATACGAGAAGGCTTTTTTATTGAAAGCAATATTATTACAACAACTGCAATAACACCAATAAGCAAAGACACTTTTTGTTTCATTATGTTCGAGGTTTCGTTTAGGTGACACATGTGCTGCTTGTTCCCAAAGATACAGCGTTTTTAATACTAA
>DBKX01000409.1:0-2442 GCA_002297865.1 Lachnoclostridium sp. UBA739
TGTAGAACCAAGTGTAGAACCAAGTGTAGAGCCAAGTGTAGAGCCAAGTGTAGAGCCAAGTGTGGTACCAAGTGCTGAGCCAAGTGTAGAGCCAAGTGTAGAACCAAGTGTTAAACCGAGTGTGGCACCAAGTGTTAAGCCAAGTGTAGAACCAAGCAGTAATCCGACAACAGATGTGAAACCAGTTGTAACTATAAAATCTCAGTTTGCAGGTGGCATTAATCAGAATTATACAATTAGTGCATCTGGTTCTAAGCCAGTTGAACTTTCCAAATTAACAATCCGTTACAATTACACAAAGAGCGGAAACAAGAATCAGATTTTCTGGTGTGACAATGCCGGTTTACAGTTATCCAAAGCACCTTATTACGTAAATCTCGCACCTTGTATAAAAGGAACTTTCCATGATGGCTACGTAGAAATTACATTTGACACAGATGAGATTTTGACAGCAGGGGAAGGAAGTTTATCCATTGGTGCACGTTTGACTCAGGAAGACTGGAGTGCATACAGTGATTTTGTGGAAAATGGTTATGATGTATATTACGATGGCGTTTTAGTAAGCAGCAATAAATAATTGGAACGACATGAATTAAATTACATAAAAGGGTATAGCACATGAAATGTATGGCGCTATACCTTTTTTGCTGTAAAAGGAAAATTCTCAGATACTATCTCTCTTGCATAGCGGCAATTGTTAAGGTAAAATAATTTTATCAGAGGAAAGAGAATGCGGTAAGGAGTACTGTAGAAGATGAAACGAGAATGGAATCATTGTGTAAGACGTGTATTCAGAGTAGTTTTTATGCTAATCATTCTTATTTTTTTGTTTTACATCGAACGAGTAGGCTGGAAATTTCCAAATAATAAGGAAAAGATGGTATACTGTCATTTTGTCGGAACTTATCAGGAAACAGAGACATCAACCCCGTATGAGCTGACAGAGAAAAGTTATCCAAATGCAGAGCAAATGTCACAGATTATCTTAAAAGGACACTTTGATCAGCAGATTCCAAGAGATAAGAAATTATTTATGCTTGTTAGCAGTATGAAAATGCAAATTTTTCAAAATGGGTATCGGATATTTGATTACGGCGGTGATAATAGTAAGCCAGGTATTGTAAAGTCGGCTGGGATTGAATGGGCATTTTTTCAATCAAAGGGAATCGAAGTACATGATCAGGTAGAAATTCGAATTCAGCTGGTCTATCAAGATAATGATGCATTTGTTTATAAACATTTATTGTCTAATATTTGTGTGGGAGAACGTTACATATTATTGTCAGAACAAGTTAGAAAGATATTATTAAAATTATGCATATCGTTTTCGATTATGGTTTTAGGAATGCTGTTTTTAGCAGCATTACAGGCGTTTAAATTTATGAAAATGCCTTTGCCAGAGGGAAGTTTTTCATGTGGACTGCTTATGATAGCTGGTGGTGCGTGTACAATGATTGATTACCATTACATAACACTTTTATTGGAAAACAGCATCTTTATTATGGTTTTAGATTATCTGTTGCAACTACTAATATGTGATTTCCTATTGTACAATCTGAAAGGATATCTAGTTAGTCATAAATTCAGAGTGATAGCAGACTGTTTTATCATGATTTGGTCTAGTATCGGAGTTTTGTATCTACTACTTCAGGCACATGGAATAGCAGACGGAGCCGAAATGATATTATACTGTCTCCCTGTTTTCATATTCATGCTCACTTTCATGATAATTTTTCTTTTGATGGATTATAGAAAACATTCTGATAAAAGAATAAAAGATTTATTATGGTCCTGTCTCATTCTTACAGTAACGGCTATTATTGAGGTAATTCATTATTTATTCACCAAATCGTATATGATTGTAGTTTTGGAATTTGGTCTCTTTATTTTTACGATTGGTCAGACGAAAACGCTGCTAGTATATGTGAAGAAAAATTATGAACGGGGAAAACGGGCAGAAGAATTAGAGAAAGAACTTATGCAAAGCAGGATAACCGTTATGCTCAGTCAGATACAGCCTCATTTTCTGTACAATACATTAACTGGTATTCAGGAATTATGTTTGACTGCACCACATAAAGCACACCAGGCGATATCTTGGTTTGCACAGTTTCTAAGAGGCAATATGGATTCTTTGTCCACCACAGAACTGATTCCCTTTGAGAAGGAACTTCAACATGTATCCAATTATTTAAAATTGAATCATTAAGGTTTGGAAGTTATCTAAAAGTAGAATATGATTTGGCAGTGATGGATTTTAAGGTTCCAGCGCTATGTATTCAGCCAATTGTGGAAAATGCGGTACGCTATGGTATTAGCAAAAAGGAAGAGGGTGGAACTGCATGGATAAAGACATATGAAGAGGATGGATATGTTGTGATTGTAGTTAAAGATGACGGCATAGGGATGAAATACGACAAAAAGGGAAATGTTATTTATCAT
>DBKX01000409.1:2450-3756 GCA_002297865.1 Lachnoclostridium sp. UBA739
AGGGGGAACCATCTTGGAATCGAAAATGTTCGAAAGAGAATTAAGGTGCAATGTAAGGGAATATTGAAGATAAAAAGCGAGGAAGGAATTGGTACAGAAGTATCGATTTATATCCCAAGGGAGAGATAAAAATGAATATTATTGCAGTCGACGATGAACAGCTTGCATTGAGAAGCTTAATCCGCGTTTTAGAAAAAGTATTCGATAATTCTATTATTCAAGGGTTTCATAACAGTGCAGAAGCGCTGGAGCGCAGCCGAGATATCATTGGGAGATATGAGAAATTAGATTATGCATTTTTAGATGTTGAGATGAGAGGAATTGGTGGAATTGAATTAGCGAAACAGTTAAAAGAAATTTGTCCGTCAGTGCGTATTTTATTTGTGTCAGCTCATAATCAGTATGCATGTGAAGCATTTCAGCTGCATGCAAAAGGGTACATATTAAAACCAGCAACGGAAGAACTTATTGTGGAAGCATTAGACAGCATGGAGGTAGAATGGCGAAGACCTGCAAAACCAGCGCAGACAGATAGAGGAAAAAGGGTGTCTGTTCATACCTTTGGCAATTTTGATGTGTTTGTTAAAAATCAGCCAGTACAATTTGAAAGAAGCAAGGCAAAAGAACTATTTGCATACTTAATAGATAGACGTGGTGCTGGTTCTAGTACTGCAGAAATTGCAGGAATCCTTTGGGAAGATGCAAATGACCGAAAAAAGATAAAGAGTGCAACACAGACGATTATACATTCCTTGGTTCGATCACTTCGACAAGTTAATATAGAAGATGTACTTGTGAAAAGGTGGAATTATCTTGCAGTAGATATTTCTAAAGTGGAGTGTGATTATTACAAATTCCTGGAAGGAGATGCTGTTGCTATAAATTCCTATATGGGTGAATATATGGTGAATTATAGCTGGGCAGAAATGACTACAGCGAGCTTATTGGAAAATAAAATGGAGAAGAAGACATTTTGAGACAAAAAGATGGTTCTTTTGTAATACATTTGTTGTACCTTAGATTGTATAATACAAATAAAAAGACAAATCTTGTCGGAAAGGAAGTGTTCGTGGCGAATATCTTTTAAAAAGGATATAAAAATGTGTTAAGTTTATTGGGGTAAGCAAATACACAAAATTAGGAAGTTTTATAATATTTTCAAAGGAAAACAATACACAAAGTAAGAAAAAAGGACTTTTATTCAATATTCTGTGGGGAATTTTGGATAGGAAGCGTGAGATGACCGTATGCTCACGCTTTTTTTGGTTGTTAGGGCAAGGCCCTGTTCAGCATTGTGGAGTTTCTG
>DBKX01000082.1:0-5747 GCA_002297865.1 Lachnoclostridium sp. UBA739
ATGTGAAAAAGCAATGAAGGTTGTGTTTTTCCTTGCGGCCTGTACCTCTATTATAGCAGTGGCATTCATTTGCATCTTTCTATTTGCAAATGGTGTCCCTGCTATTCATAAAATAGGGTTTAGGGAATTTGTATTAGGAGAGAAGTGGAAACCAACCAATGAAATATTCGGAATTTTTCCGATGATTCTTGGAAGTTTATATGTAACAGCTGGTGCCATCATAATAGGTGTTCCAATCGGTGTGTTTACAGCAGTTTATTTAGCAAAATATTGTCCAAAACGCTTATACCGCTTTATGAAACCAGCGGTAGATTTACTTGCAGGTATTCCATCTGTTATTTATGGATTTTTTGGATTAGTTGTATTGGTGCCATTTGTAAGAGATACCTTTGGAGGCGATGGAAACAGCATCATTACAGCTTCTATTTTATTAGGAATTATGATTTTACCATCTATTATTACCGTTTCAGAATCAGCAATACGTGCAGTGCCAGACAGCTATTATGAGGGAGCCTTGGCACTGGGAGCTACCAAAGAGAGAAGTATATTTACGGCAGTTGTGCCAGCTGCAAAATCAGGAATCTTCGCTGGAATTATTTTAGGAATTGGCAGGGCAATTGGTGAGACAATGGCAGTTATTATGGTTGCAGGCAACCAGGCAAGAGTACCAGATAGTATTTTAAAAGGAGTTCGTACCTTAACAGCTAATATTGTTATAGAAATGGGCTATGCAACAGATTTGCACAGAGAAGCCTTAATTGCAACAGGTGTTGTATTATTTGTGTTTATTTTAATGATTAACTTTGCATTCTCGTTTATGAAAAGAAAGGTGGATTAAAATGATTTTATATCTTTTGGTTATGCTTTCTGCGGCAATTACAGTAGGATGCTTTGTATTTATTATAGGCTATATTCTGGTTAATGGAATACCGTATCTTACACCGGACTTATTTGCATGGACTTATTCATCAGATAACTGTTCCATGATGCCAGCGATTATAAATACGTTAATGATGACAGGAATCGCACTTTTAATTGCTGTACCTTTGGGAATATTTGCGGCAGTTTACTTAACGGAATATGCAAGAAAAGGAAACCGTTTTGTAAAGGTGATTCGTTTGACAACTGAGACACTTACAGGAATTCCTTCCATTATATATGGATTGTTTGGAATGTTGTTCTTCGTAAATTATTTAGGATGGAGTTATTCCATTCTGGCAGGCTCTTTTACCTTAGCAATCATGGTATTGCCAGTTATAATCCGTACAACGGAAGAAGCCTTGATAGCAGTACCGGATTCCTATCGAGAAGCAAGTTTTGGCTTAGGAGCAGGAAAATTAAGAACTATTTTCAGAATTGTATTGCCACCAGCAACACCAGGTATTTTGGGCGGTGTCATATTGGCAGTTGGAAGAATGGTTGGAGAAACTGCTGCCTTAATTTATACATCTGGTACCATAACAGATGTAGCAAAGAATGTATTTAAATCGGGAAGAACCTTATCTGTGCATATGTACAGTTTATCAAGAGAGGGACTTCATATGAAAGAAGCATATGCAACGGCAGTTGTTTTAGTCGCAATTGTGCTAGTGATAAACTGGTGCTCTGGAAGGATTGCAAAAAAGTTTGTGGTGGAAGAAGGAAAATAATATGAGTGAAAAGTTTAGAGTTGAGAAGTTGCATTTGCATTATGGCAGTTTTCATGCTTTGAAAGGAATTGACCTTTCGATACCTGCCAATGAAATTACAGCATTTATTGGACCTTCTGGATGTGGCAAGTCAACCTTTTTGAAGACATTAAACAGAATGAATGACTTAGTAGAGGGCTGTAGAATAGAAGGGAACGTTTTATTAGATGGCGAGGATATCTATTCTAAAATGAACGTAAACCAGTTAAGAAAACGGGTGGGTATGGTGTTTCAAAAACCAAATCCATTTCCTATGAGCATTTATGATAATATCGCTTATGGTCCTAGAACTCATGGGATTCGTAATAAACAAAAATTAGATGCTATCGTAGAGGATTCTTTGCGAAAAGCTGCAATATGGGATGAAGTAAAAGACCGTCTTAAGAAAAGTGCGCTTGGAATGTCTGGTGGACAACAGCAGAGACTATGTATCGCTCGTGCCTTGGCAGTTTGCCCGGATGTTATTTTAATGGATGAACCAACATCAGCACTGGACCCTATTTCTACATCTAAGATAGAAGATCTGGTACTTGAACTAAAAAAACAATATACCATTGTTATGGTTACCCATAACATGCAGCAGGCAACTCGTGTGTCTGACAATACAGTTTTCTTTCTATTGGGAGAAATTATTGAGGCAGGACGAACAGAGCAGATTTTTTCTATGCCAAAGGAAAAGAAAACGGAAGATTATATAACAGGGAGGTTTGGTTGATGAGAAACCGATTCGACAAGCAGCTGGATAAGCTTCACAATGATATGATTGAAATGGGAAATCTGATTGAACAGGCAATTGAACAGGCAGTCAATGCACTAATACATTTGGATGCAGAATTAGCTCAAAAGACAATTGAATTTGATTCCGTCATTGATGCACAGGAAAAGGAAATCGAAGATATCTGCTTTAAACTGCTTTTACAGCAGCAGCCAGTGGCAAGAGATTTGCGCGTGATATCTGCTGCACTGAAAATGGTTACGGATATGGAACGTATCGGTGACCATGCAGAAGATATTTCAGAAATTACAGTTTTATTGTCAGAACATCCATATGCAGAGGAACTTGACTTCATTCGCAAGATGTCAAAAGAAACTACCGTCATGGTGGTAGAAGCCATCGAAGCTTTTGTAAACAGTGATGAAGAAAGAGCAAAAAAAGTAATCAAGCATGATGATATTGTAGATAGCTTATTTCTGCAGGCAAAAAAAGAACTTATTCAAGAGATTAAAGATAACCCGACATACGGTGAACAGGCCGCTGATTTATTAATGGTAGCCAAATATTTTGAACGAATTGGGGATCACGCAACTAATATTGCGGAATGGGTTATCTACTCCATAACAGGCGTGTTAGCTGATTAATCACAAAAACATATTGAAATTCCCTTAGAGCTCCATACAACATTACAAGTCTGGCAGCTCTTTTTCTATTATTAGGTTTGTCAAGATTCTATGAATCGCAAGGCATTCTCCTAGCGGTATCCCTGTATTTAAAGTTGTAATTTCAGGCAATACTAGTTATAATAGAAAGCAGTCATTAATTTTAGAAAAGACAAAGGTGAAAAGAATAAATGAGAAATATTAAACTAACAATTGAATACGATGGAAGTCGCTACACAGGATGGAAACGTCTTGAAAAGGGTGAAGGCATTAACACAATAGAAAGTAAGATTACAAGTGTAATTGAAAAAATGACCAATGAACGTGTTGAACTTTTCTGTGGAAGCCGAACAGAAGTTGGAGTGCACGCTTACGGACAAGTTGTTAACTTTAAGACAAATACGACAATGAAATTATATGAAATCAAACAGTACTTTAACCGTTACCTTCCAAGAGACATTGCTGTTGTGGAAGTGGAAGAAATGCCAGAACGTTTTCATGCCAGTTTAAATGCAAAATCCAGAACGTATTTATATCGAATTGCAATTGGAGAAGTACAAAGTGTATTTGAAAGAAAATATACTTATTATTGCTTCCATGATTTAGATGCAGCAAAGATGAAGGAAGCTGCAGCACTGTTAGTTGGAAGACATGATTTTAAGAAGTTCTCTACCGTTAAGAAGACAAAATCAACAGAAAAAGAAATTTATGCAATTGATATATACAAAGATTTAAGTGAAATTCAGATTACCATTCAGGCGAATGATTTTCTGCACAATATGGTTCGATTAATTGTTGGCACTTTGATTGATATTGGATTAGGCGAAAGAGACGTAAACAGCATAAAAGATATTCTTGATATAAAATCCTCGGTAGCAGCAAGTGAACCCGCGCAGCCACAGGGGCTGTTTTTGCAGGAAGTTGAGTATGAAGTAAACGCAAAATAATACAAAGGATAAGGGGGTAAGATACTTAATATTGAAATTATTTCATGTGATAATATCAAAATTTTATTTTCAATAAAAAAGAAATGTGGTAGAATAAGGTAGACTAAGGTAAGAGGGGATAAAAGAGAGCACATTCGTGCTAAGGGGGTATCTGTTTGACTACATTATTCCGAAAGTATAATGATAGGGATCAGATGAAGATATGTGAGTTTTTTGAAACATTAGGAGATTATGACAATTCTGCATATGGAAACTTGAAGGTTATGTGGGAGTGCATGTTACAGTATCCGAGCTATCCTTTATTTCATCATGAAGAAAGCGGAATTTGGGAAGTTGGAGATAAGATTGTTGGAATTGTTCATCTGTCTGGCCCATGGCTTGGTGAAGTGAGTATCGATATACATCCTAATTATGTAGAACTATATGAAGAAATGTTATTATATGCTGAAAGAAGATTTGCTGGAACTAACAGAGAAGGAAAGCGTTACATTCGTACAAGTTCTGAGAAATCGCTGTATCAAGTGAACGAAATATTACAGCGTCAGGAATATATGCGATGCGGAGATGGCAAACTCTATGTTATGGATGTTTCATCTGTCATAGAAAAGCCAAATTTATCGAAAAGGTTTTCCATTGAAAGTTTAGACGAAGTATATGACTTTAATAAACTAAATAGTCTTTTGTGGAAGGCCTTAAACTATTATGGAGAACCGCCTGCTTATGATGATGATGTTTATTTACCAATTAAGCAAGCATGGTTTGAATATCAAAAAAAGAATTGTACAGTTGTTTTAGCACCAGATGGCAGTTATGCAGGATTTTGTGGGTTGTGGTATGATAAGAAAACCCAGGCTGCATATATTGAACCTTTAGTGCGAGATAGTAAGTATGCTGGGCAAGGTGTTGGATATGCATTGATCTATGAAACTCTTTTGAAGTGTAAGAAACTGAAAGCACGTTCTTTGTTTGCTGTACCTAGTGACGAGTCAGTCAACTTTTATACTAGGGCTGGATTTCAACATAAGATAAATCAAGATTATTGGATAAAAAAATGGAGTAATTAAGATAAGGGGAGTCATTGAATGAACATAGATAACTATGGGTAACATTCGGAACTCCCTTTTTGATTGTATATTAAACAATTCAATAACCTGATTTTTGTTAAACTAACTTTTTTATAAGAATAAGTAAATCAATTATCTGATTTATAAAAACGGGTGATAAGTATGAATAAAGATAGAATTGCGCTATTAATTGATGCTGAGAATATATCTCCTCGGTATATTCATAAAATTATGAAAGAAATTGTAAAGCATGGTGAAATTACATATAAGCGAATTTACCGTGACTGGACAAGTGATTCTGCAATTGGATGGAAAGATGTAATATTGGAACATGGGCTAAATCCAGTTCAGCAGTATAGTTATACTTCAGGAAAAAATGCCACTGATTTTGCAGTTATCATTGACGCTATGGATATTCTGTATACTGGGAATGTGGATACGTTCTGTCTTGCTACCAGTGACAGTGATTTTACAAGACTTGCAGTAAGGCTTAAAGAGGCTGGAAAACAGGTCATTGGGATGGGTGAGAAAAAGGTTCCAAGGCCATTTTCGATCTGTTGCGATAGCTACATCTTTTTAGATGTGGAGCCGTTAGATTATGATGAAGATGGTTTAGATGATATGAGAAGACATCGGGTTCCAAAGGAAGAGCTAAGGCAGTTTATGGAGAA
>DBKX01000082.1:5765-6934 GCA_002297865.1 Lachnoclostridium sp. UBA739
AAAATGATGAAAAGCAGAAAACAACAGGAATGGGGCAAATTGGAAGTGAACTGAAAAAGCAGTATCCGGATTTTTCACTAAAAGATTACGATTGCAGAACATTATCCCAGTTTATTGAGCAGTTCGATTCTCTTAGCATTAAGCAAGAAGGACATTCAACGTACATAGCCAGAAATAACAAGCTAGAGATTGGTGATATTGAAAATCAGATACTTGAGATTATTAGGCAACAGGAAAAAGGATATATTGACTTGGGGGAACTAAACCAGAAGTTAAAGCAGCAAAATGCAGAATTTTCTATCAAGCAGTTCGGATTCTCTAAATTTTCAAAGTTCTTACATACATTCAAAAGCATACAGATACAAGATATCGAAAACGGAAGAAGCAATGTCAGTTGTTTATCCAATTAATAGTACAAAATTAATATTAGAGTGAGGAACAGAGTTGAATTATGGAATGAATGATTACGATCAGAAGAATAGAGAACTCCAGATTTATTTTATACGTCATGGATTTACCAAGGGGAATGAGGAAGGACGCTATGTGGGCAGAACAGATGAGTCTTTGTCGGAAACAGGACGTAATAAACTCAGTGAAATAGTTTGGAATGCTACGTACATGACGCCAAATGTGATACTGGTAAGTCCAATGAAACGTTGTATTGAAACTGCCGAGATTATATTTCCTGGAAGGAAATATACGATTGTTGAAGATTTTCGAGAGTGTGATTTTGGTCAATTTGAATATAGAAATTACAGTGAATTAAACGGATCTCTAGAATACCAGAAGTTTATTGATTCTAATGGAATGGCGGGGTTTCCAGGAGGAGAGTCACCGAATCTGTTTCGCACAAGATGTCAAAAAGCCTTTCTCGAGACATTAGAAAACCTGAAGGCTTGTAACGAAGTAAAAAGTGTTGCCTATGTTGTTCATGGAGGGACTATTATGTCAATTCTAGAAGCCTTTAGTGAACCACATAGAGATTATTTCAACTGGCAGGTTAAAAATGGAGAGGGGTATTGCGGAAAGCTTTTCATCGAAGAAAAAAAGATCTTCTCGTTAAAAAAATTAAGTGATTTCTAGAATGGACATAAGAAAATTAAGTGTCCTTTTCTCACCAACTTTTTCTTTTCACATAATATGATAGAGAGAAAAAAGATTTAGGTGAT
>DBKX01000260.1 GCA_002297865.1 Lachnoclostridium sp. UBA739
AAAAACCTTATCAGATTAAATTGTCCCAGCCTGCCTCTCTTTTAGGAATGGGGCAAGCAAAAACTTGGATTTTATTAGCCAATGCCTATGATGAATCTGCAATCCGGAATAAACTTGTCTATGATTTAGCTAAAAAAGCAGGACTCATGTACACTCCTAATGGCAATTGGGTCGATTTATATATTAACGGCGAATATCGCGGCAATTATCTATTAAGTGAAAAAGTTGAAATTGCTAAAAACAGAATTGATATCGCTAGTTTAGAAAAGGCCAATGAAAAAGCCAACCCTGGCACTGATTTATCTGCTTTACCTGCATTTGGCTCTATGGAAGGTCAGCCTGGCAAGAGCAAAGGTGTTCTTATTCCAACAGAACCATCTGACATTACTGGCGGTTATCTTCTTGAAGTGGAGGTTCTTCACCGCTATGCAGAAGAAGCCAGTGGCTTTGTCACCTCTCGTAACAAACCTGTAGTGATAAAATCCCCGGAATATGCCTCTAAAAGACAGACAGACTATATAAAGGATTTGTTTCAAAAGTTTGAAGATGCCCTATATACAGAAGATGGTATCCATCCTGTAACACAAAAGTCGTATTCCGAATACTTTGATATGGAATCTTTTGTGAAACGTTATATCATTGATGAAATCTCTCGAAATGTGGATGCAGGTGTTACAAGCTCCTTCTATTATAAACCAGAAGGAAATGATATGCCTGTTTATTCTGGTCCCTGTTGGGATTATGATACCAGCCTAGGCCGCTTCTGGCCACCAGCCTGCGAACCCGAAGGTTTAGGCTATGCATACTTTTCTGCGGATGAGACCTACAACTGGTACGAACAACTCTATAAACATGTAGAATTCAGAAACTTAATTAAATCTATCTATAATGAAACGTTTAAACCTGCTTTAGACCAACTAATGAATAATACAATTCCTCAGTATCTAGATCTTCTAGGACCTTCCCTTCGTATGAATGCAGCAAGATGGCCAGGTGATAGCGATTCCATTGGATACGACAAAGATCAGGAAATCGTCATTTCTTTCTTACAGGATAGAATTGCATGGTTAAATGAAACTTGGACAAATGAACCAGAGCCTATACCATCCATTACACCCAGTATAGCTCCATCCCCTACAGCTGTTCCAACTACAGCTCCTAGCGTAGCACCTAGCTTACTTCCTAGTGTTTCACCAAGTATAAAACCGACCCAAACACCTGCCATGGCTCCTACTGTGAACCCAACTGTCCCCCCTGCCGCTACACCATCCATGATGCCTACCGTTATACCTACTGTAGCACCAAGCATCGTTCCTAGTGCAACAGTACCTGACACACCACCTATTGTGGCTCCATCTGCAAAGCCAAGCATTACACTCAATAAATCTTCTGTAACACTTTATGAAACTGGCAAGAATACTACTCAGTTAAAAGCTGCCGTTCAAGGACAAAGCAAAGCGGTAACCTTTAAAAGCAGTAACTCAAACATTGCTAAAATAAGCAGTACAGGTACAATTACCGCAATAAAACCTGGAACCACAATTATCACTGCAAAAGCAGCTAATGTAACAGCTACTTGCAAGGTAATCGTAAAAGCTACTTCCCTTAAACTCAATAGGACGGAAGCAGTTATTTATACGGTGAATAAAAATACATTTCAGATGAAACCTACAACCACTGGTTATAGTCAAACCATCTCCTACACAAGCAGTAATTCCAAAATTGCTACGGTTAATCGAACTGGTAAAGTTACTGCAAAAAAAGCTGGTTCTGCCATCATAACCATAAGTGCAAACGGTCGAACTGCAAGATGTAAGATAATTGTGAAGAATCCTACTCTTACTATATCAAAATCCAAAATTACAATACGAAGGAAATCGAAAACAGCCTTAAAAGTTAAGGCGACCCCTTCAAACAAAGTAACCTTTACTTCTTCTAATTCCAAAATTGCTACCGTATCCAAAAGCGGTGTAGTAACTGGTATTAGAACTGGAACTGCAACCATCAAGGTAAAGTGTAATGGAATTGTTAAATCAGTGAAAATTACTGTAAAAAAGTAAATTTTCTTTTTCTAAAAGGGCTAACGGACAAGTAAACATTGTCCGTAGTCCTTATTCATTTTATAATAAATGTAACAATAAATAACCCAAAGTAATGAAGCCGAAACAAAATAGTAATATCTTCCTGTACGAATTAAAGAAAATTTAATGAAATTAACAAACTTTTGCAACCCTTTTTTCTGGATTACTTTGTATAATAAATATCGTTCCTTGAGAGGAACAAGAACAAAGTATATTTTAGAAAGGTGAGAAAGAGTTATGAAAAACCAAAAATTAGTAACAGGTATTGTAATGTGCAGTATGATAGCAGGTATCGCAGCAGCTGGAAATATCACTGGGCAAAATAATAATGTATTTGCTTTAAGTGTTACACAAAAAGGAGTTAGCAGCCAAGTATCAACTGCTTCAACAAAACAATCTGTTCCAACATATAAGGATTATAAAAGTTTTACCAGACTACATAACGCAAAACTTGATTGTAAATTCAAGAGTACATATAATTCCAAAAATTTCAGCAAGGACTATACCATCAAGGGAACTTATGATTTAAATCAAGATGGAAAGAAAGATAAAATTACATTTCGTTATAACGGGGATACCCTCAAAATGAAGTTAACTATTAATGGTTCAACGCTAAAAGATGAAATACCTGCTCCTGAAACAGCATATGTAGTTGATGTGAATACCAAGGATTCCTACTACGATTTGGTTTTATATGATAATGGAATGAGTGACGATCCAACTTATCATTTCTACCGTTATAACGGAAAAACAATTAAATACCTTGGTGCTGTTGGTTCCTATGTAGCAGGTGCAATTAGTTTTGATGGCAAGGGCCACGTAGCTGCAAAAGATTCTTTCCTCAACAAGTTAGATGCTCCAATGCTAAAAGGATACTATGCTCTAAAGAAAAATAAATGGACATATCATGATTTCGATTTATCCAAAGCGGAACAGAAAGAATATACAATATCCGCAAAAAGGGTTGAAGCTTATTTTGCAGAAACAAAAAAGAAACTAGATAAATTTGAACCTACTTGGAGTAAAAAACAGCAAATCACACTTCATAAAGGTGATAAAATTACAATTAAGAAAATCGGTGATTATGAGATGTATGAAGTGAAGTTAGCTGATGGCCGTGTTGGGGTACTGTATTTCTGGATTGGAGATTGATTTTGATTTATTTCATGACTGCTTAAATGTATATAGCCAACCTGTCAGTAAGCAGATTGGCTATATTGTTCGTTTTTTGCTATAAGAAACAACTGAATATCTAACTCATTTTTTTCACATAAACCTTACATTTTGTCCTCTTATTTCCCATTATCACTGTAACAGTGGCGCTGCCCTCTTTTCCTTGAGCCTCAATGTAAATTGAATTATAACCATCAATCTCTGCTGTTACCACATTTGCATTACTAGTAATACACTTAACATCGTAATAGTCGTTCGCACTATATGGTTCTGTTACAAAGCTTAGCGAACAGCTTTCATTCGTATTGAGTTCTATTTCCTCTTCTTCAAATTCGAGCCATTCTATCTGTGGTTTTCTCACGCTTACCTTACAGCTATACTTTTTATTATGTACCATCGCAGTAACTCTTGCCGTTCCAACGGATTTCGCAGTCAATTTTCCATTTTTCACACAAACAATGGAACTATCGGATGATTTCCATCTAACATGAAAGGAACATCCCTGTAATTTAATTGTCTTTGACTGGTTAGGCTCTAATACAACACTTTTTTTACTTAAGACTGGCGATTCTACAATTATTTTACAAGTCTTTTTTGTTCCACCGGCTTTTGCCGTTATTGTTGTTCTGCCTTTCCCTACTGCAGTGACTTTACCTTTAGAGGTTACTTTTGCAACATTTTTATTATTGCTAGACCATGTCACAGACTTTGAAGTTCCACTTACTTTTAATTGAAAATATTCCCCTTTCAATAAAGTCTTTTGGGTTTTATTGATTACTATGTGTTCTTTCACCACATGATGAGATGTTCTTGATGAGTTAGACTTTGAGCTACTAGAAGAACGATTGCTTGGTTCCCCATTTGGAAAGCACTTTTTGCACGGCGTTAAACCGTATGATTTTGCTTCTGATAAAGCTGCAGGAAAATATGTACCATTACCACACTTGTGGGTATGATATTTGCTTCCTGTACGTGTAATATATACCGTTCTTTCTGCCTGAATCGTTGTTGTGTTGCCTACTGGCACACCACCAATCCCTACCTGCAGCATCATTACAACGAGTAACAGTCCAGTATACATTTTTTTCTTTAGATTTGTGTTCTTTAAATACTCCATTTTTATGCATTCCCTCCTAATGTTACTTTTACCGCACTAGTTTAACATATTATAGATATTTTGTCTAATCTCTGTAAAGATAATTTAAATAGAGCCACTCATATCATCTTTTAATGCAAACATCATCATTGCTCCTGCTGCTGCAATTGCCCCCATTACAAGAAATGACTGCTGAATTGTTATCCATTTGAGCATGCTTCCAACCACGATAGGAGAGATACAATATCCCGCGTCACGTATCAAAGAAACAACCGAATTAATCCTTCCAAGGTGTGTTGCCTTTGCATGATTGGCAACAAAAGCTGCTGCATTCACCGCACCTAAGATCTCGCCTATTGTCAACAAAACAATTCCCACCATATATCCATATAAATGACGGCTTATTGCCATCACCATAAAACATCCTGCATAGCATAATCCTCCTACTGCAAGAACATTTTTCACTTTCATGTTTTTTGTAATATGTACGAGAAACGGTGTGAAAAAGATAACGATTAAGGCATTGATAGATGACACCAAACCAAACAGTTCTGCCCCTCTATCTCCAAACACAGAATCCATACCAAGAGGAATTCCAAAGCCGAACTGCTCATACACAAAATTATATAGACTCAAAATTAGTGCAACGATTATTAGGATAGGAGTTTCTCGTAATACTTCAAACACATTCTGCCTTACTGCTTCATTCTGCTCGTCTATTTGTTTCTGTCTCTTTCTAACGCTTTCATGTTCTTGTACCAAAAGTATAATTAATATTACTGCTATAAATGTTGTAATTGCATCACCAAGAAATAGTATTTTCAAGTGTTTTTTAAACAGTAAACCTCCAACAACGGGCGCAATGGCAGATCCAACGTTTGTTCCCATATACAATAGTGAAAATGCTGCCTGACGATTATGTACCTCTGTGTAATCCGTTACCATAGCGTCATAGGCAGAACCAGAGAAGGATGAAAAACAAGCTCCCAGAATCAAGGTATATGCCAAAAGTTTTGTAACTGGCATGAATGTGCATGACAGAAAAGTAAGTGCTGACAAACCAAAGAAAAAGCAAATTACTTTTTTTCGTCCTGCTGTGTCAGCCAATTTTCCTCCTATCAGAACACAAGGTGCTTGTAAAGCCATTGCAATGGTAATCAGTGCGCCAGCCTCTGTAGAACTCATACCAATTTTCTTCGTTAAAATTAATGTAAGCAATGGTCCAATAAATCTGCCTAAACTATTAATAATCTTCGATATAAATAAGATATAAATCTCTTTCGGTAACCCGATATAATTCTGTATAACAGGCATAATTTTTTCTTTCGAACTTCTCATCTTTACCCTCCCATTATGTAAATATGACATACATTATAATGGCTCTATAATAAATGTTGGG
>DBKX01000051.1:0-732 GCA_002297865.1 Lachnoclostridium sp. UBA739
CAGTTCACTCAAACTTTCTGTTATGGATTTTCTATTTACTTCCAATGGCATTATATCATCAATAGTGCTACATTGTAAAGCGTCTCTCATTTGACTTATCAAATCTGAGCAGGAATCAATGGAATTCAATACCTCAAAAATAGGGCTTGTACCCTTAGAGTTAATATCATCGGCATTAAACAAAAGCGTATCTGTATCCATGACTTTTAAGTCATGCCATAACTGTGGCAATTCTGCTAAGGCAACGATAGATGTGTATATGACCATCTCGGAAAAATAGTCAGCCTTTGGCGTAAGATATTTGTTTGTCCATCTGGCAGGATGCTGGTAACCATGAAGACCACTAATTTCATCCGTCCAACCTTTAAGTTCTGGCACGTACATTGAGTCATAATCTACAAGAACTAAACCTCCATCAGATTTGACCATAATGTTCCCATGTTGCAAATCACCATGTGAAACTGAATGCTCATGAAGTTGCTGGGTCATACTTAGAAAATTGTCAGCTAATCTATAAAGAGAATCTGCGTCAAACAGATGTTCCTCTATGTAACCTTTTAAAGGCTTTGCTTCAACCCAGTCCATTATAACTATTGGTTGTACTCCTAATGGGGTGACAATACCATTCTCTGCATATTCGAACCCCACGAAGTAAGGCATATTAAGAGTATGCAATGAAGACGATATTATTTTTGTCCGCTCTTTTGCTCCTTCCAAATTTGCATGCCAGCT
>DBKX01000051.1:744-2880 GCA_002297865.1 Lachnoclostridium sp. UBA739
CAGCATCTTACCGCATATTTCTTGCCAGAGACTATATAAGGAAAAACGATACAATACCCTCCAGCATACTTTATAGGTTTGCCGTTATACATTTCTGGTCTTCCACCAGCCAATTGCGACGCTTTTACAAGGCTACCTACAACTATCGAAGTAGAATAGTCTGAACAAGAAGGAAGTGAGGGCATTTTATTCTTCAATTAACATCCGAAAAGATTTGTCTATACATTCTTTACACTTATCTACTAATTCTTTACAGAAATTTCGTATTTCAGTGGTACCTATAGATGTGGCTCTCGTAGCCTGCTTTTTCTTCTTGGCAGGATATAAGTTGGTTCGTTTGGCATTACCAATGATTGACTCACAACGATTGGAAGCAAATTCCTCTAGGTCATTTTTCAACCTTTGTTTTTCTTCTTCTAAAGAATGTCGCTTTAGGGTTATTTCCTTATTGCTTGGAAGATTTGATCCGTCAGCCTTTTTCGACTCGTTTGATAGAACTACCATTGTCGAGTTTTCACTTGTTGACGTGGTAATGTTGCTATTTTCTGCTTGAGCAACTTCCTTTTCGATGAGTGATGTTATATCATCTTCTTGCTCTATATGAAAATCCAGTGAGCCGTCAGGTTCAATAATACACAATGTGCTGTCATCATTATGAAGTCCTTCTTGTCTCCAATCATCTACCAAAGAACAATAGTCTTCATGTCCCTTTAGCTCCAGAATTCTTGTTAACCATTGGCTACAATGCTCTTTATGATTAGAAAGAAATTCAGAGAACGGGTCTGAGACTAGCAGTAAGCAATGCCCATCAGATAAATTTCCTTGGAATTCTTCTATTTGTCCTCGACCTTCTTTGTTGGGGAAGCTCTCATAATAATCAGGATAACTATCGAAAACTTTCTTTTCTGAGGTGAGTATTTTAATAGGTTCTTTTCCTGTTATGTCAACCTCAATGATGCAAGTATCGCCAAGAACGTGTCCGATCCAGTTCTTGGCATCTATGAATTGTATGCCACATAGAGTTGCACCAGCTCCATTTTGTGCATCAATGCAGTTTTGAAGTCTCCAAGGATTCTTGCCATTATGTATTTCCTCACTAATAAAATCTACTACTTTCTTTAGCCAATCATTGCATAATTCTTTTCTGTCTTCATTGGTGCAATGTCCATTTTTTGCATAGAAAGAAGATAGAATTTCTGCCCAATAGTCGGGAAAAACCGATTGTGACATACCATCAGAAACGGCAATCGCATGATTGTCGCTATTGATGCAAAATCTATCTTGACATTCAGAATAATGTTCTCTTAATTTATGAGTTATGAAAGCTCTTATTTTCATGTCCAAACTTTTTTATAGGCAACAAAATCCATGCTCGTGAAAATTCACGAGCTATTATCTAATAACAGATTGAATGGATATTATTATCTATCCCCTTGTCCCTTGCTGGAACCAAAGTCTATTAGACCAACAAGTTCAACCCCATCACACTGGCAGATAAGGCCTCTTGCTCCACTCTTGTAGGAAAAACCATTCTTTTCCGCAGCACCTTTGTATGAATCTGGTATTTCAGTAGAAATATCATACAAGAATTTACCCTCAGCGGTGCTTATTTCTTCCTTTGAAGCAGGAAATAATGCTTGCTTTCCATTTCCAATCATAGCATTGAAAATTTGCACCTTACCATCAGCTGTGTCAATAGCCTTAATTTGGTTCACGACCTCAATAGTTTGATTCTTGCATTCTTCTTCACCTTGACGGTTAAAGTAAGGAACACCATCTGAAATATTTATAATGACAGGAGCAGGATTGCTTGGCTTGTCAGAAATCCATTTTTCAATAATCTCTTTCGCCATTTCAAAAGCCCCTTTCATGTTGGTAGCACCATTTTCTTTTATTGGTTCCACCCAAATAGGCATACTTTTGTCTATTTCCAAGATGCCACCAGCGCCATCACTAATCTTTTGCTTGACCTTATCTACACGAATAGGGTTTTCATCCAAGTCCTTCAAATAGCCAGCGATAAGGTTTTTTACCTTGTGATTATAACCAATAACACTTATAAAACAACGATTCTTTGGAGCCTTACCATCAAAATTCTTTTGGATAATGGTATCACACTACTGTCCACGAAATTCC
>DBKX01000139.1 GCA_002297865.1 Lachnoclostridium sp. UBA739
AAGATATAGAAGCAAAATTCGACAATGGAGTGTTGTCTTTGAAAGTTCCTAAAAAGGAAGCAGTTGAAAAAAAAGAAGAAAATTATATTCTAATTGAATAGATGTAAGAATTAATATGAGAATTTTTCATAAAGGGGCTGGCGCACTAAGCAATTAGTGTGAAGCTCCTTTTTAATGCAAAAAAATAACTGCCAGACCGGACATTTAAAAGGCAGGGAAGCCTCTTATGCCTTTATAAGAAATTCCTTTACCATCCGTAATTCAGAGGGTATACTAAAGTAAGGAAAGTTTAATGTTTTATGAGATTAGGAGGAAGGTTATGGATTACAGAAGGTTTGGTAATACGATAGTTGTACGATTGGATCGGGGAGAAGAGATTGTTGCCCAAGTTAAAGCGGTAGCAGAAAAGGAAACTATTAAGTTAGCAAGTATTCAGGCACTTGGTTCTGTCAATGATTTTACAGTTGGGGTATTTGATTTGGAAGAAAAGCAGTTTTATCCAAATCACTTTACAGGTGCATTTGAGATTTCTTCCTTGTTTGGAACAATCACGACGAAGGACGGGGCTTATTACGGACATATACATATGAATGTTGGCAATAAAGAAGGACAGGTTCTTGGAGGACATCTGATAGAGGGAACAATTGCAGCAACCTGCGAAATGTTTATTACGGTATTGGATGGAACGGTCGAGCGAAAGTATGTAGATGCATATGAAACGAATATTTTGAAGTTTGTGGATTAATTAAATTGCGTGAGGAAAATTTGATGAATAAATCTTAACGATTCTCCTTGCTTTTTCTTTTTCAGTCATGATATAATTAGAAAAAGCATATTTTCATCAATTCTATTGTATTCTATGTTCAAATCTAAACAATCATTTCTGAAAATCTATGCTTTTCATTTCTATAAGAAAGGGCAGAGGTTTTCAAAGAAATGCTCTGCCGGATACGGAGGTAAAAATATGAGTAAAGACAAATGTAATCCAGTGCAGAGAAACTATAAAGATACCATATTTCGTATGGTATTTAGCGATAAAGAGGCACTTTTAAGTCTTTATAATGCAATGACTGGGAAGAACTATACCGACCCAGAGGAACTAGAGATTGTAACACTTGAAAATGCAATCTATATGAATTTGAAGAATGATTTGGCATTTGTAATCCACAGTTCATTGTATTTGTGTGAACATCAATCAACAGATTCTCCTAATTTGCCAATGCGAAGTTTATTTTACATATCTAGAGAATTAGAAAAAATGACGATGCGACAATCATTGTATTCACTTAAGCAAGTAAAGGTGCCAACACCGCATTTTATCGTTTTCTATAATGGTACAGACACGTCATGGGAGTGCAGGGAAGAAAAGCTTTCCGATGCTTTTGAACAGAAAACAGATCATCCAGAACTGGAATTAAAAGTGACCATGTTGAATATCAATATAGGTAAAAACAGAGAACTAATGAAGAAATGCAAGCCATTGTTTGAATATATGCAATACGTGGAAAAAGTTCGTAAGTATACATCGATTATGGATATTCGTTTAGCAGTAGAGAAAGCTGTGAATGAGTGTATTCAAGAAGGAATACTGGCAGAGTTTCTGTTAAAGAATAAAGCGGAGGCGATTCAGATGAGTATATTTGAGTATGATGAAGAAAAAGAGATGAAGATAGTTCGACAGGATTTAATGGAATTAGGGAAAAAAGAAGGAATTAAAGAAAGCATACGATATTTTATTATTGATAATCTGGAAGAACAAATACCAGAAGACAGAATTGTCACTAAGTTACAAAAGTACTTTGGAGTATTACCAGATGAAGGAAGAAGTTTGGTTTCCTTATACGGAAAGCAGAATGCTTCTATATAACCCTTGACATAGAAATCCAGTTTTGCTAGAATAATTTACCGAGAAGAGCAGATGCGAATTATATTGAAAAATATGATTCCCATCTGCTCTTTTTAATTGTCAAAGACACTTTATTGATTAATTCAAAGCAATATTTCATAAAATAAAAGGAGAGGAAAGGTGAATGAAATGAAAAAGAGCTGCGAAAGTTATTGGACAAAAATTTGGAATAAGGAAGTTGGAATTGACATACTGACAGAAGTAGTGGGAAGTTTTCTGGTTGCCCTTGCATTATACAATTTTGCATTGATGGCTAAGTTCCCAATGACAGGTTTTTCAGGAATTTCCATGATCCTATACCGTTTGTTCGGTTTGCCAATTGGACTCTCAACGATTATTTTAAATATACCAGTTGCATTCCTTTGTTACAAATTATTAGGAAGAGGTTTTTTTCTTCGATCCATTCGCTGTATGGTAATTTCATCTCTATTAATCGACTATGTGGCACCACATCTGCCAGTATATCAGGGAGATAGATTACTAGCTGCAATCTGTACAGGTGTGCTGGGAGGACTTGGATACTCCATGATATATATGCGTAATTCATCTACAGGTGGTTCGGATTTTATCATTATGGCGGTGAAAGCACTAAGACCGCATCTATCCCTTGGAAAAATCGCATTCTTATCAGATGTTGGGATTATTTTAGCTGGTGGTTTCATTTTTAAAGATATGGATGGCGTTGTGTATGGTATGATTATCAATTACATTTTTGCAATTGCTGTGGATAAAATGATGTATGGATTGAATTCTGGGAAACTAGCACTGATTGTATCAGAATCAGGAATCGATATTGCAATGCAGATTGATGAGCTGTGTGGAAGAGGTTCTACCTTGCTAGATGCAAGAGGTGGTTATAAACAGGAACGACGAGATGTGGTCATGTGTGCGTGTAGTACAAAGCAGATGTATCTGGTAGAAAAGGCCGTGAAAAAGATAGATCCGAATGCATTTATTATCATTATGGAGTCAAATGAGGTGTTAGGAGAAGGGTTTGATAATACTAGAGTTGCGCAAGTGGAAGAATAAAGATTGGATTCAAAAAGGCAGTTTTCAAGAAATTATTTACTTGAAAACTGTCTTTTGTTAATGGTATGTTATAGATAATGGGAACGATAAAATGAAATATAAAGCAGGTGAAGAATTTGACATTACAACAGTTAAAATATGTCGTTACAATTGCCGATGCAGGTTCCATGAATGTTGCATCAAAGCAGCTCTTTATATCCCAGCCTAGTCTCTCCGGAACGATAAAAGAGTTAGAGAAAGAAATTGGATTCGAAATATTTGCGAGAAGTAACAGAGGAATCTGGATGACACCTGATGGAGAGGAATTTCTAGGTTATGCGAGGCAGGTGCTGGAACAGTTTAAACTGTTAGAAGGAAAATATATAGGAAAGAAGAGTAAGAAAAAATTCAGTGTGTCCATGCAGCATTATACATTTGCAGTAGAAGCATTTATAGAAACGGCAAAGCAGGCAGGAATGGATGAGTATGAGTTTGCAGTGTACGAGACCAAGACATTCGAAGTAATCGAAAATGTTAAGAGTTTTAAGAGTGAATTAGGGGTTTTATATACAACGGATTTTAACCAGAAGGTAATAAAAAAGATTTTGGCAGAAAACAGTTTGGAATTTGTCGAGTTGTTTCAATGTGACACCTATGTTTATCTGTGGGGTGGGCATCCGTTAGGGACACAATCGGCTATATCAATGAAGGAGTTAGAGGGATATCCATGTTTGCAGTTTGACCAAGGGAAGAATGGATCGCTATTTTTAGCTGAGGAAATGAAAAGTACATACCAGTACAAGAAGGTGATTCTGGCAAATGATAGAGCAACTATGTTAAACCTAATGATTGGGCTAAACGGTTATACTTTATGCTCCGGCATAATCTGCGAGGAATTAAATGGAGGTGATTTTAAAGCAATACCACTGAAAGAGAGTGAGAAGATGTGTATCGGATATATAAAACGAAAGGGTGCGAATATAAGCGATATTGGTCAGCTTTATATAGAAGAACTAAAACAATATGAAACAAAAGTGCTATAAGTTCAACCTATAACAAGATATAGTTTTTAGATATTAACACATATTTTATAATTCCT
>DBKX01000076.1 GCA_002297865.1 Lachnoclostridium sp. UBA739
TTATGAACAAGATTATGCCAAACAATGGATACCTAAGGAGTGTGATGGGATGTGGACATATTTGTCGGCAAGGGGGAAATTGTTGACTCCATTCCAATATGAAAGTGTGGCCAAGTTTGCCGATGGTGTAGCTGTGGCTCAGTATGATGGAAAATATGGATTACTTCATGTCGTGGAAGACAAATCTACATTCTATACCAAGAATCGCAGAAATAGTCACATCTTTTCAGCAGGCGGTACTTGTCATTGTGAATTCCAACTCGCAGTACCCGATAAATGGAAGGGGCAATCGATTACCGTGACATTAAAAGATACAGATACAGGTAACCTGTTGGACTTGATGAAGAAAGGACAGGACATTTTTACGTTCTCCTATAAGCCAAATGCTTCAAATGCCAAAGAGAAAAAGACTTTTTGGGTTGAGGTTAAAAACAATGGAGTCCAACTATGGCAAGGGGAGGAAACCTATAGCTTTGTACAACGTACTAAGTTGATTCCATATATAAAGGTGACGAATGCAGATGCCAATTCCAATGATGTTTGCAATGTGGTGGCTACAGTATCTAATCCTTCTTCGATTCCTGTTACAACGACCATCACTTTGTCGGGAGGTGGCAAAAGTGCCACTTTCAAGAAAGTTTCGCAGTCTGTCACTGTTCCTGCTCATGGGGCGAGACAGATAAGAAGTGCGTTCTATGTCAAGAAAGTGGATTTTAATGCTTGGTGTAGCGTTTCTACAAGTGATGGAACTTCAAAAAGATGCAATGTAGAATTAAAGCCATTCTAAGAGCTTTATATATTATTAATTAATAAATTAAAAAAATGACAAAAAAAAGTATTTCTATTCTGTCATTCTTGGCTTTGGCAATGACTGCTTCTGCCCAGATAGACAAGGGTGATGATGGCTGTGGTCAAAGATCGACCACCCAGACCGTGACCAAGAAAGGGGGCAAGAAACTCTCCATTCAAGGCAAACACTACAACTATGAACTTTCTGTAGGTCCTCGGGCAGGGGTTGGAATTTCCACAATGAGTGAGAGCGATGACCTGAAAATCTACGATGGAAGCGGTATCGGATTTGGCGGTGGTTTAGCTGCCAATGTTCGTTTCGGTTCTAAGGATTCCAGAGGTCGCTATCTTGATGGTCAAGGTTTGTTTGGCGTAGGATTGGAATTGAATTACAAGAGCTATGCTGTTAAGACTTTGGCAGGTGATGACTTGAAACTTGGTTATTTTGAGGTTCCTGTCATGTTGCAGTTCTACCCTATGTATAATAGCAAGCAGTTGAAGAACCTTTATATTGAGGTAGGTCCTACTTTGGCTGGTTCTTTGTCTGCAAGTCCAGATGCTTTGTCTTATAACAATATAGTGTATAAGACTGGCGACTTGAAGGGCTTTGATGTCAAGGCTACTGTAGGTTTGGGTTATCGGGTAAACAAAAATTCGGCTAACGACGGTTTCTATGTAAACGCTCGTTACTACTATGGAACAAGCAAGTTGGCCGGAAACTTTCCTGGCAAGGTCAGCTCTGCTGAGATTTCCGTAGGCTACTTGTTCAAGTGTATTGGAACTAATAAAAAGGAAAATAGATAAAATTAGACAATTATGAAGAAAATATTATATTCTCTGATAGCCGTATTGGCAATGGTCATGTCGTCATGCTCTAATGATGATATAGAGATAACAAGAGCAATTTCTGTAAAGGTAAATCCTTCTGGTGTTATAGCTCCATTCACGTATGAAATCAATGATGGAGAATTGGAGTCCTTTTCAACTAAGTATAAACTTAGAGTTCATGTGTTTGCCTATAACGAAAAAGGAATTTTAGTTGCGCAAGATATTCAGTATCTTAAGAATTATGCTAGTATTGCCAATTGTAAGTTGAACCTTGAAAAAGGTACTTATACATTGGTTGCTGTAACGGATGTTGCCGAAATAGACGGTAACAATGTTAAGACTGAATTTTGGAAGTTTTCTGGTACCGAAAAAATTTCAACTACCAAAATCACAGATGCGGGTCTGTTGGGTGGTAAATATAAAATTTTGGGATTAGAAATCAAAAGTGTAACTATTGGTGACAACAACAATGAATGTAATCTTAGTCCACAAACTGTAGGAGCTTTGTGTCTTGTTCAATGGTTCAATGTGCATACTTTTTCAAGTGTTGAAAAATATACTCTTGTAATGTCTAAAACTTGTGATTTCTTACAATTAAATGAGTCTAAAGGATATGGATTTTCCGAGAAGAATGAGAATGGAGCCTTTAACTTGCGATTAAGCTATATTGAACCTTCAAATTACACTTCCGACAACTTGTATGAATATTATTTTATGCTGCCAATGAAGAATATTAATTTCAAATACACGTATGTTGCAAATGGCTCAACTAATACATTATTTGACCCTCAGACTGTCTCATTTGAGGCAGGTGGTGAATATTGGTTTGCTTTAGACTTGTGTGATGAAGATAAAGACAATAAAATAACACGTGCTTCTGGAGTTTTGCTAAATGGAACTAATTCTGCAAAGGAATATTCCGCAAAAGCAAAAATTCGCAATAATGCCAACACTTTGTATTTGGTAGATTATGCAAAATAAGATTTTCGGAATAGAGCGCACTATCTAAAAATTGAAAATGAGCGCATCTAATGAATAACAAAGCCTATAATTATGGACATGTTTAAAAGTAATAGCCATTACATATAATGCTTTTGTTGAAAATCAATGAGTTGCAAACTTCTATAAGAGGTTTGGGTGCGTTCTAAACGCCTATGCCAATAATTTTTTGCATATATTAAAATTTAATTGGGCCAAGGTTTTTAGTTAGGCTTGTTTCAATCTGAAAACCTTGGCCTATCTAAGGTTCTTTTGTTATATTCAATTAATGTAAGCAATGAAGAAAATTATATATCTGCTTTTGGTTATCGTATTTGGCAGTTGTTCCAAAGATAGTGATTTTGAGCCTTCTGTTCCAGAAAAAATACCAAATATAGGAGCTTATGATGAAGAATGTAGGTGGGTATATGCCCAAATGAATCATGATTATTTATGGCGCAAAGACATGCCTGATTCTTTAGCTTGTGATTATACAACAGATCCTGTAACTTTCTTCAAATCGCTTTTATCATCAAAAGATAAATTCTCATATAGTACTCATAATAGTTCGTATGTAGGAGTTAGTGACTTTATAAAATATGGATTTGAATATCAAAAATATACAGATGGGAACACAAACTTTGCTCAAGTATTATACGTAACTTCTCCTAAATTAAAGGAGAGGGGATTGAAACGTGGGGATTTGATTCAGTTGTATAATAATAAAATAATTTTAGGAGTTTTGGGTGACAATGGGTTTGAGCCAAGGGATACAATAGAAGGTAGTAGTCCGTTGGAACAGACAAGTACGGTTTATTTAGACTCTATTTACCAAGTAGAAAGAAAAAAAGTCGGTTATATATGCTATTTGCAGTTTGATGATAAAAAAGACCTTATTAATGTATTGAAACATTTTTATGAAGAACAAATAGATGAATTGGTCTTGGATTTGAGATATAATCCTGGTGGATTGGTTTCTACGTGTAAATACTTGTCTAATTCTATTGTTTCAGAAAACGGTTATGGAGAGATATTTCAACAATGTACCTACAACGACATCTTGTCAAAAGAATATTTCGAAGCGACAGG
>DBKX01000068.1:0-8477 GCA_002297865.1 Lachnoclostridium sp. UBA739
TTCCTATACAGATAATATATTTGCTATGAAACTGCCTTGGGATGTTGCGCGGCTTCATATGTCAGCTGATTCGGTAACAGAATTGCTTCCTTATGTAAAAGATGGATACATTCAAGTACATCCTACATTTTTATATGAGTCCTTGTGGAATTTGATAGTACTCGTATTGATTTTAGGTTATACAAAACATAAAAAATTTGATGGAGAGCTGTTTTTCTTATACTTAGGAGGTTATGGTCTGGGCAGAGTCTGGATAGAATCACTCCGAACCGACCAGCTTTTACTTTGGGGAACGAATATCGCAGTGTCCAGGCTGCTAGCATTTTGCATGGTGATTTTCGCAATTGCGGCAATTATCTATAATCGACGAAAGATAGGACGAAAGAACTAAGAAAAGAATATAAAGAAAAAATTGGAAAAGAAATAGCAATAATTGCGATCTAATATCTCAATTATTTGCTATTTTTTTAACGTTTAACTTGATCATTTCCATGAAAAGGGTTAAAATTAATACACGTGTGGCACAGAGTGGTGGAAAGTGGTGAATAGGACCACAAAAGTGGTACATGTTAAAGGCAGGTGAAGTCCATGTTCATGGGTGAGTATGATCACACAATTGATGCAAAAGGCAGAATCATCATGCCGTCTAAATTCCGTACAGACTTAGGAGAACAGTTTGTCATAACAATGGGATTGGATGGGTGTTTGTTTGTGTACCCCAATGAAGAATGGATGAAATTTGTTGAAGAACTGAAAAAGCTTCCTGGAAGTAGAGAAGCCAGACAATTACAACGTTACTTTATGGCAGGTGCCATTGCTTGTGAAGTGGACAAACAGGGGCGCGTTCTGATTCCTTCAAAATTAAGGGAACATGCATGTTTAGAAAAAGAAGTAGTATTTGTAGGAGTTTTGAGCAAAATAGAAATATGGAGTAAAGAACGTTGGGAAGAAAATAATACTTACGGCAATATGGATGAAATCGCAGACCATATGTCATCGTTTGGTTTGAGTTTCTAGGAAAGAAGGTAGACACAAGAAAATGGAATTTAATCACATATCAGTACTGCTGAATGAAACAGTAGACAATTTAAATGTAAGAGAAGGTAAAATATACGTAGACGGAACACTTGGTGGTGGCGGGCATTCTTATGAAATTTTAAAACGAATGAATGGGAATGGAAGATTAATAGGAATTGACCAAGATGCGGCAGCAATAGAAGCCGCAGGTGAAAGACTTAGCGAGTTTAAGGATGCAGTCACAATTGTTCGAGATAATTACTGTAATATGAAGCAGGCACTTAACAATCTAGGAATTGACAAAGTGGATGGCATTGTTCTGGATTTGGGAGTATCCTCTTATCAGCTTGATACAATTGAACGAGGATTTTCCTATAGAGAAGATGCATCATTGGATATGCGTATGGATCAAAGACAATTACAAACTGCAAAAGATATCGTGAATCAATATTCCGAGATGGAATTGTTTAAGATTATAAGAGATTATGGTGAAGATAAGTTTGCGAAAAACATTGCAAAACATATAGTAAGAGCACGTCAAGAGAAGGAAATTGAAACAACCTTAGAATTGGCTGAGATTATTAAAGGTGCAATACCAATGAAAATACGTGCAACAGGTGGTCATCCTGCAAAGCGTACTTTTCAGGCAATTCGAATTGAATTAAACCATGAACTGGATGTACTTCGAAATACGTTAGATGATATGATGGAACTGCTTAATGAGGATGGAAGATTATGTATCATAACGTTCCATTCGCTTGAGGATCGAATCGTGAAAAATAGTTTTCGAGACGCAGAAAATCCATGTGTTTGTCCACCAAACTTCCCTGTTTGTGTTTGTGGCAAAAAACCAAAAGGACGAGTGATATCAAGAAAACCTATTTTACCAAGTGAAGAAGAACTAGAAATTAACAAGCGTTCCAAAAGTGCAAAACTAAGGGTGTTTGAGCGTCATTTTTAACATGCGGGAGAAAATATGAAGAGAGTGAGGGAGAGCGTTCATGAAAACAAATGGTTATGCAAATAACAAGTATGTAATTGAAGGAAACAATGCGAGAAAACTTCAAGGTCATGCAAGTCAGCCATCATATGAAGAATCAATGAATGAGTGGCTTGAACGTCGTGAAAGGAATCAACGGCAAAGAAGAAGTGATGAGGCACGCAAAAGACGCTTACAGAGAGAGCAAGAAACAAGGATGGATTTGGCTACATTTATATTCCTAACAGGTGCCGTTATTTGTACATTTTATGTTTGCATCTCCTATATAAATGTTCGCAGTCAAGTTACAAACACTAGTAAAAAAATCGCGTCAGTTGAAAGTGAGATAATCTCAATCAAAAATACAAATCAGATAGCGCTAGAGAAAGTGGATGACTCCGTTGATCTAGCCTATGTCTACAGGGTTGCAACCAAGGAATTAGGAATGGTACACCCAAAATCTAATCAGGTAATTAAATACCAGCAGGTAAAAAGTGATTATTTGAAACAATACGCAGATATTCCAGAAGTAAAAGATGAAAGTGTGTTAAAGAAAATCGTTAAAAAATTAAAAAAGAACTAGAATTTAAGTAACATTTGTTACAATAGCTTAGGATAAGTAGGTGGGATGGATGGGTGAAAGAGTACCCGGTAAGAAGAAAAAGAAAAAAAAATTCGGTTTATTCATGCAACAGAATCTACTTGTGACATTTCTCCTTGTAGTGCTTATATTTGTTGCATTAATCGTTCGATTGGTTTATTTAAATTACAGTGTCGGTGACAAATACGAAAAAAGGGTGCTTTCCCAGCAAACCTACATGAGTAATGCAATTGCGTATAAAAGGGGTTCTATTCTGGATAGAAATGGGACTGTATTAGCAGAAAGTATTCGAGTATATAACATGATACTAGATCCGCTTAAAATGCAGTTAAAACCAGAGTATCTGGAACCTACACTGAAAGCATTAGAAAAATGTTTTGATGTGAAAGAAGAAGAAGTTCGAAAAGTATTAAAAGAAAAACCTAAGTCTCAGTATGTAATCTTCCAAAAATCAATTGAGGCTGAAAAAGTAGAGGCTTTTAAGAAAATTCAGAAGGATGATAAGAATGTGCAAGGGGTCTGGTTTGAGGATGCGTACAAACGTGTTTATCCTTTAAAGAGCCTTGCTTGTGATGTGGTTGGGTTTAATAGTTCTGGAACAAGTACAGGACTTGAATCCTATTATGATGAAGAATTAACTGGTGAAGATGGAAGAGAATACGGGTATTTTGATTCAGAACTTAATTTGGAAAGAGTGGTAAAGGAAGCAACCAATGGACATGCCATTGTTTCAACCATAGATGCCAATATTCAGCAAATCGTTGAAAAGCATGTTGCAAAGTTTAACAAAGATACTGGAAGTAAGAATACAGCAGTATTAGTGATGAATCCGAAAAATGCTGAAGTTTTAGCTATGACATCAGGCAAACAATATGATTTGAATAATCCGAAAGACTTAACAGGAATTTATTCAAAGAAAAAACTGAATTCCATGACAGACAATGAAAAACTAGAAGCACTTAACAATTTATGGAGAAACTTTGTTATTAGTGACTCCTTTGAGCCGGGCTCAACTTTTAAACCAGTAACAGTAGCAGCTGCTCTGGAAGAAGGGGTTGTAACAGAAAAAACACAATTCTACTGCGGTGGTGTATATAAAGTAGCAGATAGAAATATTCATTGTGCATCACGTTCTGGACATGGAACGATTACCTTGTCTCAGGCATTAATGTATTCCTGTAACGTGGCAATGATGCAAATTGTAGAAAAACTACAGGTAAACCGTTTCTATAAATATCAAACTAATTTTATGTTTGGTTCAAGAACGGGAATTGATTTACCAGCAGAAGGAACAGGAATTATATTCCAAAAGGGTAAGATTGGACCTACTGAGTTGGCAACACTGTCATTTGGACAAGGATTTAATACTTCAATGATACAGATTGCATCAGCTTTGTCTTCTTTAATTAATGGAGGTAATTATTATCAGCCTCACCTATTAAAAGAAGTGCAGAGTGATACAGGAGCAACGATTCGAACAAATGATGCTAACCTGGTTAAGAAAACCGTTTCCGAGTCTACTAGTGAGTTAATAAGAAAATTTCTATATGAAACAGTAGAAAATGGAACTGCCACTGTCGCACAGGTAGAAGGATATTCCATTGGTGGAAAGACAGGAACAGCTGAAAAACTTCCTCGTGGAAGTAAAAAGTATTTGGTGTCTTTTATTGGATTTGCTCCAGCCGATGATCCAGAAGTTTTGATTTACTGCGTTGTAGATGAACCTGATGTGGCGGATCAGGCTCATAGCACCTTTGCTTCACAATTATATCATGATATAGCAGAAGAAGTATTTCCATTCTTAGGTGTGCCAAAAACTCCAGAAGCATTGAAAAAAGAGGAGAAGGAAGAAGCAGCCAAGAAAAAAGAAGAAGAAAAGAAGAGAAAAGAAGAAGAGAAAGCACAAAAGCCAAAGACTGAAAATGGGAAAACTCCACATGGAACTGTAAATGAAACAGTTGGAGATGAAGAAGGAAGCGTGCAAGAAGATATGGATTTACCAATTGTGGATGAAAAATCAGGAGCTTCTGACATCATAAATTAATTGTAAAATGAAAATTGTACGCATAATTTGTACTTCCCTCTAATAAAATGAAATGATAAGGATAGCGGGAAGGGACAGTATGCAATATAAAACTTTTAATAAAAGAAATTTAACCAGCGTTGTCACTTTCATTATAATAGCAGCGTTGGTACTTACAGGGCGCTTGGGATATCTGATGATATATCAGGCTGACCATTATGGTGTTCTTGCTAGACAGATACACGAAAGAGAGCGAAGTATTAAAGCAGAACGAGGAAAAATTTTAGATTGTAATGGTGTAGAACTTGCCAATAATAAGCCAGTCTGCACCATATCTGTTATTCACTCTCAGATTAAGGACCCAGAGAAAGTTATTAAAATCTTATCCGATGAATTAGGATTAAGTGAAGAAAAAGTACGAAAACGAGTGGAGAAGGTTTCTTCTATTGAACGAATTAAATCAAATGTAGCGAAAGAACTGGCCGATAAAATCAGAGAATATGATTTAGATGGCGTTATGATAGATGAGGACTACAAAAGGTATTACCCTTTGGGAACGTTAGCTTCCAAAGTAATTGGATTTACAGGAAGTGATAATCAAGGAATTATTGGCCTTGAAGTAGAGTATGAAAAATATTTGCATGGAATTGACGGAACCATCTTGACGCTGACAACAGCTAGAGGTGTTGAAATAAAAAATGCTGCAGAGAATAGAACAGAGCCCATAGCAGGCAATAATCTAACACTCAGCCTTGATGTAAACATTCAAAAATATGCAGAGCAGGCGGCAAAAAAAGTATTTGAGGCAAAGCAGGCAAATAATGTGAAGCTGATTGCAATGAATCCACAAAATGGAGAAATTTATGCCATGGTTAATTATCCAGAATTTGACTTAAATGATCCGTTTACATTACCGGATACTTATGCCACGACTCTAACACAGAAACAAAAGAATGATGCATTAAATCAAATGTGGAGAAATGCCTGTATTAGTGATTCCTATGAGCCAGGTTCCACCTTTAAAGTTATAACAGCAACAGCAGCATTTGAAGAAGGGGTAATTAAAATTAATGATACATTTAACTGCCCAGGTTTTAAAATTGTAGAAGACCGAAAAATCCGCTGCCATAAAACCGCCGGACACGGAATGCAGACATTTAAGCAAGGAATACAAAATTCGTGTAATCCAGTATTTATGGAAGTTGGTGCCAGAGTTGGTCCCGAAAGAATGTATAAAAATTTTAAGAAACTAGGCCTGTTTAAGAAAACGGGAATAGATGTTCCTGGAGAAGCAGGTTCTATTATGCATAAGCTGGAAGATGTAAAACCAGTGGAATTGGCAACGATGTCATTTGGTCAAGGGTTTCAGGTTACGCCACTTGAGCTATTGCGTGCTCAAAGTGCAGTTGTGAATGGAGGAACATTGGTAACTCCACATTTTGGGGTGTCTATTTCTAATGCAGATGGCACAGTAGTAAAAAAAATTAAATATCCTGTTGAGGAACATGTTATAAAGAAGGAAACTTCGGATACAATGAAGATGTTACTTGAATCTGTTGTATCACAGGGAAGTGGGAAAAATGCCTACATAGAAGGGTATGAAATCGGTGGAAAAACAGCAACATCTGAAAAACTTCCTAGAAGCAGCAATAAATATATTTCTTCCTTTATGGGATTTGCTCCAGCCGATGACCCGAAGATAATTGCAATTGTGCTCATTGACGAACCAGTAGGTACGTATTACGGTGGAACAATTGCTGCACCAGTTATTAAGGAATTGTTAGCAGACGTATTACCTTACCTTGGTGTAGAAGAAAAAATTACACAGACGGAAGATGATATAGCAAAGACAGAATAATTCAAAAAAACAAAGAAGATAGTCAAGGCGAGTTTGCCAGTAAAATCTCTCTTGATAAAGAAAATGTAATAGAATATAATGGTGTAGTTAAACAACAATACCTAAGATAATTACGAGGTGAAAGTAATGGAGTCAAAAGTTATTTTAGCGGTGTTAATATCCTTTGCTATTAGTGTGGTATTAAGCCCAATTTTTATTCCTTTTTTGAAGAAACTGAAATTTGGTCAGTATGTGCGAGATGAAGGACCAGAGTCACATTTGAAAAAGGCAGGCACACCGACGATGGGTGGTCTTATTATTTTATGTAGTATCGTTATAACATCCTTATTTTATGTAAAGGATGACAAGGAAATTATACCAATTCTTTTTGCAACGCTAGGATTTGGTCTGGTTGGTTTCCTAGATGACTATATTAAAGTCGTTATGAAACGTTCCTTAGGGTTGCGTGCGTGGCAGAAATTTTCATTACAGGTAGTTGTAACGGCTATTTTTTATTTCTATACAGCGAATAAGAGTGGCTTAGGAACTGACACAATCATTCCATATTACGGAACGATAACCCTTCCGATTTGGGTATACGTACCACTATTATTCTTTGTTGTAATCGGAACGGTAAATGGAGCAAACTTTACAGACGGCCTAGATGGTCTTGCATCCAGCGTAACAGTGTGTATCGCTACGTTTTTTGCGGCAGTTGCAATTGGTACGAATAATGGAATTGCACCAATTACCTGTGCAGTAGTTGGAAGTTTATTAGGATTCTTAGTATATAACGTTTACCCAGCAAGAGTATTTATGGGGGATACAGGTTCACTGGCATTGGGGGGATTCGTTGCTTCGACAGCCTATATGCTGAAAATGCCATTTTTCATATTAATCGTTGCATTTATATACTTAGCAGAAGTATTATCAGTAATAATTCAAGTGTCTTATTTTAAGCTTACAAATGGTAAGAGAATCTTTAAAATGGCACCAATTCATCATCACTTTGAGCTTTGTGGATGGTCTGAAACTAGAGTTGTTACGATATTCTCAATTATAACAGGTCTATTATGTTTAATTGCGTATACTGCAATATAAGAATGATGGTTTGGAGGATAGTAGGATGAATTTAACGGGAAAAAATGTACTTGTAATTGGAACAGGAAAAAGTGGAGTTGCTGCATCTAATCTGTTAGTAAAACAACATGCTAACGTTATTTTATTTGATGGCAACAGTGAGTTAGATAAAGCAAAGATTCAAGAGAAAGTAGATGAAAAAGCAGAAGTTGTTTTAGGAAGCCTGACAAGTGAACAAGAAAAAAAAGCGGATTTACTTGTATTAAGTCCTGGAGTACCAATTGATATTCCGATGGTTGAAAACTTTCGTTCAAAAAATATTCCGATTTGGGGTGAGATTGAACTTGCGTACCAGTTTGCAAAAGGAAGAGTAGCTGCAATCACAGGTACGAACGGAAAGACAACAACAACTTCCCTAGTAGGAGAAATCATGAAAGCCTATTATGAATCCGTATTTGTTGTTGGAAATATTGGGAATCCATATACAGATATAGCGCTTGATACCAAGGATGATACTGTAGTAGTTGCTGAAATCAGCAGTTTCCAATTAGAAACCATCGATGAATTTCATCCAGCAGTCAGTGCTATCTTAAATATCACACCGGATCATTTAAATCGTCATCACACGATGGAATGTTATATTGATACTAAATTTAATATAACCAGAAACCAGACGCGTGATGAATACTGCATCTTAAATTACGAGGACGAAGTACTTCGCAAGAGAGCAGAATCTTTAGCAGTAAATGTTATCTTTTTCAGTAGTCAAAGAGTATTAGAGAAAGGCATTTATTTAGATGAAAATCAGGATATTATTTTAAAAGATGATTCTGAGATCAAAGTCTGCAATATACATGATTTAAAACTATTAGGGGCACATAATTACGAAAATGTTATGGCAGCCGTTGCAATTGCCTGCAAAATGGGAGTTCCAATGGAG
>DBKX01000068.1:8508-11129 GCA_002297865.1 Lachnoclostridium sp. UBA739
TTCGTAAAGCAGTCTGTGATTTTGCTGCAGTTGAACATCGTATCGAGTTTGTTGTAGAAAAGAATGGAATTGCTTTTTATAATGATTCCAAAGGAACGAACCCGGATGCAGCAATTAAAGGCATTCAGGCAATGGTTCGTCCTACACTTTTGATAGGTGGAGGATACGACAAAGGTGGAGATTTCACTGAGTGGATTGAAGCTTTTGATGGAAAAGTAAAACTGCTTGTTCTGATTGGCCAGACAAGAGAAAAGATTGCAGAAACTGCAAAGAAATGTGGTTTTGATAAGATTGTTTTCGCTGAGAGCTTAGAAGAAGCAGTTCAAATCTGCTATCAAAATGCAGAAAGCGGCGACGCAGTTTTACTATCACCAGCATGCGCAAGCTGGGGCATGTTCCCGAACTATGAAGTTAGAGGAACCATGTTTAAAGAGCTAGCGAATAATTTATAAGTTATTTAGAGTAGGAGTGTTTAACTGTGGCTAAAAGTAGTAGGGAGAATGTTAAGAAAAATAAAAAATATAATAATTATTATGATTATAGTCTATTGTTCCTGACCATATTTCTCTCTTGTTTTGGACTGATTATGATTTACAGTACAAGTTCCTATACAGCACAGGTGAAGTTTTCTGATTCAGCATTCTTTCTGAAAAAACAGCTTGTTGCCGTAGTAGCAGGAGTTATTGCCATGGTTGCAGTTTCGAAGATAGACTATCATATATTAGTAAAAAAATTACCTGGCATACCAGTAAAACTTGTAACGATTGGCTATTTCATAGCCATTGCGTTACAGGTATATGTATTACTCTTTGGAGATGATATCAATGGAGCAAAAAGATGGATTAACTTGGGACCGCTAGGTACGTTCCAGCCATCTGAGATTTCCAAAGTTGTAGCAATTGTGTTTGTTGCTTATATTGTTAATCTTTTGCCTCGCAGCTTAAATCGTATGGGCGGTTTTGTTCGTGTCATGATATTTATGCTGCCAATCATTGGATTAATTGCGGCAGAGAACTTAAGTACCGCTTTGGTAGTATCGGCCATCTCCGTGGGTATCTGCTATGTAGCAAGTAAAAAGAAATGGTATTATTTCGTATTTGGTATCTTTTTTGTAGCCGCGGTAGCAGCATACATAGCATTTGGAGATGCTTTTCGAAGTGTACGTATTCAGGTTTGGCTAGACGTTGAAAATCATACGCAGGGATTTCAAATTCTGCAAGGTTTATATGCCATTGCATCTGGTGGCCTTTTTGGAAGTGGACTTGGAAACAGTATGCAGAAACTTGGTTTTATTCCAGAGTCCCATAACGATATGATTTTTGCAATTATTTGTGAAGAACTCGGCTTATTTGGTGCCGTTGCAGTTATTTTATTATTTGTTTTATTAATTTGGCGTTTATTTATCATTTCTATTAATGCACCTGATTTATATGGAGGCCTCATTTGTACGGGAATATTAATTCACATTGCCGTACAGGTTATTATAAATGTAGCTGTTGTATCTAATTCAATCCCATCAACGGGAATTCCTCTTCCTTTTATAAGTTACGGAGGAACTTCCATTGCGATTCTGCTTGCGGAGATGGGTTTAGCACTAAGTGTTTCCAATCAAATTAAAACGGAGCGAGGGTAAGACGTTCACGAAGTCTTTTGAAATTCATATAATATAGTATATTTCAAAGCTTTATGGGGTGTGTACCCGATGGCAGTTCTCAAAATTGAGGGTGGAAAAAGGTTATGTGGAGAAGTTGATGTGCAAGGCTCCAAGAATGCGATACTGCCAATGCTGGCAGCGTGTGTTTTGTGCAAAGACTTCGTTCGAATAAGCCGTTGTCCCAAAATTAGTGATGTTTATTCCATGATACATCTTTTGGAATCGTTAGGATGCAATGTAACTTGGGAGGATAATGCAGTTGTGATTGACGCCAGGGCAATACAGTCAGTCCAATTAATAGAACAGCATGCAAGAGTTATGAGGTCATCAATTATTTTAGTTGGAGCTATGCTTGGAAGAGAGGGAAAGGTTGAGATATCCTATCCAGGAGGTTGTTCCATTGGAGCACGTCCGATTAATCTTCATTTAAATGCGTTTCGAAAAATGAATGTTTCAATTGAGGAATCAGAAGAAAATATTCTTTGTACGACCAGTAGTTTAAAAGGAGAAGATATTTATTTGGATTTTCCAAGTGTAGGTGCGACAGAAAATATTATATTAGCGGCTGTATTGGCAAAAGGCGTAACAACCATTCGCAATGCCGCAAAGGAACCAGAGATAATAGAATTGTGTCGGTTCCTTAGAAAAATGGGAGCTTCTATTATAGGAGACGGTACCGATGTAATTTTAATCAAAGGTGTTTCATCACTGCATGGTGTAGAGTATCAGGTTATGTGTGATAGAATTGTACTTGGCACGTATATCGCTGCAGTAGCAGGAGCGGGTGGAGAGGCCGATATTAAGGTAAATTGCGTATCACAGCTTGATGAAGTCTGCAAAGTATATAGTCAGATGGGAGTAACAATTCGTCCTACAGATGATGGGTTATATGTACAGTCGTCTGGAAAACTCAACAAGGTTGAACTCATTCGTACTAGGCCGTATCCAGGATTTCCAACTGATATGC
>DBKX01000068.1:11196-11909 GCA_002297865.1 Lachnoclostridium sp. UBA739
ATCTATTTGAAGGAAGATACAAGACGGTGAATGAACTTATGAAGATGGGTGCTTCCATTACAGTAGAAGGTAGAGCCGCGATTATTAAGGGGGTTGATGCTTTGACAGGTGCAAATGTGAAAGCAAAGGATCTAAGAGGCGGAGCAGCTCTGCTAATTGCAGGTTGTATGGCACAGGGGTGTACAACAATTGCTGACATTCAGTACATTGAACGGGGTTACGAAAATATAGTAGAATGTTACCAAAAATTAAATGTTAACATTTCTTTAGAATAATTGCAGTTTAGGAGCTTGATAGGATGAGTATATTTCAAAAGAATGATAAGAAGGTACAAAAGAGTATCCGTATCGTTATTGTAACGGTTTGTGTCTCGCTTTTGTGTATACTTATTATTGGGATAAGTGGTATTTTTAAACTAAAAGAACTTAAGGTTACAGGATGCGATTACTATACAGAAGATGAAATTACAGAACTTTTTGAAAAATCTGTATTTGATAAAAACACGACAATCTTCTATTTAAAGTACAAGTTCTTTAAAAGTGTTTCCATACCTTTTGTAGATGGATATGAGATTGACTTCGTGAATCGAAATAAAATCCATATTAATATATATGAGAAGGTGATGATTTCATGCATAAAATATATGGGTGAATATTTATATCTTGATAAGGATGGAACCATAGTGGAAGCGTCACAAGAGAAAATAGAAGGAG
>DBKX01000007.1:0-574 GCA_002297865.1 Lachnoclostridium sp. UBA739
TTTTTAACCATTACTAAATCATGTGGAGAAGGAAAAGGATCAAATAATTGCCCTGAGCTCTTAGAGTTTGGATATGCTTATAGGCTATTGGTGGAAGACATTAAGTATAATATTTATGGAATCTATTCTTCTAAAGAATTCCAACCTGAATTATTTGTGCCTAAAGACGATATGTCTTTGCCTATTTATTCTGCAAAATTTCCTGTTGGAAAATTAATGTTTGAGAATGATAATGATAAAGTTGCTTTTATTGAAAGAGAACTTAAAAATAAGCAGCTAATAAAAACAACGGAAAGAAAAAAACTCATTAACTCATTTCGTTCATGAAGGTTTTTGATAAAAGTATATTGATAAAAAAGACAAGTTGCAATATGATGGGGACACCAGGGCATCCTATATCCCCATCAGTAAACCTTTTTGTGAAAGTTACAAAGGGGTGTAATGCTCATTGTCCTTTTTGTAGTAATGCAGGGTGTCAAAGTCCAACTTCTCCATTTGATGTTGATAAACTGATTTGTATTATACATGAGTTAAAAAATAAAGGTATAATTGTTAATCGTGTCAATATTACAGG
>DBKX01000007.1:597-3052 GCA_002297865.1 Lachnoclostridium sp. UBA739
ATAGAACCATCTTTGGTTTCACCTCTGGTGGTAAGTATCCTTGCTGCCATAGAGAAAGAACGTTTTGATGATGTACACTTACATCTTAACACAAATGGAGTTACTGTGCAATCGCAAGATTTGATGCAACATCCACGTTGGGATAGTATTTCTATATCATTGCATCATTATGATGCTAATCGTTTATCTGAATTATATGGATGCGAACTATCTACAAAATTATTTTTGTTTAAAGGCGTGAACAAGCAGATAGTAAATTTTAGCTGCAATCTTATAAGGGGTTATATTGATAAAAAAGAAGAAGTTCAGAAAATGCTTAATCTTACTTTGGATTTAGGCATTCATCGTATCGGTTTTGTAGCTCTTATGCCTATCAATGATTTTTGCAAAGAACATTTTGTGGATATTAATGATATTCCTTTTGCTGAAATACCACATGTTTATTTCACAGGGGCTAAGGATAGAGGAACGGATTGCAAATGTAGTAACTATCTTTATAATCGAGATTTGAAAATATTAGAGATTTACATGCGCAATTATGCTAATCCGCAATATTGTGAGTCTTCCCTTGTATTTGATGGAGAATACCTTCGTCAAGGTTTTTATAGTAACAATATAATCTATTGATGGGATGGAAAATCTTACAGAAATTTTCGAAAAGAGAAAAGATGACCCTCGTTGGAATACCTCTTATCCACTTTCTCCTAATGATTGGAAAGTATATCGTGTTTCAGAAGAGTTGTCGTTTTATGGAGAGAAAGAATTGTCATTCTATATCCATATTCCCTTTTGTAAGAATTTGTGTTCTTTCTGTGAATATACAAGGATGCTTTGTCCAAGTGATGAATTGCAAGAACAATACGTGGCTACATTAAAAGATGACATTCGTGTATTTATGAAAAAATATCCGTCTATCAAACTTTGTGGCTTTGATGTGGGTGGTGGAACACCAACTGTCTTGAACGATAAGGCATTTGAAAAACTCCTGAATTTATGTCACGAGGTTATGACAACTTTAGATTTGGTCGGAAGTTTTGTGCCAAGTATAGAAGCAACATTTGAAACTTTATCTGAGAAAAAGATAGAACAGTTGGTAAAAGGTGGCTTCAGACGAGTGTCTCTTGGAGTACAATCTACTTCTGAAAATGTGTTGTTGTGCAATCATCGTACGTCTTTTGAGGTAGAGAAAATGAAAAATACTATATCTATGTTGCATGATAAAGGTGTTGAAACTGTAAACTTAGACATGATGTATGGATTGAAAGGACAGACAGTCGACAGCCTTAGCCAAGATGTGCTTATTTTGAAATGTTTGCAGCCAGAACAAATAACCCTCTATGAGCTACGTACTAATATGATTAGAGAAGAAAATCATATGACCAAAGATGAACTATATCATTCTTATTCTTTTCTGTATGATGCTTTACGTGATTTGGGGTATTATGCTCGTTTTGGACAAAATACTTTTTCAAAGAGTAAAAAAGATATTGGTGTAAGTTCTTATTTAAGAGAAAGAATGATGAATGCCGGTACATACAAGGGATTTGGTATTTCTGCACAGAGTATGAGTAGCCATGGGGTATCCTATAATATTGGCAAACTTCAGACGTCCTTCCGTGATTTGCTGGCAATGAAATCTTATAAGGAGGAGTATGTCTATCAGCTTCCGCCCAAAGAACTTGCGTCAAAATATATAGCCATTGCTGCTTATAATGGTTCTTTCTCCTTAAAAAAACTTAGTGAGATATTGAAATGCGATGCTAAAAAATACTATTCAAACCAATTGGAGTTTTGCTTTTCACATGGTTATATTGAGATTTCAAATGAAAGAGTAATTGTTACCCCATCAGGTTTTAAGCATTATGGAGCATTATTTTCCTTGTTTTATGCTTTATGCTAATTGGGTAAGTGTTTTTTAGCCCGGAAATAAGATTTCGGGCTAAAAGTTATTTTATACCATTACGCTTATCATTCTTCTAAAGTCATAAACATGGAATTTTACTCTCCCATTTTTGAGATGGAAGGTATGGAGATAATTCCTCATTTGGGCTTTTGTGTGTTGGACAGGGCAATCGTCATCCATATAGCACTCTTGATGAGAAAGTAAATAATCATAGGCTGGAACACCAAAATAAACCTCGATGGTGTCAAGATGCCAATGGCATATATGACCATCTTCTTGATAACCGAATAGTTCTTTAGCCTTGTATAGCCAATCCTCTATCGGTTTTCCTGTCTCTTTATCTTTGCCTGATTTGTGATAGTAATACTTGAGGCAGTAAAGAATTGAAGGGTAGTCTTTCAAGTCAAAATCTTGATATGATTCATGTTCTCCCATGTTATTAATGTTTTAGTTTAAAAATATTTTATACGAAAAATCCGCAAGTTTCTGAAAATCAGTTACTTGCGGATTTTAAAAGCGGAGAGAGAGGGATTCGAACCCCCGGTACCTCTC
>DBKX01000323.1:0-5428 GCA_002297865.1 Lachnoclostridium sp. UBA739
TAAAAGTTACATTAAATTGCTCTGTTTAAGAGTAGATCATCTTGAAAGTTATGTTGTAGATGAATTGAATACTGCTGATGAGAATGAGATTAATGATTTTATTAAAATGTACAAAAATAGAAAAGGCATAAAAATTCTTATTTTTGAAATGGAAGATGAAACGAATATAATCACCTATGAACAAATGCAAGGATTCATACATACATTACACGTATTTGATTATATTAGAAAACTTATTGAGAATGATACAAATAAATTTATTGCGATAGGAGATAATGAAAGCCATCTCAATGTATTACATACAGACTCATATCTTAATAGACTATTAGAAATACATAAATAATATTTATAGGGCAGAAGAATAAAGAATTGTAGTTCTGCCCTTGACACAATTATGAAATACAACGCATATGTTCGCGTTTTATATCATCCATATTGATACGTGCATAGATTAATGTAGTTTCAGTCTTCACATGACCAAGTAATTTTTGTACATTTTCAATAGGACATTTTTTCTGCACTAGGTCTGTAGCACATGTATGCCTCAATAAGTGTGGGAATAATCTACGATTAATTTCAGACCTAAATCCAATATTTTTAACAATACGTTCAACAGCTTCTTTCTTTAAACGATCATGTGGGTTACGTTCACTTACAAATAAAGCAGGGCGCTTATCATCTCTTGTAGCAAGATATTTTTCAAGACTTAATCTTGCTTTTGCAGTTAAATAACTTTTTCTATGTTTACTGCCTTTGCCAAATAGAGTAACTTCATTTTTATCAAAATTTACATCATTAATATTCATGACTACTAATTCACTCACACGACATCCAGTGCTATAAAAGAATTCAATCATTGCAGTTTCACGAATATCTTTACAAGCCGCACGTACTTTTTCTAATTCCATAGGAGTTAAGGGTTCTCTATCTTTACGCTCATATTTAATTTTCTGAACCGATCTACATGGATTCTTTTCTAAATAACCCTCATCAGTAGACCATTCAAAAAATACATGAATAGCGGAGCGTCTACTATCTAAAGTTCTGTTAGAAATATTTCGTGTTTCTTGTGTATTATACAAATATATCCTAATATCGTTTGCTGTAATTTTATGTATATCTTTGTTGACCTGTAAAAAGAAATCTTGAAGATATAGATTATATAAATCTAATGTCTTTTGACTCAATCCACTGATTTTACGACTCACCATATAGATTTTATAAAAATCAGGAATATGTCCCTCGTATATACTTACGGATGTTTCTTTCTTATTAATATCATAATTTTTAGTATGTAAGATTAATTCTTTCTGAATAATATCTAAATATTCATCTGGTACTTTATTATATAATTTTGTCAAAAATTCATTTACAAACTGTTCTTTCATAATATAAACCACCTTTCTTATAAGAGAGTAATAATTTGTTACAATTGTTTATTCTCTTTTTTAAAGTGGCTTATATGTTTATTATGTGGCTAGAGGACAAGGGAGTGTAACGACTCCCTTTCTTCTTGTGTAGTTTTAGTAGTAATGAAACGTATAATTATGTATTCTTGCCCCCTACAAAGTATCTTACAAACTACAACCTCAAACTATACCTTGCAACCTACTAATCCCAAGTAGTACAATGCAGGTACAGGAGGTGTAGATCATGGCTTATCCAAAGAAAGCCGACGCCGATAAATGCGTCAAACAGAACATTTCGTTTGAGCCAAAAGACCTTGACCGTCTACAAAAATATTGCCAACATGAAGAACGTTCAATGTCTTGGGTTGTGCGTAAAGCTCTGGATCAGTGGCTTACGGAGAGAGGGTATTAATCCTCTCTCCAAGCAAGACCTACTGGTAGGTTTTAGTATGTATAATTAGGTTTTATTCGCCCCATTTAGTTAATTAGTAATCTTCTCCTGTAATCAATTTATACTGTTCTTTCGTGATTACACCTTTCTCAGCGAACTGTCTGATCTGTTTCTTTGTATATAAGTGCAAATTAAAAAATCTCTTAATTTTCTCAAACATTATTCTTCCTCACTTTCTTCTAATAATGTATCTGTCATGAGTGCCGTATACATAACCTGTGCTTCAATACGGTCTTGCTGAGTTGCTTCTTCTACTGGCATTTCTGCCTGTATCTTCTCCATCTCGACAATCTCTTCATCGGTCATATCTCTGTAGATCATTCCCATAACAGGTATCTCACGAGTACGGGTTTCTTCGTGTTCTTCTACGGTGATATTTCCATCCTCGTCATATTCTACAGGGATAGTGACTGTATATTCCTCTGTTTTTACTCCTATTTGTTTATAATCAGCCGTTTTCATAGCTCGTCACCTCACGTAGATTTTAAAATGAGAACCTTCAGTAAATCGAATAGTACCGTATTCTCTAATTTTCACTTTGTTAAAAGTTCCCATTTTGGTTGAATGATTATTTTTATTGTAAGCGCCATTATGAGTACACCAGTAGTTATCATTAACTGTTTTATCTCCATACGACGCATTCTCTATATCATATAAATCCTCACTTATTTTTTCAAATTTTATATATCCGCGAAGAGTCATAGTTGTATTTACCATTACATTAAACCAGTTACAATCAATAACATTTTTCGTGTCATTAAAAAGAGTCAACCATGAGCCATAATTAGAGCCTGTATCAACCGTATTTTTAGGATTAGTGTAAGAAACTATAAGGTCTACACAATTGTCTGGTAAATTCACATAAAATTCTTGAACAGGTTCGGCGAGGGTTATATCCGCAGCCAGCGTCCATAACATACCAATTCTCTCGCGAGCAGAAGTTTTCTCTTCCAATGTCCAAGCATTCCCTTTCCCATCTGTTATAGCCGCTTTCACGTATGCATCAATATTTCGTCCCATAACCAGTCTTGTATACATATTCCTACGATTTGATATATCTTCTTGTGATGATTCATATATATTGAGTGTGGGAATGTCAAAATTTTCAACATTTAATCCGCAATAATACGGATTTATTGATGTAACTCCTATTGCACGCGCAGAAGCAATCGGTATTTTAGCTATGTTATTTTGTACAATGCTCTTCCCATTAATCTGTACATCGAGGTTGCTTCCACCATCATCCCACTCACAAGTGAATGTTCCATCTTCGTTGACAGATTTGACTTTCAGGATCGTGCCGACTGCTGGGGCTTCGGATGGCTTATCAATTTTATCTTCCTTTAGTGAATTAATTTGGTCATCTCTTTTATCCAAAGCATCTTTTACTTGACCTAAAGTAGCCAAATTTTTGCGGGGGGGGGTATCAACCGAATTTTGAATTTTAATTTCTTCACTCATTATTCATTTCCTCCTAAATATGTAGCTGCGTCTTCATCAGATACAGTCTGTGTACTTGTCTCTAAAGCTGTAATTTTCTTTGATAAAACTTGAATTTCATCGTAAATTTTTTGAGAACTCCAAGTATCAGTAGTATTAACCACATTATCTTTAAGTTCTGGAATACTAACTACATCCTCTACATCAGGATTAATCCATAATCCTGTACGTTCATTAGTAGGAGTAGTAGTTGATATTTCTACATCATATAATTTTTGAATTGCTTCATAAATAGCATCAACTGCTTTTTTATTTGTATCAACAGCCGTAGCTTTATTTTCAACATCTTTCTGCGCAGCTTTATATTCATCCGTAAGATCACCGTCCACGAGATCATATAATTTCAACCATTTCGCATCAGTAATTGCTGTATTTTTTTCAATATCTGTGGTGGCAATATAACCACTACTAATCTTACCTACTTTATTAGTTACAATATCTAATTTTGCATAACTTAAAGTTTTATCCCATTGACCTTTTGGTGTCATAAAAACTTTTCCGAGATTTTTCGTTGCCATTACCAGCCGACCTCCTTTTCTTCATCTTTCAGTAAATAACCATTCTGTATATAATACAAAGGACTATAAGTCTCTAATGTTCCTGTAGTAAAATTAATCCAAATATCCTCAGTTTCTACTGATTCTTCTTCGTCCATCTCAACAATATCCAATACACTTCCATCATTATCTTGAAAGCATTCAAAAGACATTGTGATTTCCATAGGTGAATCATCAGATGAGAAGTTAAGTTCTAACTCACGTTTAGGACAACATTTATATGCAGTTAATCGCATACCAATATCATTTCCATCTTCATCCTTATTCGTAGTTATCATTTGAATAAAATAAACAGAAGAATAATTACGATTATTGAATGATATACGCTTGACATTCTTTGTTTTATTTTCAAGATAACCAACATAATAAGTTTCACCTTGCTTAATATCAGAGGAAATAATAGCAGTAAAAATATTATCTGCCACAGAACCTTGAAAGTCTTGTCCTGTAAAGTCACTATCTGGATACACAAAAACACTCCCCATGATAGGAGAGTGTTTTAATGTAAGTTTTCCGTTTGTTACGGCAACAATATTTTCATGCCTTGCTATAACCGCATCTGATAAAATTTCCCCACCATTAAACAATGAATATATTTGAAATGGGTGAACTTGAAAGGTAATATCAATATTACCTTCAATTGGATCATGAAATTTTATGCAATTAGAACCTTTTCGTTTAGCATAAACCATATCAGAATTAAATCCACAAGTTGTAGTGTTGCAAAAATCAACACGCATAACTGGAACTTTAGTAACATAATCTCGGATGTCTAAATCGCAACAACTACGATTCGCCATATTTTTATCCATGATTATTTACCTCAATTACTTTCCTGTTGCTTTTCATTTTCCTTAATAATTTCTCTTAGAGTAGGAAGTGCGTTATCAATCTGCTCATCAATCCATTTAATTAATTCGTCCTGATCTACAACTTTTGCAAGAATTGGATATTCCTTATAAATTTCACTGATTACTTCGCTACGTTTGATACTACCTGCTTTTTCCCATTCAGCATAATCTTTCTCAGCTTGAGTAATCAGCTTTAAGATATTTTCAGAAATCTGTTTCTTAGCAATTTCAATTTTCTTGTCAGTAGAAAGTTTCCTGTAAGAATCAATTTTCTTCCAAAATGCTAAGAGAAGTCCAATAATAACCAGAATAGTAGTCCAATTATCATTAATAATTTGTAAGAAGTTTTGAATACCATTTAAAACATTCATTGTAATTCCTCCTTATTTTATTTTTATCCAACAGCACCATCACTGTCAGTATCATCAGAAGTGAAAGAGTAGTTGTCCGTATTTTGTTGAGTCATAGCCATGTCATATGTAATACCTCCAACTCGATTCTCCCTGCTAGCTTTTGCGTAATAAGAAATGATAGTTGGAATTAGAGTTACTGGAACACCAATAAGAGAGTACATATAACTTGTACCTCCTGTTGTTATAGCCATATGCTCGCTAAACCAAAGTATTTGAATACAGATTACAAACACAATAAAAAGCACAT
>DBKX01000323.1:5445-5652 GCA_002297865.1 Lachnoclostridium sp. UBA739
TCTTAAATTTTGGAAATCTACTCTTTTTCATCCGATGAAGTTTCTGTTTCATCTGTATATTTTTGTTGCGTTGTTTTATTTTTTCTTCTTTTTGTTTATATTCTTGTTCTGTCATTCTTTCTTTTCCTCTGGTTTATGACATAAGAAATCCATAAGACCAAACATATCTTTTGGAGTTAATACATCATACTTAGAATCATCATAATC
>DBKX01000322.1:0-6824 GCA_002297865.1 Lachnoclostridium sp. UBA739
TAAACCCTTCTAGTACCTGTTCTCTAATCTCTCTTAAACACACCTATAACACCTGCTTCTTATACATTGATTTTAACTGTCCTAAATTAGAAATCTCTACAATCTTATTTAACATTTCCTCTCTTCCCTGAAACTTAATTAATTCCTTCATGTTTTCAATTCTCTCATCACCTTCCCGTTTATACAAACAGGGAACTACCCATATATCACATGCTTCAAGTAATGTTAGCATCGTTTGATTGAGAAAACCAATATCAAAAACATATAAGGAGTTCTCATTTCTTGTCTTTAATGCTTGCAACAAGAAACGAATATCCTTTTCTTTCAGGTTCCACAATTCTGTATGATACAGAGAACCTTGCATGCAATGTACTTCTTCCTCTACTACAAAACACTCCCTCCATTCCTCCTCAGAAACGTGAATCTGTTCATGTATGTTATAAAAAAAATCAGCATTTCTACTTCCTGCTTTTAAAGAAATTAACCCAAAATCAAAATAGTATGCTTGTCCACCACCTTTTGCTATATAAGAAGCAATCTCTCTCGAAATCGTTGTCTTTCCGCAACCTCCTACTGGTGAGTAAACACCAATCACCCTTGTCTTACTGATTGATTTCTTTTCATCTTCCACAATATTCGTAACATTCAGAATATGTTCTATTAACTTATCAACTGACTGATATCGGTTCAAATAATTCCCACCTGTCTCATGTTCTGATAAGTATAAAACCTGCTTTACTTTTTGTCCTAATTCCAATCCTGCCAATGCCTCATCCAAAAGTAATAGGGATATCTCTTCTTGTATATCCTCTAAGCTCTTGTAGTTCGTTACAAGCTTAATATCAAATAAAAAATTTTCCTTATGTATTAAATGAGAAAGCAAGCCATTCCCATACTCTAAGTCTAAATCATAAATAACTAACAGTCTTCTCTTCAACATACACCTCCCCAGACAAGAGAACAATAAGCCCATAGTATTGTCACACAAAATGGAATTGTATATGACTTCTCCATTGCATCATTATTCCGATATGAAATTCTTTTTTTAGTAAGAAAAATGAACTGAACATATTGAAAAAAATACAAGAATCGTTCTTTCATATTACGATGAACAATAAATTTGACAACAGACCATACACTACCATAAAGCAGTGCCAATAGAAAAACTTTAAGACTTATCTTCCATCCGTAAAAACCGCCTAATACCGACATAAGCTTAATATCTCCAGCTCCTATCATTTTTAAAAAGAACAAAATGAATAAAACAAAAACTGGAGCACAAACTCCTATCAACCATATAACAATATTCTTCTGATAAATACACTGGTATATCATGCTGATACAATAGCCAAGAAATATTAAATCATTAGAAACTTTAGAACAGCAAACATCTTGTATTGCTGCAATTAAAAGATACGTAAAAATAAATATGTAGATAAATAAATCCTCCCTGTTATCTTCTCAGTAAGACAAATAGGATACTATTATTTATACATGAATATTTTTCCTTTGTCAACACTTTTTTCTATTTTATAGCTTTTAATACCTCAATAGATATTACAAGAATATACCCTGGAATTCCTAAAAGACCAATGGTTCCAAGGGTTGCAGAATTTACTCCAATACTGCCTGGGATCGAAAAACGCACCATGACTGCACTCGTTATACATAGCGCTAAACCACCAACACATAAACGTGTTGCAAAATTCAAAAACCATTCCATCTTGTTCGCCAGAATGGAAACCAGTAATACTACTCCTGCCAAAATTGGAAGGAAATATATTAAGAGATTCATAAGTGGACCACCTTGAAATTGTTCTGTACAATATATGTATTTTTTTCACTTTTTATTCTGATTTGGAAAGTTTTTGGAATATTTTTACCATTTCATGACTATACTATAAATATAATAATTTGTACCAATTTAAAAACTTGAGAACTAAGTTCTAGAAAGAAGGGAACAATGAGACTAAGAAAGAACCGAATTCCCAAAGAACGGGAGATTCTTAACTATCAGATACAACGAACCCAGTTAGCTTTAGAAACAGCTTATTCTAACTTTGATAATGTAGTAGACCCTGAACTTATTGACAGTTTTATTTATGAAGTGAATGCAATTCAACAGCGTTATCAGTACTTAATTCAACAGCTTAAGGAGCTAGATTCTCAGTTAGAATGCACAAATCCAGCATCAGCCATTTAATGGCTGGTGCTGGATTTATTTTATTCCCTATGTAATGATTATTTTTGAATTTTTCCGCCTATTACGGAATATGTCTTGGACATGAAGTCCTCTGCTGCAGAATATCCCATCTGTTTTTGTCTAAAGTTAAGTGCTGCCGTTTCGAAAATGATAGCTAAATTTCTACCTGGTCGAACAGGTATTACATAATTAGCGATTTTATTGCCCAATATTTCTATATAGTGTTCGTCAAGTCCCAATCTGTCGTATTGAGTTTCCTTATTCCACTCCTCTAGAGTTATGGACATGTCAATTCTCTGAGACTCTAAAATAGCCTGAATACCGAACAAACGCTCAATATTTACGATTCCAACGCCTCGAAGTTCAATAAAATTCTTAATATTGGTTGGTGCCTTTCCAAATAATGTAGCATCACTTGCTCTATGAATTTCCACTGCATCATCTGCAATTAACCTGTGTCCTCTTCGAATAAGCTCCAGTGTTGTCTCACTCTTACCGATTCCACTCTCTCCACGAATAAATACGCCTGTTCCATAAATATCAACCAAGCATCCATGTATCGTAATAACTGGTCCTAATTCTAGAGTAAGATATCTTATTGCCTTACTTACAAAATGAGATGTATCCCACTTTGATGATAATACTGGAATATTAAATTTCTTAGCAAGTTCTAAAAACTTATCATCTGGCTGCAACTCTCTACAAAATACAAAACAAGGTGCACCCTTCTCAAATAATGCCATATAACGTTGTTCTTTTGTCGCTTCATCTAAGCCTTTCAAATATGTCACTTCTGCATTTCCCAGAATCTGAACTCGCTGAGTATCATAATAATCTAAGAAACCACTGAGCTGTAAACCTGCTCTATTAATATCATCACTATAAATTCTTACATTCTCAATATCATCTGATCCAGATAATACTTCAAGTTTTAATTCTCTTATAAAACTCCCCAAAAGAGTATAGTTTTCCATATTAGCATCCATTAACTATTCATATCCTCCTCATCATAAATAACCTAGTAAATAAATCTAGATCTTAGTAATTAGTGTATCTTAATTTGGAATGCTTGTCAAACCTCTATGCCCCTTTTTAAGAGGAATAAAGGCATTTCTATAAAACAAAATAAAGCTACAAAACATGGCAATTATCTCACCATGTCGTGTAGCCTCCTTTTACATAAATTAAGCTCTAAATCCCCTGTTTTTATCATCTGAAGCAAGTGACATTTCATTTACATCATCGCGCCCATAAGTCAATCCAGCATACACCTTCTGCGTATTCTGCATCAGTGGTGCCGAATTATCCTGCTTACTTACCTCACGAAAACTAGATAGCAAACTTTCTAACATACCTTGAACCCTTGGAAGCATTTCGCAAGACTTTTTAAGCTTTGCTTCAATCAATTGCTTATTCATAAAAATATACAATGACATTAAATTATAAGAGATTTTATGCTCAAAGTCCAAACTGACCATTAACTCTTTTAGAAAAGCCTGTGCCTGATCTAAGTCATTAGAAAACTCTTTTTGATTTCCGAAAGATATCTGTGCATTTTTTATATGCTCAATGATAATTTCGTAGGTGATTACAATCAATTCCGTGCGATTTGCCTGAGCAATTCTCTTACTATATGCCTGCATGCTTTCTTTCTTCATATTTTCACTACCTTATCTTCTCTATCTAAAACAACTAGAAACGCCAGTTACAGACTCTTATTAGGACTGTAGCAGTGATAATACAGTCTGAGGCTGTTCATTTGCCTGAGCCAACATAGAAGTGGATGCCTGTACTAATACCTGCAACTGTGTATATTTTGTCATCTCTTCTGCCATGTCTACATCTTCAATACGAGACAATGCTTCATCTAAGTTTAAAGAAGATGTATCAAGGTTAGATATGGAACTTTCTAAACGATTCTGATATGCACCTAATTTTGCACGTACTTCGGATACTCTGTTTACAGCACTATCTACTTTTGTTATGGCTTTCTGTGCACCTTTATCTGATAAAACATTAACCGAGTCAACACCTAGCGTCTTTGTTGATACTTCTGGGATAATTACATCAACTGTCTGATATTCATTGGCACCAACTTGTAATACCATTGGACCTGCATCAAATACAGTTATAACCGTATCCTTTTCTGCTAATGTCGCTGCTGGATCTGCATCCTTAGCTTCCTTCATTTCTTTCGCTGCAGTCTCCAAGTCAATTTTCATCTCAAATCCATTGTAATCTGTGATAGTAGCTGTTGTATTGGAGTAAGATATTGTTGACGTTTTCTTAAATCCTTCTCCTGTCTCAATTACTGGATCAGCCCCTTTTTCTTTTACATCGGCATTAATACCTAGAACTGCTGCTAATGCAGTGTTAGAACACTGAATATTAAGTTCCTGGTCAGATCCATATCCTTTCGTAAGGAAACGATATGCGGTTCCCTTATCCGCCAAGTCTGCATTTTTGTCGGTTGCCTCCATTACAACATCAACACGAGAACACAGGTTTCTTAACTTCTCGACTACTTCTTCTCTTGAATCGCCTTCATTTATTGTAATGGATTCATTATTAATAGTAATCGTTCCTGCTTCTGCTGCAGATACTCTTTTCCCCGTTCCTGTAAAGTCAGTACCTGCACTACCTTCGTATCTTGCCTGTTCTGGATAGTTTGTTAACTTAATTTCATACTTTCCACTCGCTACTGTCTCATTTGCTGAGATAACCTTGATTGAAGGGTTAACAGAATGAGACTTTCTATCTAAACTTCCATCTAACAATTTTTTTGTATTAAATTCAGTATCTGTAGAGATTCTATCAATTTCCTGACCTAACTGATCGATTTCATCTTGAATAGACTTTCTATCATCTACTGTTAATGTTCCATTGGCTGCCTGTACAGATAGTTCTCTCATTCTCTGTAACATATTCTGCACTTCTGTTAACGCACCTTCTGCTGTCTGAATGACAGAAATACCATCTGATGCATTTCTAGACGCTTGATTAAGACCAGCAATCTGCGTTTTCATCTTTCTTGAAATCGCCATTCCTGCAGAATCATCTGCTGCCTTATTAATTTTATAACCCGAAGATAATCTCTCAAGGCTCTTATTCATTCTCGTAGTATTTGTTTTTAACTGGCTATTCGTTCTTAAAGCCGGCATATTGTGATTAATAAACATAGTTAACCTTCCCTTCTTTCAATGGTTGATACCGTTCCAATAAAGACTTTTGCTGCCTGCAGCAACTGTTTGGTACTTACGGCTTCTTCTCCTGCTGCCGGCTCACTGCTTTGTCTTTTACTTGAAAATATACTATAATCTACTTGTTTTACATTAAATCCTAATGCTTCAAATCCTTTTGTCATAGCATCTTTCTCGGACCTTATCAATTCCAATCCAGGCTGGTTATCAGTCGTTATAAATCCTTTTATCTCACCATCTTTTACCGTTAATTGTGCCTGAACCTTTCCTAGCAACGAAGATTCATAGGAGACTTCTACTTTTCCTCCCATTGCATCTTTGTGCTGCACTGTAACATTTACATTACCAACTTGCTCTCCAATGACCATTGGAATATTGTAGTTCTCTTGTTTGCTTAATGAACCAGTTAATTGCAAGCTGCTGCCTACTAATTTTAAAAGTGAAACATCAACATGTGTGTTTGCATCATTTTCTTTTTCACTTTCTACTCTATCTTGAACCTTGTCAGCAAAATCAGAAAAAGCTTCTCCAAATGAATCTTTACCCATTTGTTCTACTAGCTCTTCTGCCTCACTAGCAAATGTTTCACGATCTTTACTATCCATCTTTTTGAAAATACCATTCCAGCTGCCATGATTCAAAACTTGTTCTGCTGCCATCATGGTTTCCATTGTAACTTCTTGATTATTGGCTTCTAGAAATGCGATGCACTCTTCTGGATTTTTCACTGCATCCATAAACTGCTGCTGTCTCGCCTGCACATATTCAAGATGTTTTTCGTCCTGAGAATTCTCTACCACATCACTAAGCTTTTCTAAGGAAATGCTTCCATCTTCTAAATGCTGTGGCTCTACTTTATCTAAGATAGATCTGCTTAATCTGCGATAGTAACTTATCTGTTCATTGATTGTTTCGCCTTTTTGATTGACCTGTTCCAATGCTCCAAAGTCATCATCTACAGATGCATCTACGCCACCAGATTTTGTTGTTCTTACTGCAGTTAACAGATTGTCCAAGGTCAATTCTTTTCCAGCCTTAATAACCGAACCTATTGCAGCACCATCTGACTTCTCAATCTGAGTAAGCATTCGGTAAATACCAACATAGGCCTTACGTTCTTCTGGTGTTATAGAATCGGATTTGTCTAGTTTCCATAAAAACTCGCTGTACTTTTCATCTTCGGAAACTCCAATTTCCTTCTGTATATCCTCGATTGCCTTATTCACATCCTCAATCGGTCTATCCAATGGATTCTGTCCAGAACGAATCATTTCCATTGTTATTGCTGGTTTTAATCCATTCATTAAATCTTGTACCTGTCTGTCATAATACTTCATCTCTTGAATGGATTCCTGGGTAATCGCAATACTGTTATAGCCTAAAATCTTAACTGCACGTACATTTGCCTCTGTTGGTTCAAG
>DBKX01000322.1:6832-11200 GCA_002297865.1 Lachnoclostridium sp. UBA739
TATATCTGAAATATTTTGAAATGCCTTTTTAATAGAATCCCCTAAGTCCTTACGAACTTCGGTTCCTAATGTTTCATATGCTTCTCCCGCTTTTTCAAGCTGGCTCTTTAACTCCTTGCCAGTCTCTACTAAGGAATCTAATGTTTCCTCTGTACGGGTTGCAAATGTTTTTCCTAGAAGTGTTTCTGGCATAGATGCTAACGCATTCACTTTATCAGTGATTTGCTTCATCTGTTCTACTTGATCATCTGATGCATCTATGCCCGCTTCTGCAAATAAACTTCGAAAATATGAGTTTTCAATTTCTTTCAACCCATCGATAATGTCTGAAATGTGTTCCATATCAATCTGAACGCCCATTTCCTCAAGCTGTGCACTTACTTCTGTTGTCATCTTAAGGCGAACTTCCTCTAACTGTCTATGGAATGTAATATCTTCTATCTCTAAATTGTGATCGGAAAGCTGTTTCTCTACTTCCCTAAGAAAACTTTCTAAATCAACGTTTGAATTATCTGACTTGAAAAATCTCAAATCAGCATTTTCCGGATTAACGCCTGTTTCATATTGCTTTACTATCTCACCTGCTACTTGAGTTATATCAAACTGTTCCTTAATATCCTGTAACTCTAATAGACTTTTTATACTCTCTTCTGTAATAGGCAAATCCTTATCGAATAACCACTTACAGCTTTCCATGACATCTTCATTGGCTTCTAATCCTGCTGCCTCTACAACCTCTGCAACTTGATCTTTTAACTTTAACCAGTCCTCATCATTTGCACTCTGAGAATCTTGATTCGAAACATCATAAGCCACATTTACTGCCTCATATGCATCTATGTTATTGACACCAGACACTACTGTCATGCCTTTGCCGATATGTTCTGCCTGAAAAAAATTGAATACGGTAGGCTCTAATTCGTTAGAAATCATGTAAGCCATAGCTTCATCTGATATAGTATCCACTGAAGCAGCCATATTAAGTGCTTGTGCAATTTTGGCAATGTTCTCTTCTGTTACTGGAAGGTTCGCATTCTCCAAGGCTGCTGCTACTTGGCTGCTTGCCACTCCATTCATTGCTGCGTGAATTACTGCCTTTTCAATATCTTCAGCTCTTTGTTCACGTTTCTGTGCATTGCTTTCCATACAATCCTCTTTGAACTGCTTCTGCTTCTTAATACGATCCAATGTCCTGTCTAAACGTTCCATATTATATTTTTCTAAGGACATTCCCTCGTCTTCAATATCCTTCGTATCATCTTCTGTCATTCTGTTGTTTATATCATTAAAGCATTCTACTGTCTTCTTACTTTTTACGTCCTGCTTTGCAGCTCTATTGCCTTCTGCTTCGGGAGTCTTTCCATAGGTATTGCATGAACTTGCTATTGCGTTCTGAATACTGCTTTGCCCCACAGTTATGTGAGAACTTTTTGCCGTCTCTCCAATTCCAGAGGACTTGTTTGAAACTTTATTCGATTTTTCCGAACCCTGGTTATACAAACCAATCTGATTAATATTCATAAACTTCACACTTTCCTCTTTAATTACTTACAGTGTATTTCGACTTTTTAAGAGGAAAACTTAACTTTATTTAACGGCAAATTTCACTGCTGTCAAGAAGGATCGTAAATGGTCCATCATTTAATAATGACACTTTCATGTCTGCCCCAAACTCACCAGACTCTACTTTTCCAAACTCTTTTATGGCTAAACTCTTAAAATATTCATATAATTCATTTGCTAGATCTGGCTTGCCTGCATTGATAAAACTTGGACGATTACCTTTTTTACAATCTGCATACAGTGTAAATTGGGAAACGATTAGTAGCTCCCCACCTACATCTTTTAAACTCAGATTGGATTTTCCATTCTCATCTGGAAAAATACGAAGTTTTACCATCTTATCAAAGAGTTTATCTGCCATTTCCTTTGTATCACCATCTGCAACACCAAACAATACTAAATATCCTTTTCCAATTTGACCTATACATGCACCATCTACATCTACTCTTGCTTCTGTTACTCTTTGAATGAATACTCTCATAACTACTCTCCTAATTTTAACTGATGAATTTCTACATTTGAAAATACAGGATAAGGTGTTTCAAACTTATATCCAAGTTTCTCTGCTACTTTAGCTGATATTAGGTTCGCTGCTTCCCAGCTTGGATATAATCCCTTTTCCAAACATGCTAACACCATTTTGGCCCCAAGAACCGTAGCAAAACCTTTTTTTCTGTAATCTTCTTTTGTGTCTATTTCGATCTCTATTCCTTTATCATAATAAGAATAAGTAGAAACACCTGCTACATGAGTGTCACCGCTTGTAATAACAAACCCTACTCCATGTTCTAAATATTCCTCCTTAGAAGAAAAGTTAGAACATAAATCAGCACTCCATTCTTCCCTAAGCACTCGATCATACCACTTTTCATTAATTGGTTCTATCATAAACTCACTTGGTAATGCATCTACGTAACCTTGTAGTAATTTCCTATCAAATGAATCTTTCTTGGCGCTTAATCTATATCTCTCTGACTCATAAAACATAGAACTTTCTCTGAAAAACTTTATCCATTCTTCGGATTCTCCCACAAAAAGACTCCATGTTTTATTGCTAGAATCTAGTATCTCCATTAATTGTTCTTCTACACCATCTCCTACTGGCTCTCCCGCCAAAATGCAAAAATCACCAAATAGTGTAATTGCTGTTCTTGGTTGCTCTATATTATCTACCCAAGCACTTCCACCAATGCCCTGTATAACCGTATAGCTAGTTGTATCGTGAAATGCAGATGTGAATGCCTCCATAAGATGAAGTTGGTTTTTCTTTAATTGAATCATATTATTTATATTCGTACAGAACCGTATCATTGGATTACCGCCCCATACTTTCTCCTTTCCTAATATATAAATGCTTATTCTTCTATTACCTAAAAAAAGAATGGTCCTAAGCTACACTCAACAAGTAGTGTACGGATAAGAACCATCCTTTTTTTTGATAGTTTTTGCCCTCTCAATCCCCATTAAAACGAACAAAATACTTTAACTCGAGCAAATATAGTATACTACCATTTGTATAATATGTCAATATATTGTGGGGAATCGTAATGTTTTTTGTGAATTTTTTCGTTATCTAAACTTATGGGCAAATGGACATTATCTTCTTGTTCCTTTCTTCTTACTCTTTCGTAACCCGAATTTAAAAATCATAACAGAAAGTGGTGGCAGTGTTAATTCAAGGGAACATGGCTGTCCAGACCATGGAACCTTTTTAGCCTTAATAGGATTCAAATTGACTTTTCCTGTTCCACCAAACTCAATTGCATCAGAGTTCACTATTTCAGTATAAGCTGTTAAACAAGGAACACCAACTCTATATTTTTCACGTACAATTGGCGTAAAGTTACATACTACAAGCAACTGATCCTGACTTTTTCTGCCCTTTCTCATAAAGGAAATAACACTATTTTCACAGTCTGAACCGTCTATCCATTGAAAGCCCATGTCGGAATAATCATTACAGTAAAATGCTGGATACTGTTGATAGACTTCATTTAGCTTCTTTACGTAAGACTGTAACTTGCGGTTACTTTCATTTTGAAGTTCATACCAATCTAGTTCTCTTTTCTCACTCCACTCTCTTGACTGAGCGAATTCTTGTCCCATGAACAATAATTTTTTACCTGGGTGTGCATACATCAATCCATACGCTGCACGAAGATTTGCAAATTTTTCTTCGCTATCCCCTGGCATCTTATTAATCATGGAACTTTTACCATGGACTACTTCGTCATGGGATAATACCTCAATAAAGTTCTCACTTCTTGCATATGCAAAACTGAACGTCAACATATTATGATTAAATTTTCGGAAGTAAGGATCTAACTTCATATACTCTAAGAAATCGTTCATCCATCCCATATTCCATTTGAACAAGAAACCTAATCCTTGCATACCTGCTGGTGCTGTAACTCCTGCCCAGGCTGTTGACTCTTCTGCAATCATAAGAGTACTTGGATATTTTTCTTCTATAATACGATTTAAATGCTGCATAAACCTAATTGCCTCGGTATTTTCATTACCACCATTTTCATTCGGAAGCCATTCTCCATCTTCTTTTCCATAATCCAGGTAAAGCATGGATGCAACGGCATCTACTCGAAGACCATCTACGTGGAACTTCTTTACCCAAAATATTGCATTTGCTAATAAGAAATTCTCAACTTCTTTCTTACCATAGTTAAATATGTAAGTTCCCCAGTGCGGATGTTCTCCTCTCCTCTTATCTGGATGTTCATATAATGGCTGCCCATCAAATCTGCCCAAGCCATGGGCATCTTTTGGAAAATGTGCTGGTACCCAGTC
>DBKX01000411.1 GCA_002297865.1 Lachnoclostridium sp. UBA739
CAAAGCTAAAAATGCACGCTTTTCTCCTATTTTTATGTAGGTTATATAAAACCCATTTCGAAATACCAACTAGCTAAAAACTTGGGTTATTCATTGAGGAATGTTTGGGCTTATTACTACTCTATCGTCTTATTCGAAAGCCCTGCCGATCTTTTGTCAAAAATATTATTCGCTACGTAATAGTATGACACCGATGTAATAGCTACAGGCATAGTATGTATTTAAATCTTTAATGGTGTCTCTTTCCATACACTAGACTTTGGTATCCTGCATTTTTTTCGTAAAATATCCTTGGAGGTTTTAGTCTGACAACACGAAGCAAAATCAAAACACAGGTTTTGTGCTATTTGCTGTCATTTTCTTATAGTATATATCCTAATCTCATTTTTGGGGAAATTTAGTAGTAAACTTTAATATGGAATCAAAGTATAGGCTATCCAAAACTGCGCACATTCTTTATGCGGAAGTTCCTAAGAAAATATAATAAAGCCCTTAAATGGTATCTAAAATGAAAAATCAATCAGTTCAGATTTACTCCCCTATTCCATTATCTTCCATAACACACCTGTTTACAATAAAACTTCAATCAAAATTCAAAGAAATAATTTATAACTAAAATACTTAATATATAAAATGTTCTATTTATGAATATACTAATTACTTTCTTTAATATTACCTTCCATTTTATTAAATTTGGTTATTATTTTTTGCATTCTGGTATTGGTGATTTACTATAATATCAATGTTATCTGAGCGTCTAACCTACATATAGGAATTTTACGAATTAGTCTCATCGTAATTTAATTAATTAAATATCTAAATAATTTATAGTCAAAAATACAAACTATCTAAATATTTAACTATTTATTGCTTTTTATATCGAATGCACTTTCCTTCTTATAATGATACATCTTAAATAGTAAAAGATAAAATTATAAGAATATAAATAAACGAAATACTAAATAATTTAAATGCTAAAAATACAAACGATTAAAATGACTAATATATGCATTCTCTGAATGCTAAAGTATTTAAATCCTAAATATCTAAGATATAAAGTTATAAAACGATGAAGCATTAAGTATATTAATTATTAAGTATCTTTATATATAAAGATATAAAATAACTTAGTAAAAGATAAATATATTATTAAGATAATAAAATATCTTTATATATAGTAAACGAGATGTTTTGATAATAAAATAATTAAATAACTTAACTATTCAATAAAAGAATACTTCGTAATGTTGTAAACTAATATAAGAAATGCTTTGGTATTTAGTAGTTTAAATTATTAAGTGCCAAAATGTTTTGATGCTTAATAATTAGTAAATTTGCTAACAAAATGTTTTGTATATAAATAAATAAAATACTTAGGAATCAAATTGCATAATACATTAAATATTAAAATAACTTATAAATAAGATATTGAAATATTAGAATGATAGATGTATAAATATTGTAAATAATAAATATATGAGTTACTAACATAATTAGTAATCGAATACTTAAATATATTTAATAACTAATATTTTTGTTAGAAAAATAAGTAAAGTTATTAATTATTTTGTTATCTTTGCCATCAAAATAACAAAATACTAAAAATATAAATAAATATGGCTAATAATAAGGTAATTGTATTTGCAAATCAGAAAGGCGGTGTGGGTAAAACTACACTCTGTATCATGTTTGCTCATTATTTGCATTCCCTTGGCAAAAATGTGTATGTGATTGATGCAGATAAGCAAATGACTGTATTTGACCGTCGTGCTGATGATTTGAAGATGGAGAAGAAAAAAGCAGATGATGCTCCATTTGGTATTGGGTCAGTCGACATAAAAAACAAACAGAGCGTAATCCAAGCAGTTGGTCTTGCCAAGGAATTTGAAGGTACCATATTGATTGATACTCCAGGAACCATCACAGAAGATGGCTTGATACCTATTTTTGTGAACGCTGATGCATTGGTGTGTCCTTACGATTATGAGACTAACACTTTAAAGTCTACAGGCGTATTTATCCAGCTTATGCAAATGCTAAAGGGCAAATTCGATAAGTTTCATGCAGATTCTTTCTTTGTTCCTAATAGAGTTCGTAAGGGGCAGGGAAGAGAAGCCGATCGTTTGTTCTGGTCACGTACTGATTCTTTATTTCGTGGATTTGGTGAGGTGACGCCTACCATCTATGATCGCGTTGATATTCGCAGAAATTCCACAATGGGCTGTAAGCCAGAGCAACTGGATTTGGTAAAGGAAGCCTTCCAATATATTGTGGATAAAGTATATAAAGGAAATAATTAAGTAATAATATAACAAGATGTTTTATTACTAAATATATAAAATATTAAATATGTAAAGTAAAAAATAACTTTGTGTATTTTATTGTTTATTTATAAAATAATAAAATGTCTTGTAAACAAAATAATAAATATATATAATTATGGAGAACTTTGACGATTATTCATTGCCTGGAGGACTTGATGGTTTGACCAGAGCAATCCACAATCAACATACCGTTAAGGAAGAAATTTCTGAGGAGAAAGAAATTAAGAATGAATCTCAGGAAGCGAGTGAAGTAAATGAGCAAGGTGCATTGGAGGAAAGCAAGGCAGACAAGAAAAAAACTGCATCCAAAAAAGAGAAAACAGAGAGTTCTGAGCTTCAACCAGTAAATGCAAATAACATGAGCGACATTGAAAAAGTTTTGGCTTATGCTGATGCTTATTCCAAAGAATATCGTGGTGGGGAAAAGAAAAAAGGCAATATGATTATGATTGATGAAGACCTGAAGCTTTCCCTTGACAAGCTCAAACTTGCTTATTCAGGCGAGATGAAACTCTCTGTTAAGCACCTAGCCAATGCAATTATCAAGATGTTCTTCGAAGATGAGAAAAACAAGGAGGCCATTAAAGCCCAAATGAAGAAACTCTAGTTCTTTTTAAAATACTAGCAATTAAGTCTATAATCTTTAGTTGCTAAGTTTATATGTCAATTGAAAAGCACTTCTTTACTCTAAGAATGGGGTAGGGAAGTGCTTTTTTGCATAAATCGCATGAGTTTCAAAAAACAAATCTGGCTAGGTTTGGCTTTCGATATTCAAATGGAACAATGAAAGCATGCTGTTTTAAGACGTACTAATACTTGTCTGGAATGCTAACAAACCTAGTTCCGCAACTAACATGAAAAGTCCTAGTCCTGTATAGCTCTTTTGTGGCTTAAAACGCCAAAAAATGATTTGTGCTTGCTTCCTTTAGTTAAATTTAATGTCTTCTACACTTCTACCATCTGCGAATTTATTCAAATCAACCCAATTCCAGATACCAGGAACCCTTCCATGACGGTGGAATTGCCAGATGTCATAATGCGGAGCTCCAGGAAGAACAGGCTCATGGTTGTAGCTTGCTATCCATAAATAGTAACCATTGAAGTCAGGTGCAAGATAGTCCTTGTAATAACTCTCGCTGCAGTAGATGATGGGTGTATGCCCATAATAGGCCTTGAATAAGTGGCATAAAGTCTTGAGGGATGATTGAATTTCTTCCTTACTCAGTCCTTGTGTGCCATCATCCTCTGCGTCTATTACTGGCAAAAGGTCTTGCTTGTCCTTGTCCACGACGTTCCTGAAGTTCTCGAACTGGAGGGTGGCAGGAGCTTTGGAGAGGAAGTGGTAGGATCCTACAGGTATGCCATGTTTCCTTGCCTGATTTATATTTTTGTCGTAGCTTGGGTCTTTGATGTCGGCTCCCTCTGTGGCCTTGATGAAGATGAACTGGAGTTTTTTCACTTGGCTCAACTCATCCCAATGGATTCTGCCTTGATGCTTTGAGATGTCTATTCCATCGTAGTCTCCAGAGTAAGAGCCACTCGTCAAATCGCGTGTAGGCCATTCCTTGTCAGCTTTTCTCTCTATGAGCCAAGAAGCTACCATTCTATAGGCCTCAAATCCTATGATGAGCACAGCAAGAAGGCCGATTATCCAATAACCGGTCTTCTTGAATATACAGTTAGACTTCTTTCTTTTTCTCATTTCTTCTTATTATCTTTTGTATCCATTGTAGGAAACATTATCTTCCTTCCACTTGTCCTTGGGTTTGGTCTCACCGTTTGGATAGCCAATGACAATGGTATTTAATGGAATGATTCCATTTGGCAATCCCAAAAGCTGCTGCATGCCTTGGTAACGATCCTTGGCAGGGTAGAGGGCTGTCCATACTGCCCCAAGCCCCAGTCCATGAGCCATCAGAAGAATATTCTCTGTCGCAGCCGCACAATCCTGTATCCAGAAGTCTTGTTCCCATCCATCCAATGCCTTGTCTAGGTCTCCACAGACCACGATGGCGAGTGGTGCTTCCCTCACCATGCTGGCGTAAGGGCTAAAGGAAGGTATCTGATCCAGCATCTTTCGGTCGTTGATGACCATGAAATGCCAGGGCTGCTTGTTGCAAGCTGATGGTGCGGCCATGGCTGCACGTAGCAATAGTTCTATCTTTTCCTGCTCGATGGGCTGGTTCGTATAGCTTCTGACAGAGGTACGGCTTATAATATTGTCGTAAATGATATTCTTGTCCATAACGTAAATCTTTAGTTGAATATAAGGCAAAGGTAGTGATAATATTTGAATTATTGGTCAAAAATCCGAATTTTTGTGTACTTTTGCATTGTATAAACTTGAAAGTATGGCATATATAGTAAGACATTTGAATGAAATTGCCCCCAAGCCAACCTCACATGACATAGGCTTGAAGCAAGTACTTCTTGCCAATGACGAGACATCCTCGGCTATCACCCAGATAGCGAAGACCGTCCTAAATAAAGGTGAGAGGGTGGGGGAGCATGTCCATCCA
>DBKX01000308.1 GCA_002297865.1 Lachnoclostridium sp. UBA739
CTCCAAGAACAATGAAAGAAAGCAGTAACGAATTATTTTCAGGGAAGAAAGCAGATGTTTTGGCAGAGAACAGTGCATTTATAGAAGAATGGGCGAACAATTACTCGAATCGTAATGTGGATTTTATATTGGAACATACATCAAAAAAGGCAAAAGGTTCATTGGAACAGGAAGGTTTGTTGGCAACAGAAGAGGGAAAATACTATTTCGGATGGTCCAGTCCTTGGCCTATGGACGAAAAAAATGCATATAGGATTATTGATAGAACCAATTCAAGCGCTACAATATTATATTATGCATTTACTTCTGATCCACATTATCGAGTATGGCGTGAGACATTCACCTATAAGAATAAGGGGGAGAATGGTTTTCAAGTGACATCAGAAAAAACGGAATTCTTTGAGGAAATCGTTACAAAAGATGACTTCTATAAAGCATACCCAGACGGAACAATTACAGGAACGCCAATGGACTATCTTGCAAATGATTGTGGGAAAGTCTTAAATGAAAAGGCATTAGGTAAAAATGCAGAGTATTACAAGGATTTATTGAAACCAGGAACTTCAGCAGTAAATCTGTTGAATATTTCCTATAAAAAAGTTAAGGTGAAAGTGTCTTATAAAAAGAATGGAGAAGCACGTGTAACAATTACGTTTAAGAAAAATAAAACGAAAGTTACAGTCAAGATGGTGCAGCCATTTGGAAAAAAAGGAATCTGGATTCCACAGGATGTAGTAAAGTAGTTGAAGGCAGATTCTACATTGCATAATTTATTTATTTCGTAACTTAACCAATGTGTCAAGTAGCATGGGGCAAAACTGTTGTAATAAACATGAAAATTGATATAATAAGGGGTGTACAGAAGTTAAGATACATTAACAAAACATGTATCTTTTGTATAGGGTTCAGCTAGTTTTTGCCCGTATATCCCCATTTTATGATAGGACATCATTTGTAGACCTATTAGTTTAACATGAAGATTTACCTGCTCAGTTGACATCAATGCGGACATCTCAGTTGACAAGTTTTTTACACATATTTGGATGAAGAAAGTCTTATGCCACTCCCTTATTGCATAAGGCTTTTTAACATACGAGGAAAGTCCTTTAGGAGTCCTTTCCTATAAGTTAAAAAGACTCCTAAAAAACAGCGATACCCGATCGGCGCGGAAAAGTGCCTTCTCCCTGAAGATTGAGGAGCAAGTGAGTTGAGAGTGTCGAAGACACTTTGTTCTGTTATAAGGAATGTTGAGGTTCGATATATTCTTGACATTCTCAATATAAGAACGATACAATGTAATGTGAGTTGAGAATAATTTACCTTTAGTAAGTTATTGTAGCAGGGGGTAGTGTTGTTTGAATCGGGATATATTATGTGTAAATGGGAAAGAATACAAAATTATAAAACTATTAGGCAAAGGGAAAGGTGGGTATTCCTACCTTGTTACGGATGGTCAGAATCAGTTTGTTTTAAAGCAGATACATCACGAACCTTGTGTTTATTATCAGTTTGGTAATAAATTAGAATCAGAACTTCGAGATTATAAGAAGCTCAGTTCAATTGGAATTAGGATGTCCAAACTCTATGAAGTGGATAAAGACAATGAGAGAATTTTGAAAGAATACATTGAGGGTGACACTATATTTACGCTGGTGCTTACAGATAGAATGGAGTCTTTGTACATACAGCAAATGCACCAGATGTGCAAGATGCTTTATGAAGCAAAAATGAATATTGATTATTTTCCAACTAACTTTGTGGTTAATGGAAATAGTATGTACTACATTGATTATGAATGTAATGACTACATGGAGGAATGGAACTTTGAAAACTGGGGAATAAAGTACTGGTCAAAAACACCAGAGTTTTTAAAGTATGTAGAAGTGAATAGAAAAAGGCATGAAGGGGAAGACGTTTGATATTACTCGAATGTCTTTTCTTAATTGATAGGAACTTCCGTTCCAATTCCTATCATAAGATGTAAAAGGTACTGGAAATGAGGAAGTCTAATGAAACTGATTGTTAACATAAAAAAGAAGCTTGGTTCTTTTCACTTAAATGTGGATTTTATAATTGAAAACGAGATAGTTGCGATTCTTGGTGCATCTGGAAGTGGCAAGAGTATGACATTAAAATGTATCGCAGGTATCGAGACGCCAGATGAGGGGTATATTATTTTGAATGATCGGATTCTATTCGATTCCCAGAAAAAAATTAACTTGTCTCCTCAGGACCGTCATGTGGGGTATCTTTTTCAAGATTATGCCTTATTTCCCAATATGACAGTGACCAATAATATTATGGCTGGAATGGGACGGAATCCCGATAGAGAAGTTTTGCTGAGAATGGTGAAACAGTTTCATCTAGAAGGGTTAGAAGAACACTATCCAGCACAGCTTTCTGGCGGGCAAAAGCAGAGAGTAGCATTGGCAAGAATGATGGCATCAGAGCCAGATGTGATATTATTAGACGAACCATTTTCAGCGTTAGATACGTATCTAAGGTGGGAGATGGAGCAGGAGATGGGTGAACTTTTCAATGAAATAAACAAGCCAGTAATTTTAGTTTCTCATAACCGAAATGAAGTATATCGATTGTGTCAAACGGTAAGCTGTATGGAAGAGGGATACATGGAGAAACCAGTTTCACGAAAACTCTTTTTCCATCATCCAAAAACAAAAACGGCTGCTATTTTATCGGGGTGCATAAATATATCAAGGGCGGAGCAGATAGATGATACCCATGTATTTGCGTTAGATTGGAACATGACGCTAACAGTGCCTAAGATGCGACATCCTGTTGAATATGTAGGAATTCGTTCACATTGTTTCAAGAACATAGAGGAAGATAATGTGTTCACCTTACTGGAAGCTCGATTGTTCGAAGAACCCTATGAGTGGAATGTGTCATTTCTAACGGAAAATTCGTCAGCCAGGTTGTATTGGAAAATACCAAAAGAAGATATTGGAGTGGTTCTTGAATTACCACAAAAGCTATATGTGAAAAAGGAAGATATCTTGTTGCTGAGGTAAATAAGGACATTCCATATGGAGTAGTGGCAGCATATATGATTGAAGCATTACATAATCAGAAAGCTGCCAATGACTTCTTAGCAATGTATAATCGCCAGATTGAAGTGTTACGAACTAATATTTATATTTCTTGACGTTTTTACATACCCTATGTTATCTTGATATACCAATATGCAATACAAATATAAGTGGGGATTTACATGAATCAATTAAAAGATTTAAAACTATTTCATCAAGTAGACAAGAATACGATAGATTCTGTTTGGAAAGCAGGAAAAGTCATTACGTATCAAAAAGGCGACCATTGTTTCTCAGCAAGAGAAATGTGTAATAAAGTTTATATTCTCATATCAGGAAAAGTAGCAATCTACAATCTTACGCATTCAGGAAAGAGAAAAATCATTTTCTATTTAGGCCATGGTGCTTTATTAAATGATCAGGTAACAAAAACTTCCTTACCTGCAGTTTCTTGTCAAACTATTGACAAATGCGAAGTGTTTTGTATATCAAAAGAAAGTTTTTTGAAACTGATGGAGAAGGATTTTTCGCTAACCCAAGCAATATTGTCAGACTATGAGCATAAGCTGTTTCGCATGAGCCATCAGCTAAAGAATACACTAGGCTGTATTTATCTGGAGCGAAAACTGGCATCTAAGCTTTGGAAGCTGGCGAGGGATTTTGGAGTTCAGGTAGACAAGGGAATCTATATAGATATTGCATTTAGTATCACAGAATTGGCAGATTTTCTAGGGGCTCCCAGAGAGTCAACTTCAAGAGCTTTGAAAAAACTTGTGGAAAAAGGTTTAGTTTGGATGGATGGAAAAAGGATTTACGTAATTGATCCAGAACGTATGTCAGTTTTTTATAGGACTGGAAACATAATGTAAAATTAATGTAAAATTTTTAAAATTAGATTAGTCTGTGATGATTGTCACAGACTATTTTTTTATTCTATATTATCATAATCTTAGTTAATTAATTATCAATATTTTGGAAGGAGATTTCACATGGGTTATTCCATTTCAATTGAACAAAGCAATGCTTTATTTCAGAGCTTAAGTGATAAATATGATATTTATGCACCAAAGATATTTGAAGGGGAGGGATGCTTCTCTGATACAGACAGTCTTCGTTATGGAAAAGTAAAATCATTTGATGAAATTCTATTCGAAAGAAAATCTGAGTTTTCCTTTAAAGAAGTGCTAATTCCGATGAGAGAGACATTGTTGTATTTTACAGAAAGCCAGACAATAGTGCCAGAAGAAGATAAAAAGGGAGCAATTATTTTTGTAAGAAGCTGTGATTTACATGCGATTAAGCGTCTAGATCAAATTTATCTTAAAAATGGAGCATCCGACTTTTATTATGCAAGACGTAGGAATAAAGTGAAATTTGCTTTACTTGGTTGTGAAGAAACTTGTCAGTCTGGTTTCTGTGTGAGTATGGGAACCAACACAACTGATGAATATGATTTCTCTTTCAAGATGACAAAAGAAGGTATCTTCGTTGATTGTAAGGATGAAACATTAAAAGAACATTTTGATAGCGTGAAATTAGGAGAAATTAATGTGATACCTGATTTTGTTACAGAGAATGAGGAAAAGGTTACATTGCCAAAGAATCTTTCGAATGACAGCTTTACGGATGAAATCTGGGAAGAGTACGGCAGTCGCTGCATCAACTGTGGACGTTGTAACTTTGTCTGTCCAACTTGTACTTGTTTTTCCATGCAAGATATCTTCTATAAAGATAATAAAAATGCAGGTGAGAGAAGAAGAGTGTGGGCTTCCTGTCAGATAGATGGGTATACCGACATGGCGGGTGGGCACAGCTTCCGTAAGAGTAATGCAGACCGTACAAGATTTAAAGTAATGCATAAAATCTATGACTATGAAAAACGTTTTGGATATCCAATGTGTGTTGGATGTGGACGTTGTGACGATGTCTGTCCGGAATATATTTCATTTTCAAACCTTGTGAACAGACTTGCAGCGAAGGAGGAACAGTAGATGACAAACGAATATATCCCATTCCGATCTGAGATTAAAGAAATTATTAAGCATACAGAGATTGAATATACATTCCGAATGAGTTTTAAAGGTGATGTAAAGCCAGGACAATTCTTTGAAGTGAGCATTCCAAAGTATGGGGAAGCGCCTATTTCTGTTAGTGGAATCGGAGAAGATACAGTAGATTTAACCATTCGTCGTGTTGGTAAAGTTACCAATGAAATCTTTGAGAATTATGTAGGGGACTCCTTCTTCATGCGCGGACCTTACGGAAATGGTTTTGATGTAGAAAAATACAAAGGAAAACAAATTGTAGTTATCGCTGGTGGTACGGGACTTTCTCCAGTGAAAGGGGTAGTAGATTATTTTGCGAACCATACAGAAGAAGCGGAAAGCGTTACTTTAATTGCAGGCTTCAAATCTCCAGAAGATGTTCTATTTAAGAAGGACTTTGCGTTCTGGAATGAAAAAATTAACGTGATTCAGACAGTTGATTCAGCACCAGAAGGTTACGAAGGCAATGTGGGTATGGTTACAAAATACATTCCAGAGTTAAAGATTAGAGAGCTTTCAAACGTAGAATTTATCACAGTTGGACCTCCAATCATGATTAAGTTTGTTGCAATGGAAATTTTAAAACTTGGTGTGGCAGAGAAAAATATCTGGGTATCCAATGAACGTAAGATGTGTTGCGGAATCGGGAAATGTGGTCATTGTAAAATCGGATCTACTTATGTTTGCTTAGATGGACCAGTATTTAATTATGTAGATGGAAAAGAACTGATTGATTAGGAGGAAACGAAATGTCATTAGATATTAATACAAAGAAATTAAAAAAGAATGCGTTCCGTGTATCAAAAGTTCGTGGAATCGGTGCTTCTAGAATTCGCGTCCCAGGAGGATTATGTACAGCAGAAGTATTAGGAATGGTACAGGAGATTGCACAAACTTATGGGAATGGTCTAGTTCATCTTACAACAAGACAGGGGTTTGAAATTGAAGGAATCCATTTTGAAGACATGGACGAGATCAATAAAAAACTTCAGCCAATCATAGAAGCACTTGAGATTAATCAGGTTGACCCAGATACAGGTTATGCGGCAAGCGGTACACGTAATATTACAGCTTGTATCGGAAACAATGTCTGTCCATTTGCAAACTACAACACAGCAGAATTTGCAAAGAGAGTAGAAAAAGAGGTTTTCCCTAATGACCTTCACTTTAAAATTGCATTTACAGGCTGTTCCAACGATTGTGCAAAAGTTCGTATGCACGACTTCGGTATTATCGGTATGACAATGCCTCAATATGATTCTAGTTTATGTATAAGCTGTGGAGCTTGTGTAAAGGCATGTAAGAAATTATCTGTTGGAGCACTTTCAGGAGAAAATTATACAGTAGTTCGTGATAAAGAAAAATGTATCGGTTGTGGTGTCTGTGTTACAAAATGTCCGACACGTGCTTGGACAAGAAGCAAAAAGAAATATTACAAATTAACACTTATGGGACGTACAGGTAAAAAAAATCCTAGACTTGGTAAGGATTTTTTAATCTGGGCAGATGAAGACAGTATCGTAAAAATTATCTTAAACACTTACAAATATGTAGAGAAGTATATTAGTCCAGATGCACCATTAAGAAAAGAACACATTGGATATATCATTGACCGAACAGGCTTTGAAGAATATAAAAAGTGGGCTCTTGATGGGGTGGAATTATTACCTGAAACAATCGTAAACCAGAACATTTACTGGGAAGGAATTCATTACGAGAATAAAAAATAAGTAGGAGAAGTAGAAAACGATGAAAAAAGTACAATCAACTTGTAACTTCTGTGCACTAGACTGCAATCTTGATTTTTATGTAGACAACGACCGTATTGTGAAAGTCGTTCCTACAAAGGGGTATCCAGTAAATGACGGATTTTCTTGTATCAAGGGACTGTCTTTAGATAAACAGCAGACAACTGTAAAAGTAAACAGACTTCCACAAATTAAACAAGCAGACGGAACTATGAAAGAAGTAGCATGGGAAGAAGGCTTTCAATATGTAGCAGACAAATTAAAAGAACTTCAGGCGAAGTATGGTACAGAAAGTGTTGCAGGGATCAGTACAGGCCAGCTTACTATGGAAGAGTTTGCGATATTTGGACATGTCATGCGTAATGAATTAAAAACAAATGTAGATGGAAATACAAGACTTTGCATGGCTTCAGCAGTAGTTGCCCATAAGCAGAGTTATGGATTTGATGCACCAGGATTTACACTAAAGGATGCAGAACTTTCTGACACAGTTGTTTTAATCGGAGCCAATCCAGTAGTCGCACATCCAGTATTCTGGGGACGTATTCGTAAGAGCATGACTCCTGATAAAAAGATTATTGTAATCGATCCAAGACAATCTGAAACAGCAGAAAATGCAACTCACTGGTATGGTTTAAAATGGCGTTCCGACTTAGCGTTATTCTATACAGTTGCGAATCTTCTGATTGAAAAAGATTACGTGGATCATGAATATGTGAAAGCCCATACAAATGGTTTTGATGAGTTCAAGGAATTTGTGAAAAAGTATGATTTAGCTTATGGTGTAGAAGCTACTGGATTATCAGAAGAACAGATTTTAGAGTTTGTTGAATTAATTCATAGTGGAAAACGAGTTTCTTTCTGGTGGACAATGGGTGTTAACCAAGGATATGAAGCAGTTCGTACTGCACAGGCAATTATTAATATTGCGGCTATGACTGGAAATATCGGAAAACCAGGTACTGGTGCTAACTCCATTACAGGTCAGTGTAACGCTATGGGTTCTCGTGCTTACAGTAACACAGCTGGTTTATTCGGTGGTGGAGACTTTAATAACCCAGTTCGTAGAGAAGCAGTTGCCAAAGCAATTGGCTGGAATCCAGATGATTTAGTTACGAAACCAACGATCACTTATAACGAAATTATTGAAGGTATCAATGAAGGAAAGATAAAAGGTCTTTGGGTTCTTTGCACAAATCCTCGTCATAGCTGGACAAATAATGAAACATTTGCAGAAGCAACAAAGAAATTAGAGCTGTTTGTAGTGCAAGATATCTATGATGATATTGAGAGTGCAGAAGACGCAACGGTATTCTTCCCTGTTGTTCCAGGAATCAAAAAAGAAGGAACTTATATCAACTTAGAACGTCGTATGTCAGCTATGCGTCCAGTTCTTAACCGTATGGAAAATGAATTAAGCGATTATGAAGTTATCCTTGGTGTAGGAAAAGCGCTTGGAATGGGTGACAGATTAAAAGGATTTGAATCCGCGAAAGACTGTTTCTATACAATGCAAAGATGCGCCAAAGGAATGCCATGTGATTTCTCAGGGGTAACTTGGGAAGCGCTAGAAGGAAGTCATGGAATTCAGTGGCCATTCCGCGAAGGTGATGTGTTAGAGGAGGATGAAAGAAGACTTTATGAAGACGGTAAATTCTATCATCCAGATGGAAAGCTTAAATTCCATTTTGAAGAGGTAAGAGAAAATCCACTTCCAACAACAGAAGAATTTCCATTTGTTCTAAACACAGGACGTGGAACCGTTGGACAATGGCATACGCAGTCCCGTACAAGAGAAGTAGAGTTTGTTAGAGATGTTTCTGCAAAGAAAGCTTATGTATATATGAATACAGAGACAGCCAAAGAGTATGGAATCAAAGATCGTGGAATGATTCGTATACACTCCATTAATGGACACAACGCGGATTTCTTTGTAATGCTTACAGATAAGGTCTCTCGTGGCGAGCTATATGCACCACTTCATTATGTGGAATGCAATAAGCTGACTCCATCCATTTATGACCCATATTCCAAAGAACCATCTTATAAAGCAACTCCAGTTCGCTTTGAAAATATCAACTAAATGCGTGTAAATGCAAAAGGAGAAGAACATGCAAAGAATTAAAATTGATCGTAGCAAATGTATCGGATGTCTTACTTGTGTTACTGCTTGTGTGGTAAGCCATGAAAGTGATGACGCTAGAAACCGAGTTGTAATTGATAGTGGTGTGAAGCCAGCACCAATTTTCTGCCGTCATTGTGACCTGCCAGAATGTACCTTTACTTGTATGACAGGCGCTATGCATAAAAATCCTGAAACTGGATTCGTAGAATACGATAGGGAGCAGTGTGCAAGCTGTTATATGTGTATTATGGCATGTCCATATGGTGTACTGAAAGCAGATAAAGTAGAGTACAAAGAAATCATGAAATGTAATATGTGTACTCATCGTACGGAAGATGGTAAGGCCAATCCAATGTGCGTTGAAAAATGTCCTATGCAGGCAATCACATTAGAGGAGGTATAGGGATGAGATATGTAGTGTTAGGTTCTTCCGCAGCAGGAATTAATGGAATTCGTGGAATCAGAAACGTAGATAAAGAAGGAGAAATCATCCTCATTTCTAAAGATGAGCATGTATACTCTAGATGTATCCTTCATCACTATATGGAAGGAATTCGTGATTTAAAACGTCTTTGTTTTGTAGAAGAAGACTTTATGGAAAAGAACAAGGTACAGTGGATTGGTGGCAAAGCAGCAGCTTCTTTAGACTGTAAAGAACAGGTAATTACTTTAGACGATGGACAGAAAGTATCCTATGACCGTCTTTTAATTGCAACAGGTTCTCACTCCTTCTTCCCACCAATTACAAATCTAAGAGAAGCAAAAGGGGTAATCGGTTTCCGTAACTTAGATGACATCGAATACATTATGGAAGAGTCAAAGAAGGTTTCACACATCGTTGTGATGGGTGCTGGACTTGTAGGTATCGACTGTGTAACAGGTTTATTAGAAAGTGGAAAAGAGGTATCTGTTGTAGAACTATCGGATCGCATGTTATCCATTCAGTTAGATAAACGTGCAGCATCCACATATGAAGAAGCTTACAGAAAACATGGCGTGAACATGCATTTTTCAGTAGGAATCAGCGAAGTGAAAATGGATGAAAGTGGTCGTGTAAGTTCTGTAGTTCTTGGAAATGGTGAAGAGCTTCCTTGTGAACTTTTAATTGTAACGGCAGGTGTTCGCTCTAACATGGAGTTTTTACAAGGTTCCGATGTGGAATGTGATATGCGTGGAGTTTTAATTGATGAAGCGGGACGTACCAATGTAGACGGAATCTTCGCAGCAGGTGATGTGACAGGAAGAAATCCAATCTGGCCAGTTGCAGTAAAAGAAGGTATCATCGCTGGTGCGAATATGTGTGGTGGTAATCAGAAAATGGATGATTTCTTTGCAAGTAAATCTACTATGAATTTCTTAGGCATACCAACCATGTCATTAGGCATGAATACACCAGAGGATGACAGCTATCAAGTAGATATCGAAGAAGATGAAAAGGGCAATTATAAGAAAGTCATTCACAAAGATGGAATCATCTATGGCGCAATCATACAAGGTGATCTTGCATATGCAGGGGTTCTGACACAGCTGATTCGTAGAAAAATTGACATTTCAAAAGTGAAAAAATCAATCTTTCGTATTGACTACTCAGATTTCTTTAATGAAAAGGATAATTTTGAGTTCCAATACGAAAACTAAATGGAGGATAAAGGTTTGAAGATTTTTAATCGTTTAGAGAAAATGCCAGTACCATTATTACCTACTATGGTAGGCGCTATTACACTTGCAAACTATATGCAAGGATTAGGTTTTGAATGGGTAAGACATGTAACAGTATGGGCGGCAATCGCAATCTGGCTTTGCTATGTAGGAAAAATCANNAATCATTCTTTTCCCTAAAACATGTAAGGGAGAATACGATAAGACAATTATTCGTTCCTTATATGCGGGATTTACTATGATTATGATGGGTGTGAGTGGATATTTATTACCATACGCACCAGCATTTGCAAAAGTGTTATGGCTTACTGCAATTGTAATTCATGCTTGTCACATTTTATATTTCACCTATCGTAGTGTCATCAAAGAATTTTCTTGGGATACCTTTATGCCAAGCTGGTTCGTGACATACAACGGTATCATGGTTGCTACTGTAGTTGGTGGAGGAATGAATGAGCCGTTAATTGGAAAGATTATAGTATATTACGGAATTACAGTTTACTGCTTAATCATCCCATTTATGGTTTACCGTCTAGTAACAAAGAAAATCAACGTGAACTTTTATCATACACAGGCTATCGTGTTAGCGCCTTGCTCACTTTGTTTAGTAAGTTATGTGAATTTCATTGAGAATAAGAATATCTATCTATTAGGTTTCTTATACACATGTGTATTATTATCACTTGCTTTCATTATCATCCGCTTACCAAAGTTCTTCTCCTTAGCATTTACACCAGGTTATGCAGGAATGACTTTCCCGATGGCAATTGGTACTGTTGCATCTGCGAAGATGTCTGGCGTACTTGCTGCAATGGGATACACAAAATTAAGTGGTGTGATAACAGAAATCGCGGGATTCCAGTTCTATCTAACAACAATGATTGTTGGATATGTGCTATTACAGTTCGTAATGAAATGGATTGCCGTAAAAGCACCAGAAGCAGCTACACAAGCGTAATGAAATAATTTAGATAAAACAGAGTGTGTGCAAATGTTTCAAGGATTAATCCTGAACATATCGGTACACACTCTGTAGTACATAGAAAATAAAGTAGAATGGAGGTTGCATATGAAGGCAAGTATCTTAATTATGGCAGGTGGCAAAAGCAGCAGGATGGATTATCAGGACAAGGCAAATCTATCTTATCATGGTCAGACCTTCCTTACAGGAATCGTGAAACGTTTAAAACCATATACCAATCAGCTTATGATTTCAGAAGGAAAAATGACTCACAGAGACTATCATGAGGAAGCAAAAGATGCAGTATTTGTAAAAGATATCTATGAAGACTGTGGGCCAATGGGTGGGCTTCATGCAGCACTCTTACAATGCAAAGAAGAGTATCTTTATGTTGCAGCT
>DBKX01000403.1:0-222 GCA_002297865.1 Lachnoclostridium sp. UBA739
TGAGCGAACTGCGTTTTTTTATAATTATTTTTGAAACTACGAAAGGAGCAACCCAACATGATTCAACTAAATGGCGAGCTGATTGCAAACTACGAACAAAAAACCTTACAAAATCTCCTCACCACCCTAAACTACGATCTAACCAAAATCGCAGTAGAAAAAAACGGTGAAATTATCCCCAAAAGCCAATACGATACCACAATCCTAAACGAAAATGATGTA
>DBKX01000403.1:232-6077 GCA_002297865.1 Lachnoclostridium sp. UBA739
ATCGTAACCTTCGTTGGAGGTGGCTGATATGTACATAAAAGTAAATGGCAAAACTATATACACAGAATTTACCCACATAAAGGATTTGAAAACAGCATTTTCATGTGGAAAACCTACCAAAAAAACCATCACCATTGTGGATGGCTTCCAATCTGACGAGAATTATCCACTAAGGGAAGGCATGGAAGTGACCTTTATCCACAAAGGCGCAATGCCACCAGTGGATGTACTGGAATCTATGATGTGTGCCAGACATACACCAAAGGTTCACGAAAAAGTAAAACAGGCCCATGTTGCAATTGCAGGACTTGGTGGTTTAGGCTCAAATATAGCCATATCCCTTGCAAGAACAGGGGTTGGTTATCTCCATCTTATCGACTTCGATGAAGTAGAGCCAAGTAATCTAAATCGACAGCAGTACAAGATTAGCCATCTTGGAATGCCAAAGACTCAAGCACTAAAGCAAGAAATAGAAGAAATCAATCCCTATATCCACGTCACCACCCATAACACGCGGGTAGACGATGATAACATAAAAAAACTGTTTGTGCAAGACGGAATTATTTGTGAGGCCTTTGATAAGCCAGAAGCAAAGGCCATGTTAGTGAATGGAATATTAGAGCATTTCCCTGAAAAATACATCGTAGCCGCATCAGGTATGGCAGGATATCAAAGCAGCAATCACATTCAAACGAGAAAAATTACCAGCCATTTTTATCTATGTGGAGATGAAACATCCAATGCAGAACCAGGCAATGGACTAATGGCACCAAGAGTAACAATTTGTGCAGGACATCAGGCAAACATGGTTTTACGGATTATTTTACAGGAAACAGAAGCTTAACATAGAACAAACAAAAGGAGTGTATACAATGAACGACAAATTAATATTAGGTGGACACGAATTCCAATCCAGATTTATCTTAGGTTCTGGAAAATACTCATTAGATCTAATCCAGGCAGCAGTAGAACATGCAGGAGCAGAAATTATAACCCTAGCACTTCGCCGTGCGAACCAAGGCGGAACCGCCAACATTTTAGATTACATACCAAAGGGAGTAACCTTGCTTCCCAATACATCAGGAGCAAGAAATGCAGATGAAGCAGTTCGTATTGCAAGATTATCAAGAGAAGTAGGCTGTGGAGATTTTGTCAAAATAGAAGTAGTCAGAGATTCCAAATACCTTCTGCCAGATAATTCAGAGACTATTAAAGCAACGGAGATTTTAGCAAAAGAAGGGTTTGTGGTTCTTCCGTACATGTATCCAGATTTAAACGTGGCAAGGGATTTGCAAAATGCAGGAGCAGCCGCAATTATGCCATTGGCAGCTCCAATCGGAACCAATAAAGGTTTATGCACCAAAGACTTTATTCAGATTCTAATTGATGAAATCGATCTTCCTATTATTGTAGATGCAGGAATCGGTTCTCCGTCTCAAGCTTGTGAAGCAATGGAAATGGGAGCAGCCGCAGTAATGGCAAATACAGCGATTGCAACAGCAGGGGATATCCCTGTGATGGCAGAAGCATTTAAGAAAGCGATTGAAGCAGGACGAAGTGCGTATCTTGCAGGCCTAGGACGCGTACTAAACAAAGGCGCGCAGGCATCCTCACCATTAACAGGATTTATTGCAGACTAAGGAGGAAAAACCATGGTAGAAGAGAGAATAAATCACATGAAGTACCTTCCAGACATGGAAGTTTTAGATTCTAACATAGAAGAAACGGTAATCAACAAAATGAATGCCTATGATTACGATTCATATACGGAAGCAGATGTAAAAAGGGCACTAGAAGCAACCGTATGTATGCCAGAACATTTTGCCGCGCTTCTTTCACCAGCCGCAACTCCATTTATAGAGGAAATGGCACAAAAGGCTAAATACGAGAAAGAGAAGCATTTCGGTAATTCTATATACATGTTTACTCCTTTGTATATTGCAAACTACTGTGAAAATTATTGTGTGTACTGTGGATTTAACTGCCACAACAAAATTAAACGTGCTAAGCTAAACGAAGAAGAGATAGAAGAAGAGATGAGAACCATTGCCAAGTCAGGACTTCAGGAAATACTGATTCTAACAGGCGAAAGTAAGAAAATGTCTGATGTAACATACATTGGTGAGGCGTGCAAAATCGCAAAGAAATATTTTAAGGTCATCGGTCTGGAAGTGTATCCAATGAATTCAGACGAATACGCATATCTTCATGAATGTGGTGCAGATTATGTAACTGTATTTCAGGAGACTTACAATGCAGATAAATATGAAACACTGCATCTTGCAGGACACAAACGTATTTTCCCTTACCGCGTAAATGCGCAAGAGCGAGCAATACGTGGTGGAATGCGCGGAGTTGGTTTCGGTGCATTATTAGGGTTAAGTGATTTCCGAAAAGATGCATATGCAACCGGAATGCATGCTTATTACATACAGCGTAAATACCCTCACGCAGAAATTGCGTTTTCCTGTCCTAGACTTCGTCCAATCATTAACAACGACAAGATTAATCCAAAAGACGTACATGAAAGACAGCTTGTTCAGGTTGTGTCTGCATATCGAATTTTTATGCCATTTGCAAGCATCACCATTTCAACGAGAGAATGCGAGAGATTTCGTAATCATATTATTGATATTGGTGCAACTAAGATATCCGCGGGGGTTAATGTCGGAATTGGTGGTCATAGTGGAGAGGAAAAGGGAGACGAGCAATTCGAGATATCCGACGGAAGAAATGTACAGGAAGTATATGATGCAATTCTAAAAAAAGGGTTGCAGCCAGTTATGAGTGATTATATCTATGTTTAAAATAGTAGCAGTAACCAATCGAAAACTATGCGAAGGTGACTTTCTTAAACAGATTGAGAAAGTTGCCAGTGAGAATGTAGCAGCTATTATTCTGAGGGAAAAAGACTTACAAGAGGAAGAATACGGAAAGCTTGCAGAATCAGTCATTGCTATATGCGATAGGTATTCTGTGACATGTATTCTTCATACATACCTTAAAACAGCAGAAGAATTAGGGCAATCTGCTATTCACTTGCCACTTCCTGTACTTCGCGAAAACAAAGAGAATTTAAAAGTATTTCAGACCATTGGTGTTTCCATTCATTCTGTAGAAGAGGCTATGGAAGCACAAGAGCTGGGAGCAGCTTATGTGACAGCAGGACATGTATTTGCAACGGATTGTAAAAAGGGATTGCTACCAAGAGGAACTGCATTTTTAGAAGAGGTTGTGAAAAGCGTAAAGATTCCTGTGTTTGCCATTGGGGGAGTCAATGCAGATAACATAGAAGAAATAAAACGGACTGGTGCAGCAGGATGCTGTATTATGTCTGGCTTTATGAAGAAATGACCGGCCTTGACAGATTGTAAGAGCATTGTTACGATCAAGTTCTACTGAAAAGTTGGAGGCGGCAAATGAGTAGAAATGTTCAAAGAGCAATCTGTTTTTGTTTAATCATTGGTATATTAGGAAGTTCTACATTAAGTTATGTAAGTGAGACAGCCACATTTGCACAAGGAAGAAAGAAAAATAAATCCTCGATTATAAATTCAGAACCAAGTGTCACAAATTTAAATTGGAACTACCATATGATACATGCCATACCTGCTGTTTCAGAAAGAAAACAAGCAGAAAAGGTGAAAGTTGCAATCATTGATTCAGGCGTAAATTATTCAGATGATATTAACGTATATGAGAGAAAAAATTTCATTCCAGGTGAGGAAGAATTGTCTGTTCTATATGAAGACTTTAGTGGACATGGAACCAGTGTTGCAGGTATCATTGCAGCAAAAGACAATCAAGAGGGAATTACGGGAATCAATTCTAATGTTGAGTTATATTCTGCCCGTGTACTGGATTCCAGGAATAAGGCACCAATTCACCTGGTTGTACAAGCCATTGAATGGGCAGTTGAAAAAAAGGTTAATATTATCAATCTGAGTTTTACTACCAGCAGGGATTCGAAAGAATTAAGGGACGCGGTAGAAAGAGCGTATGATGCTGGCATTTTACTGATAGCTTCTACTGCCAATAAGGGGAAAGCTGAATACCCTGCCGCATACGACTGTGTGATGGCAGTAGGAGCAGTTGACAGTAATGGAAATGTCAGTACCTTTAGCTCTTCTAATAATCAGATAGAAATTACAGCACCAGGGGAAAAGATTCTATCAACCGATGTATTTGATACCTTATCGGTACATTCCGGAACGAGTCTCGCCGCCGCCCATGTAACAGGTGTTGCATCGTTATTATGGGAAAAGGATATTCATGTAACCAATGATTATATTCGATGTGTTCTTGATTTAAGTGCTAATTTATATGGAAAAAAAGAAGCATATGGATTCGGGCTTGTAGATTACGAGTATGCTAAAGAAGTATTTGAGTTATTACGTCCAATGGCACAGCAGAAGGAAAGATATAAGTCACTTATGAGGAGAGGCTTGGAGCAAACAAAAAATCCAAAGCAAAGAACATTGTCATCTTATGGTGATGTAGACAGTGTAGAAGGCGCCTGGTGTGTAGATGCGCACAATGGAACACTTGGAGACTATACGTTTACCAATGCTCCAAATGGCAGGGCGTATTTATTAGCAGGCTGTACACTTCCAGATAGAAGTGCAATTACTGCATTGCAAGGAATTGTGGATAATCCATATTTTCATGGTAACTGGTATCATGGTTCAGATACAAAGGACGAAAGAAATTACTTTGCAAGTTATTTATACCTAACGGAAATTGCAAGTGCAATGGTACAAGGAAAGAAGATGCCGGAGGTTCCAACACTTTGTAAAGCCGGAAAACCCAATGCAAAATCAGACTATAAAGACTCTATGGAATACATCTCCCATGCAGGAGTGAAGATTCCATTAATTACGGAAACTTATGTAAACAGAAGAAAGAAAATTAAGTGGACAGACATTGAACAGACAATACAAAAGAAGTATGCCAAAAGTTTTGATGCAGCCAATTCAGTTCATAAAGGTTTGATTGTATATGGTATGGCGATGCACCATGTGGGAGATTTATTTGCGCATTCTTCTGTAATGCCAAATGACGCAGGAATTGGGCATATTATTTCTCATGTAGAAGGAGCAGATGAACCGCGGTTTGTAAAGCAAAGATACACAGCAGCAAAACTGGTAATTAAGAATATGCTGTCTCATTTAGATAAGGAACATGTCACAAAATCGGGAACGGGTACGCTTAAAGATTTTGCTCTTAATATGAATTATGGAGTGTATTTTTATGTTCGAAAATTCAGAAAGTATGTGGGACAGATATGTGATTCAGATGAGTATAAGGAAGAATTTATGTATCAATATCTTTTTCTAAGTGACCCTTGGGAAGATGAAACAAAACTTGGATTAGTAAAAAGACAACTTATGAAATAAATGACTTACAAGGCGTGTTCCAATATGATTTCTCTGAGAAAACGCCTTTGTTTATTGCCTTTGATGTTGAAAAAAAGAATTTTAAATAATTTTGTTACAAAGAACAAGATATTGAATGATTAGTAACATTATGGTAATATAGTCAGAGAAATTGATTGTGTGGAGGGGACAATTTTATATGATTAACATACTTATCTGCGATGATAGCAAATTAAGTCTAGATATTAATAAGGCTTATGTGAACGACTTTGTGCGAAAGAGAAAAATTAAAGCAGAATGCTACACATTTCAAGAAATTAATGACAAACTAAAGAAATTGTATCAAACTATGCCAATTGATATTGCTCTTTTAGATATTGATTTTCAACGTGGCGAGGAGGGAATAGAACTTGCCAGGAACATAATTAAACATAGCCCTCTTGCTATTATTATTTTTGTGACAAGTCATG
>DBKX01000403.1:6089-11706 GCA_002297865.1 Lachnoclostridium sp. UBA739
AGAATATGCGTTAGATGCATACAATTTAGCAGCGTTTGGTTACATAACAAAACCAATAGATGAAAAGAAATTTGAAAGGCTATTTGCACGTGCGTTGGTACAGCTTAGGGGGATTAACGCAATCAAGAATAATCATAACATTGAGTTTGTTGCCAATGGGAAAAAGCAGCTTGTAAAAGAAAAAAATATTTTATATGTCGAAAAGTGTGGACATACTGTGAACATTGTTACAGATAAGCAAACCTTTTGTGTGTATGATTCTTTAAAGAATCTAGAAGGAAAATTTTCGAATATTTTTTTACAGGTGAACAAAGGTACATTAGTAAACCGTAATTATATAACAGAAATAACAAATCAGACTATTTTTATTACGACAGGAAAAAGTTTTAGTATACCAACTCGTAAAGTAAAAGAAGTACAAGAAGCATATAAGAAAACAGCAGAAAATGAATTGTAAACAAGGATACAGTTGCAAAAATGAAGTAAATTTGACTTTTAATGCATGGTTATGACGTATTTTTGTAACTAGAATTACATTTTTGAAATAATGTTGACTGAAATTGTAATATCGATTGTGAGGAAAAGTAAACCGGGGTATAATAAAGTCATTCAATAAGACATGAGGTAACAAGTAATCAGGTTTTAAGAAACGGTATTTATTTCATTCCCCCCCTAAATTTGAGATAAGATATCGACTTGAATACAACTTATGTTTTAGGATTACCAGAACACACAATCAGATGACGCAGTAAAAGTACATAAGAAGAATCTAGATATCCCCTAACGAGAAAAATACGAAGGATAAGTTTGAAGAACAAGGTGGCTATTGTGCGCAAATAGTCAACAAAAGAGGAGCAAGCTTTTACATTTTGAGGTGTAATAGCACGAAATCCATAGCTGTAAGAAAATAGGTCGGAACTTACAGGAGAGCAGTCTAAAGAGAAAATGCAATTAACACAAAGAACTTGACATACCAATGAGGAACAGTTTTAAAAGACACAAAAGTTAACATGTACATATTAGAAATGAATAAGTATTAAAGGGGAGGCTTTCTGAATAGAAGGTCTCCTTTTTAAATTTCTATAAATATCTTGCTTGGGAAAAAACTTTAGCATACAATAAGATGAGAAAGAGTATGAAAGGAGTTTTATCATGATTTCAGAAAAAATGTACCAGTTAGGCAGTCATCGCTCTGTTATTCGTGAAATTTTCGAATATGGTAAAAAACGTAAGTCAGAGATAGGTGAAGATAAGGTATTTGATTTTAGTCTTGGTAACCCAAGTGTACCAGCACCAGCATGTGTAAATGAAACGATTATTGAGTTGTTAAACACAGAGGACCCTATCCTTTTACATGGATATACTTCTGCACAAGGTGACTTTAATGTTCGTAAGACCATCGCAGATTATGTAAATGGAAAGCACCAGACATCTATTGGACCAGATGACATCTATATGACCATGGGAGCAGCAGCTTCACTTTGTGTAGGATTCAAAGCAATCTGTCTTCCAGGAGATGAATTTATTACATTCACTCCATATTTTCCAGAATACCGCGTTTTTGTTGAGGCAATGGGCGGAACATTAGTGGAAGTACAATCCAATCAGAAAACATTCCAGATTGATTTTAACAATTTTGAAAAAGCAATTAACCCTAAAACAAAAGCAGTTATTATTAACAGTCCAAACAATCCTTCAGGCGTTATTTTCACAGAAGAAAGCATTATTAAGCTTTCAGCACTGTTAAAAGCAAAATCAGAGGAATATGGACATCCAATTTACTTGTTCTCGGATGAACCTTATCGTGAACTGGTATACGATGATATTAAAGTGCCATATTTAATCAACTACTATGATAATACATTTGTATGCTATTCCTATAGTAAATCACTTTCACTTCCAGGTGAACGTATTGGATACATAGTTGTTTCAAATAAAATGGAACAGAATAGAGAAATCTACGCAGCAGTATGTGGTGCAGGCAGAGCACTTGGTTATGTTTGTGCAAGCAGTCTGTTCCAGCAGGTGATTGCAAGATGTATTGATAAAACTGCTGATATCAGCATTTACAAGAAAAACAGAGACTTATTATACAATGGATTAACAGAACTAGGTTACTATTGTGTTAAACCAGATGGGGCATTCTATCTATTTGTTCAGGCATTAGAAGAGGATGCAACGGCATTCTGTGAAAAGGCAAAGAAATATGAATTGCTTCTTGTACCAGGGGATGACTTTGGAACAAAAGGGTATGTAAGAATTGCTTACTGTGTAACAACAGAGCAGATTGAAAATTCTTTACCAGCATTTAAAAAGCTGGCAGAGGAATATAAGAAATAAATGAAAGAGTGTTATAGGTCAGTATAGCATATGTGAAGTTTGTTAGGACTCTATGTCAAGTGGTGTCGTTTGCTTATTAGATTAACGTCATTACTGGGCATAGAGTTTTTTGCTGTCCATTATGTCTCAAATCTCAATCGTTTATTATAGAGGAAAGCAGGAAGTGGAGTAAACAGGGAAAATATAGAATGTTTTTGAAACTTTTATATCCAACCACCATCCAGACGTAGAATCTGACTCGTCATATAATTATGACCAGTTGCTATGGAGTAAGCAAGTTCTCCCACTTCTTCAGGGCGTCCCATGCGACAGGATGGGATTTCGTCTATTAAAGCGTTCCTGTCTTCTGGTTCTAGAAACTGATTCATTTCGGTATCAATACAGCCACATGCGATTGCATTTACCTGGATATTGCTTGGTGCCAGTTCCTTCCCTAGAGCTTGTGTAAAGGCATTGATCCCACCTTTTGTAGCACTATAAGCAACTTCACAAGAAGCCCCAACGACACCCCATACGGAGGAAATGTTTATTATTTTTCCGCCGCCATTGGCAAGCATAAATGGAATTACTTGAGAGCTGCAATTGTACACAGAGGTAAGGTTTGTACTGATAATTTCGTTCCATTCATCAGGTTTCATGTCTTGAAGCAGTCCAATTTTTGAAATGCCAGCATTGTTTATAAGAACATCAATGGTTCCAAAATGAGATTTGATTTCTTCATAAAATCTGCTTACGGTTTCATAGTCGCCTACATTTCCTTGTAGAGAAAGGCAGGAAGTTCCCAGACTCAGAATTTCTTCTTCTAAAGATTTCATAGCCTCTATATTAGAAATGCAATTGATTACCACATTCCAGCCATTTTTGGCAAACGTAAGAGCACAGGCCTTACCGATTCCCCTTGAAGAACCTGTAATAAAAACTGTTTTTTTCATGATTGTCACTCCTGTTAATAAGTATTACATATCTCTTCCGAGCTAAACACCCAATGAGTGTATGTCTATGTAAGTATATCATATGCATAGAAATGTTTCCAAAACAGAAAAAGTTGATATTACAAAAGCTATCTGTTATACTAAATAAGTTAGTTAGAATTTTTAGGAAAAAGATTGATAGGTATAGGATGAGTAAATGAAAAAGAAATCGGGACAAATATTTATAAGAGGATTTGTAAAAACATTTTTAAGTGTGTGCGCGTTAGTGCTAATATTTTTTGCAAGTTATAAGCTAACGGGAGTGTATTTAGAGAAAAACGGGGAAAAGAACTCCGGCGATAAAATAAATATGCAGCGAGAAGGAAGAATTGATTCTGTTGCGTTTAATCTGATATTCTGCTTGAACGAAACAAGCAAAGAATTAGAACAAGTTGTTTTGGAAACATTGAATACTAAGACAGATTGTCTTGTATATACTACGATTCCAATGAATACAAGACTTGCTATGTCTAACGAGCTTTATCAGGAATTTTGCCAGAATAACAGTGATGTACCACAGATTATATCATTTGATTCATTTAAGGATTATGTGAAACCAGCGGAATACTATGATTTTGCAGCAAAGTTAGTAGATGATGCATTAGGTATTGATATCAGCTATTATACAATTGTTCCATTAGATGTATTTGCTGATGTATTTGTTAAAGAAAAAGATCATGTTGAATTAACAGAGACAGTAAAAAAGACAGTTTCAGAGTTTGATGAAACAAGGATTATTAATTATTTGACTGATTTTTATAAAAACACAAAAAGCAATCTGTCATTGGAACAGAGATTAACGTATACTCCAGCACTATCCAAAGTTGTATGGGAAGATGTCATATATCATGTGATTCCTGGACAAGACGAAAGCATGGGATATGTAATTGATACAGAAAAGTCAACTGCAATCTGGGATGCTATGAGGAATAATTACGTAGCGGAAGAGATTAAGGGACTTGTAGGACTTGCAGAAAGGGTATCGTTAGACAAAAATATCATTATATACAATGGAAGTGGTATCAATGGTCTTGCAAGCAATATACAGGATAAGTTAGAAGCAGAGGGCTATACAATAAGTCAAATAGGAAATTATACAAGCAGTGATGTACAGAATACCATTATTCAAGTAAAAGAAAAGGGACTTGGTAATGATTTGATTTCTTACTTTAAAACTGCAACCGTCGAAATTAATGAGAATATGCCGGATGGGGTAGACATACAAATTATACTTGGAAAATCAGAGTCTGCATCGTAAGGTGAAACTACAGGAATTGTTGTAAAGGAATGACTATATGGAAGCGAAAGTAAACATAATGGGACTGGACGTTGATTTAATCAGCACTGACTTATTTACTAGAAGAATGGAAGAGTATTTAACCAACGACTATCTCAATTTAATATTTATACTATCCACAACAATGGTATATGATGCAATGGAAAATGAGGCTTATAAAGAGACTCTTTCCAAAGCGGATATGCTCATTCCGGGCGAGGAAGCGATGCTTACAGAGTTCCACGTGGATGCGCTTAGAGAAACAGGAATTGTAACCAATTACCGTTGTATGTATCAGATGCTGGATGCTATCAAGGATGATAATAAAACAATGTATCTGGTAGGAGTTGATGAATTGGAAATGAAGCGCTTTATGAAGTTAAGTAAAGAACTTTTTCCAGGTATAAATATTTTAGGTGCATATTGTGTATCGGAAGAAATAAATATGGAACTGGTAGTAAATGAAATTAATGGAGCCTATCCAGATATTCTGACGGTGATTATGAATTCACCAGAACAGGAAAACTGGATTGTTGAAAATAGTGCAAAAATAAATGCCAAGCTTTGTATTGGAATTGGTGGAGTGATTAAAAAAATGTTAGAAGAATACAAAGAAGCACCAGTCCTTTTCCGTAAGCTAGGTTTAGAAGCTGTGTATAGTAAGCATATTAAAAAGGCTATTATTAAGCTAAGGAAGCTATGGCAAAATCGTATATTCGAACGTAAGGTAGAACATTATAAAAATAAAAAAGGTGAATAGTTGGATAGAAACATGAATGACAGAAAAACGAGACAGAATAGTAAATGGATTAGATTACTGATTATTACAATAGGGACATTTATAATGGGGGCAGGGGTTAATCTGATTTATGAACCTATGAATATGGTTGTAGGTGGAGTTTCAGGTTTAGCGATTGTTGTGAAGAAGGTTACAGAAGGAGTTATAAAAGGCGGGGTACCAGTATGGATTACTACAGCGGTTGTCAATATTCCTTTGTTACTCTTTGCATTAAAGGTTAAGGGTGCAAAC
>DBKX01000404.1:0-3745 GCA_002297865.1 Lachnoclostridium sp. UBA739
CAAGAGTGTAAAATTCGAGTTCTAAAACGTTTGAAATTTCGTATTCCATAAGAGATACGTTTCAGAACTTTAATCTTATTGTAAACGTAAGTTAGAATATTGACACATTATTCCATATATACCTAGAAATTGCAATTGGTAATGAGGTAGGGAGCAATATTTTGAAATTACTTGTTATGAAAGAAAAACTGTTGGCATGAATGGAATAAAATAAAATAAGATGTATGGTGATAGTTCAGAGAGTAGTATTTAAGGAGGAAAGTCAATGAATCAAGAAGAAATACTCAAGGTTTTATATGAAGAAAGTAAAAAATATAATATTTAATTGAAGATATAAAAGCGTGTGCTAGATACCGAACACACGCAATATGTAAAATTTATTATCATTGCTTAATGCTTTTAACGTTATATGTCGTAATACATGACAGTTCATAAATTCGTTTCACAGCTTCTCGTTGACCTACTTGCTTTAATGAATGATAGTATCTTAATAAATTTTCTTCTTCAGTTCCGTATTCTGGATTCTCTACGAATGGAACATTCTGAGAAGACTCTATGCATTGTCTTTCCATTGGCACATCATGTCCCATAAGCCATCCCTCATTAACATTTAACACTTGAGCAAGTAAATAAATATTAGTTTGCTTTGGTTGGTACTTTCCAGATAAATAGGAACTTAAGGAACCTTTGTTAATTCCAGTGACACGAATTATGTCAACTTGACGCATTTTACGTAAGTTCATGGCCATCCTTAAACGTTCTGCTATTTTATCCATAGTATACTCCTTTCAAATCTCTTTTCCTAATTCTACCATAAATGATTATAAATGGCAACAGGATATTTGGACTAGTTTAAATTTGCCGTTCCTTCTCGAGGTATGAGAAGAATTCGTGTATTCTATCTATATATGGTATACTATGGAAGTAGCAGGGGGTAAACTATAGCTAGAAGGATTATCATTATGCAAAAAAAGGAGTGATTTCATGTGCGGAAGATTTTATATAGATGATGAGTTGAAAGAGGAACTGGATCAATTGTTAAGGGAACTGGATAGTAAATCCAAAGAACCACAAAAATCAGATACGAAATCGGATATTAAGAGGCAGCAAGCAATTTGTTCAGGCGAAGTATATCCAACCAATGAAGCAGTAATTTTGACCAAGGACATAAAACATGCTGAATATATTAAGTGGGGATATCCGAGCTGGCAGACAAATCAAGTAATATTTAACGCCAGAAGTGAAACGGTGTTACAAAAACGCATGTTTGAACGAGGTTTTTTAGAAAATCGATGCATTATTCCTGCTAGCGGATTCTTTGAATGGGACCGTAAGAAAAAGAAATATTTCTTTTGGCAAAAAGGGGAACGGGTCATGTATCTTGGAGGAATATTTGACGTATTTCAGGGAAAACGTTATTTTACAATATTAACACGTGAACCGAACCAGGTTATGCGTCCAATACACGACCGTATGCCATTAATCATTTCACATGAAAAGGCAGATGTCTGGCTGCATTCCTTTCAGGATGCAAGAAAGATGCTATATGAAACGCAACCAGAGATGGAAGCTGAACTGGCTAAAAAGGAGCCAGTTGAATATGAACAGATTCACATTTTTAACACATTTGACCAGTACAATAGAAGAGAAGTATAAGGTAAGATTAGGAGCGATTCAATATGGATATGGTGAAAATTTTAGTTGTTGATGATGAAAGCCGTATGAGAAAATTAGTAAGAGATTTTCTGGTAAGGGAGAAATTTGAGGTCATAGAAGCAGCAGATGGAGAACAGGCTTTGGACATTTTCTTTAAGATAAAGGATATTGCGTTAATTATTCTAGATGTTATGATGCCAAAGCTAGATGGCTGGCACGTATGCAAAGAAATTAGGCAATATTCTAAAGTTCCTATTATCATGTTGACAGCAAAGGGAGATGAACGGGACGAATTACAGGGTTTTGACTTAGGTGTTGATGAATATATTTCAAAACCGTTTAGCCCTAAAATTTTAGTTGCCAGAGTAAGTGCTATTCTTCGAAGAACTAATTCCATGGAAGATGAAAAATATGAAATTGGTGGCATTATTTTAGATAGAACGGCACATGAAGTTATTATTGATGGAAAGACTGTGGAGCTAAGTTTTAAGGAATTCGAATTACTTACTTATTTTGTAGAAAATAAAGGAGTAGCACTTTCAAGAGAACGAATACTGAATAATGTTTGGAATTATGATTATTTTGGTGATGCAAGGACGATTGATACCCATGTTAAAAAATTAAGAAGCAAGATGGGTTCCAAGGGAGAATACATTAAAACAATATGGGGAATGGGATATAAATTTGAGGTGGATGCCTAATGGTAAATAAGCTAAAATCGATTAAGAACTCAGTTCGTCTTAAACTTACATTAATGTTGACAGGTTTAGTGCTGCTTATCGTTTTTCTTCTATGGCTTATGAACTTAACATTTTATCCTTTGTACTATAAAAGTGACCAGACAAAAAAGTTTTTTGAAACATATCAGATAGTAAGAGAGTATTATAATCACACGTATACAGGGTTCGATGGAAACTTTATTCTTCAGAAGGATTTTGAACAGGAAGAAATAAGTGCACTTGCTGAAAATAAACAGATGAGCATTTATGTATTTGGTGCAGGATATTATGGAAAATCAATGTATCCCGTGATGTTTTATCCTAGCGAGGCAACACAAGGCAGTAGGAAACTGGTTAGTGAACGGTATAATGAAGTTTATGGACCAGAGAGTCAAAAAAAATATAAAGTAATTACATCCAATAAAAAATACCTAATCTATCAAAAACATGATGCACAAACGGACTCAGATTATTTGGAACTGTTTGCGATTCTAGATGAAAATAGAGGAGTGTATATTTTTACCAGAACCAATCTGGAGAGCATGCAGCAGAATGTTCATAATACCAACAAGTTTCTAGCTCTGATAGGGACATTGACTGGGATTATTGGTATTGTATTAATGTATTTCTTTGGACGAAACTTTACAACACCAATTTTACAACTTGCCGATATTGCCAAGAGAATGTCAGATTTAGATTTTACGGCTAAATATGAAGTAAGAAGTCAGGATGAAATTGGAAAATTAGGAAATAGCATTAATGCACTGTCGGATCAGCTGGAACAAACTATTTCAGAGCTAAAGACAGCAAATAATGAACTGCGTATTGATAATGAACGTAAGACACAGATTGATGACATGCGAAAAGAGTTTTTGTCTAATGTGTCACACGAGCTTAAAACTCCAATCGCCTTAATTCAAGGTTATGCAGAGGGACTAAAGGAAAATATTAATGATGATCAGGAAAGCAGGGATTTTTATTGTGAAGTCATCATGGATGAAGCGCAAAAAATGAATAAAATGGTTAAAAAGCTTCTTACATTAAACCAGATTGAATTTGGAAATAATTTTGTACAGATAGAGAGATTCGATATTACACAGATGATGCATTCTGTGTTAAATTCTACACATATTTTATTTGAACAGAAAGAAGTAACTCTCGAATTGGATTGTGAGGAAGAAGTTTATGTCTGGTCAGACGAATATATGATTGAGGAAGTATTTACAAACTTTGTAAGTAATGCATTGAATCATGTAAGCGGAGAAAAGATAATACGTATTAAAATGGATAGGCAGGATGATTTTTTGAGAATTTCCGTGTTTAATACAGGTAGTTGTATACCGGAGGAAGAACTGGAAAAAATCTGGATT
>DBKX01000404.1:3782-5039 GCA_002297865.1 Lachnoclostridium sp. UBA739
AGATAAAGCCCGTACAAGAGAGTATGGTGGTAATGGGATTGGCCTATCGATTGTAAGTGCAATCATGAAATCTTTAAATTGTAAGTATGGTGTGTACAATACTGAAGATGGAGTGTGTTTTTGGTTTGATGTAGATATAAATAATAGATAGCTAGAAAATAATGAGTAAAACTTACAAATTAGGATTGTTTTATGCTTTGATTAGTGCTATTATATTCATTATGAAGAAACATAAGATGGAGGTTTTAAATGGTTAAAAGAAGATTATGTATTCTGATTGCGTTTTCTTTCCTGCTCACTGGTTGTTCTAGCTTGAATATGACACAGGCCGAGAGTGGTCAAGTTGCTGAATATATTGCATATAGCTTGCTTAAATATCATAAGAGTCCAAATGTATTTGTTACGGAAACAAGTACTCCTGATGGTAAGCTGGACAATACACAGGAAGCGACTCCTTCTAAAGTGCCTGCTTCAGCACCAACTCAGGGAACTGTCAATAATACGCCTAGTACTCCACAAAATTCACCTACAGGAACAATGGCACCAGAGAAAAATGAAAAGTCTGCTGGTGAATTGTTTGGAAGTAAGGATTTTCAGATTTCAGTACACAGTAAAGGATAGTACACGAGCTATCCTAAGAATAGTTCCAGTACATACTTTTCTTTATCGGCCAATAAGAACAAGAAACTGTTTGTACTTGAGTTAAAAGCAAAGAATACGGGTAGTACAAGTGAAGTATTTAAGACAAGTGGGACTGGCTTGAGCTATACATTGAATGATGAAAGTTCGAATAAAGCACTCGTTACTATATTAGAACACGATGTTCATTTTATAAAAGAGACAGTGAAACCAGGTAAGAGTATAAAATCATTGGTATTCTTTGAAGTCGATAAAGACTTTGATGAAGCTGATGCGAAACTAACTCTTACGAAGTCAGGAGATACTGTATCAATTTCTGTTAAATAGAATTTGATAGCTTTTGTGTATATGTGAAGTATAAAAATTGACCTCAATAATCAGGATGCAATATCTTTATTATTGAGGTTTTTTTCGAAAAAATCAGTCTATGAAACCAGTATAAAACTGGGGTTCTTTAAGAAGTTTTAAAAAAAAGGTCGAAAAAGTGAAAAAAATACTTGCAAAAACAAATAACTCATGATAGAATATCTTCGCTGTCGCAAATGAGAGCAAAATAAAGTATAAAATATGGGCTTATAGCTCAGCTGGTTAGAGCGCACGCCTGATAAGCGTGAGGTC
>DBKX01000404.1:5057-5209 GCA_002297865.1 Lachnoclostridium sp. UBA739
TTCGAGTCCATTTAAGCCCATTGGCAGTGTTGAATTGCCAGTGATTATATAGATTTGTACCTTGAAAACTGCATACAGTAAAAACATGAAACAATGTTTTAAAACAATCAATTAAAAAATTGATTGCGACAGAAAAGACATCCAGTAAATAT
>DBKX01000041.1:0-705 GCA_002297865.1 Lachnoclostridium sp. UBA739
AATGTTTTGTCTTGAATCGTATAGTATTCTCCACGACACAGATGATATATGTTAGCTGCATCTGGATGCTGTTGTGCTCTGCCGCCGAATAAAATACTTTCAGGTTGCTTATTCCAATACGGGAAGCATTCGTGGTTTCCATCTATAAATAAGATCGTGTACGGTTTTTCAGATAACCATTGAATCCAGTAATGATATATTTTGTTGCTGTCTTTTTCGTGTTGCTTCATACTGTCATTTATAGCAAGAGCATCTGTCAGCCAAAACGGAAGTCCAAAATCTCCTGCAATAATCAACACGTCTTCTCTGGTCAAATCTCTTGATTCCGGCCAGTTTGTAAAAGAAAGTTTTTTGATGTCGATGTCTCTGTGCAGATCTCCTGTGATGTAAATACTCATATCATACCTCGTCAGCCATAGTTGATTCTACGTCCAATGTGATTCTATTTTCGATAGCTATTTTTGTATTATATCCAACAAGCTCACATTGACAATCTAAAATTTTTTGTGCCTTATCAAAATCTTTGCAATCAATAGCAGAATCAAATTCTTTTTGTAAGTCTGCCATTCTTTTAGAATATACATCTGCATTGATGTTTTTAATATTTCTTGTCATGATATAATTACTTTAATCCCGCAATGTGGGCAAGGCACATTATACACATAAGATTTTCTACCGTCTCTATGGTAAATAATTCGTATAAGC
>DBKX01000041.1:740-5272 GCA_002297865.1 Lachnoclostridium sp. UBA739
AACGAAAATTTGCTTTTACAAAACGGGCAATCAGCATAGTATAGCATTATAATTTCTCCTTTTTGCAAAGACGCATTGCATAATTCACAGCATAAATTTGATGACCCTTTCTGTACATATCCCGATCCGAATACATTTCATCTAAATCGTAAATGCTATCAACTTCCGGTACAAAAAAGTCAGCGGTAGCAATGTTTTGAATAAGATCTTCTTTTATCTCTTCTAACCAATATAAAACACCAGTCAGTTCTATTGCTTCGAGAAATTGTTTTGTTTCTGCTTCATTGAGTTGTATTTCATCCATTGTTACATATCCTCCTTATCTTGAAACCCACAGTTTGGGCAAACGCATTTATAATATTTGTTAGGGTTGTCTGTCACAAACCCACAATCAGGGCAAATATACGAATCAGCATCATCTATCCAATGCCGTTGATTGGAATAACACGAGAGATGCATTCTGTTTTTGGTACGAGTATTGGAAACACATAAATCAAATGGACGGAATTTATATCCACAGATAGCGCAATAATGCGATCTATGATACCATTTCTGCAACCATCGGCAAGCCAATTTTGTTTTTGTTAATGCAAAATTATGGTTCATCGTATTATTCCTTTACTATTAAGAATGCTGCACAATTGTGATCCCAGCATTCTATTACTTCCATTTCTGCGAATGGTCTATTATCTATACAAGTTTCCAGCCACTTTTCATATGTTCCACAAAATAAATTTTTCCCGAGATCATCTGAGATAATAATCTTTTTAATAGATGGAAGTTTGCGAATAACTTCTTTTACTGTCCCTTTTGATCTATTGTAGGTTCGCAAAAACAAAGCGTTGAACATATTGTTATATATCTCAGATTCTTGCAGTAGTTCTTTTTCTTCGTATAGAGAATCCATATAGCTTGCTTGAGATTTTGTATAATCTTTTGCACGTAGCAAAGCCCTCAATATGATTTTTGATTCTTCGTCTGATAGTTTAATGTTTTTACTCATATTTTATTTACCTTTTTTAGAAAATATTGTCTAATCTCCTTTATGCTTATAAAAGTTTTCCCTTTTTCGTAGGCATTTTCCACGGTTTTTGTTTTTGACTAATGCTAATCAAACGCTCAGCGGAATATTTATTACACCGATCAACTATACCGTTAATCATCTCCTTATCTGATTCATCAATATCAAACTCCTCCGCTATATCTCCACACGGAATATGTGCACTACCAAATATTTTATATTGTCTATATACCTCAGGAACCACCGGTCCATATTGCCACGCTTCAATTTTTTCAGAGAAGCAAGGCTTATTATCCTTACCAAAAACCAAAAACTGTGCTTGTGCAAAATACAATATTTTCTGCAATTTAAGATTGCTAATAGCATATGATTTTTCTTGACAATACCATATAATGTATCGGGCTACATCAATTACTGGATACATAAAATCATCTCCTTTTCGAACTTGTGTATTGCATCAATACGGAGCTGTATACATTGTTTGCGTGAAAAGAGTTTCCGTCTCTGATAATCCTCTTGTCCACTGCTCTCCAAACCAATCAAATAATTCATCATATTCTTCGCTAAGCAATAAACATTTTTCTTTTGAAATCGAGTCGGAAACGTGCCGTGATTTATCATAACAAGTATACACCGAATCTTTCAAAGATTTTAAAATTAAGAAAATTTCTCTATTTGACAATTCGACTTTCATTCGTGNNCAATCCTTTCAAATCGGTCATATAAATATTTCAATTCTTCTTGCAGGTCTTCCAGCATCTCTACTTCAAGTTACGCGTCATCGCTAATCCGCTTTAGCTGTTCCGTAACATCTTGTAGTGTATCACTAAGCGCAAAAGTCAAAACCGCCGCTTGTCTCTTGCTAATTTCAACTTTCATTTTTATCACTCCTTTCCTTTTATCAAAATAAACAAGACGTTTTCGCAATTCAGGGAAAACCCAATAACCTCCTTTTCTTCTGTCTTTTTTCTCATTTTAGCATAGATTTCTTTGTAAAACTATAACCATGTGTCGCAAAAGATTCCTTCGCCTTTATCAGTCATAATTACAATTTCAATCACTCGTTACGAAAAGAATTCCTTAATAGAAAATTGTGTAATCTCATTATTCTGATAAGATTTATATGCTTTTTTCCAAGGTGTCTGTCTATGCGTAATCTCTCCTAACTGTGAAGCTGTAAACTTAGAGCACTTATCAATCATATTATCTATTAATGCCTTATCTTGTTCAGAAATTTTAAAATCATCTTGCACATCTACGCAAGGGATATGCGCATTTCCAAATATTTTATATTGTTGATACACCTCAGGAATTACAGGCCCGAAAGTCCAAGCTTCAATCTTTTCAGAAAAACATGGAGTATTCTTTTCAACCAAAAATTTAGCCTGTATAAAATACAAAATCTTTTGTAATTTCAAGTTACTTACAATATATTTTTTTTCTTCGCAATACCGTATAATGTACCGCGCCACATCAAGTGCTGAATACATAAAATCGTCTTCTTTTCTTCCTCTAAATTTGTGCTCTATCGGTACGGATCTGTATATAATAGCGCAAAAATTCCGTTTTTAATAATCATTACACGCCACCCTCTCGGTGCAACATACAGTACAAATCACCATACATTGCTGCTGTGGACTTCAAGCGTTTAACCTTTTCGTGGTCATGCAACTCTTCTTTTGCGCGCGCATCGAACTCTTTTACAGCTATAAGGCACGCCACATGCAATGCGCTAATCTGTTCTTCTGTCAATTCAACCTTCATTTTTTGCCCTCTCTTCTCCACAATTTGCTGTATAAATCGTCATATATTGCTGCTTGCTCCATATAGATTCCTACAAGTTCTTTGTCTTTAACGTCTTCCGCACGTGCTCTTGCTTCTTTTGCGGCTAACAGGCAAGCAACTCGCAACAAACTCAGTTCCTTTGTGGTTAACTTAATCATTCGTTCACCATCGCTTGTAGCTGTACCTCAAACGCCCAATTTTCAAGCTTTTGGAGCGTTTGTAAATATTCCGCAACGACTGACTGTTCGCCGTTGCACAAATCGCCATTTTTGAGTGCTGATGCCAGTACTAAAGACGTAGCATGTTTTGCTATTTTGATCGCAGCAATCAATTCGTCCGCTTTCTGTCTATCAATTTCTACTTTCATCTATACCTTTCCTCCATTGCATCATCCAGCTTTTCAACGATGCCCTTATACACTTTTGCTACACGTCTTAAGTCCTCAATATACTTCTCGGTGCCCTCATCAATATTGTCTCCACTTTCCGCAATGCGCGCCATCTCTTCTAAAGTAAAAGACAAATTTAGACTTTCTTCGACTTCTTCGATTTTCGGCTCTGTTGATTCTTCGTAATCAATGAGGTTAAAATCTTCCGGAAAAAATTCCATATATACTTCTTCATTCTTAATTTTTGCGAGAGCTTCCTCTTTCGTCTCTGCTTCCACAATGCCTATTCGATACCCTGTTTTCAAGTTTCCGACCATGCTACACAATTGCTTTACTCTAAATTTCATAATGTGTCCTTTTTATTTGTAGTTTTTGCGTGATAAGATTTTACGATTTAAAAAATGTTTTAATGTATTTATCGGTTCGTCAAGTATGATATATGCCATCAATTCTGTGACAAGCAGCCAGAACCAAAATAACAAAAAGAAGATAAAGCTAACCCAACTACCGACGAAAGGTATAGCGTCAAAATAAGATGGTGCAATATCGCACTCATAATATGATATTGCGGTTGCTATTCCGCTTGCTAAAACCCACAATATACATTCTAAAATTCTATATACATACGTCATTTCATCATGGTTTGTCAACGCTCACAGGTCTTACAACGTTATCAATTCCCATGATTGTTCTTAAAGCTTCAATTCCAATACCACACGCATGGTGTTTCCAATATTCTTCTCTGGAGTCGAAAATACTGTACTGTGCCCGAATATCTGACAATTCGGAAATAACATTCCAAAGTTCGTTTTCCGTATAAATACCATGCGCTAATTCATACTTCTTCAAAACGGCGCAACCTCCAACTTTTTTCCACATTCGGGGCATACAACATAATAGCTTGACTGCCCTTCCCAATATCCGTTAGGCTTTTCTTTTACATCCTGCATATCATAATTTACAAACTTCATACAGTGATTGCAAAATGTGATATTGCGCCCTTCTCCTAAGTGTTCAAACATTACCCAACCCTCCCCATTGCTCTGCCATAGCTTTTGCGATACCTTAAAAAGTTTTTGATCGCATTTTCGCGCGGTCTCTCGTAAACATACCCAGATGCTGCCCTCCATGCTTGTGGCTATAACTGCCACTAGGACACCACGTTGCTATAATAGGCTCAACAATATTCGTTGCTTTCAATTCCGGCAGACCATCAAGCCATAAACACGTTCGCTTGCTATATGGATGCCCAAACATATACGGCTGGATAGTTTGTGTGTATTTTGGCAACTTGTAAATTTTGCTTGGTACGGGATTTTCTACGCAGATTCTTTTTAT
>DBKX01000122.1 GCA_002297865.1 Lachnoclostridium sp. UBA739
AACTCGAAAAATGAAATTCTAACCACTTTCTAAGGTACAAAAGTAGTTTCGATAGTGAAAAAATACTTTCAAGGGACCTCGAAAAGTTTATGATGATAATAAGAAATCAAGGCCCCACTGCTCTTCTATTTAAACCTACCGATTATGTCATATCCGCCATTAGGATTTTCTAATACAGAAACAGATAGTAATAACATTCCAATCGTGAGGACAAGGGCAAATATAATAGTAAGTAGTACGATTACAATATTGGCTCTTTTCTGATCTCTTCTAGTATAAGTTTTACCTCTTAATACAGGTTTAATGGTAAGGGCAACGGCTATTTGTATTGACTCTTTCCAATTCTTAGGGTTGGCAAAATACACAGTCCTGTCACCCTGTTTTAATTTAACAATTACATTCTCTTCCATAGTTCTTATGGTATGAAGGTGGCGTAACGCTAATGCGGCGCGCACAAGCATAATAATATATCCGATAAGAAACCCCATCGCAAAAACAAGACCATCTTTGAGCATTAATAAACCATCGTATCCAATTGTATCTATAATAGAATCGACGATGCGATATTGTAATTCCATCATATATTAATCATCCTCCTTCAAGTGGTCGTTATAAATCTGGTAAAGTTCTTTGGCAATTCGCTCTTTTTGGTCATTCTCTATTCGCTTGTCATTAGATATTTCAGTTACAATCTTTTTAAGATGTGGAATATCAATTACGTCTTTTGTCCAGGCTGGCATTGTCTTGCCAAACTTAAATAGCAACTCTTCAGGATCAAGTTCATAAAATTTTGCAATTCTGTATATTACTACTTCAGAAGGGACTTTAATATCTCGTTCAATCTGACTAAGATAATTACCAGATATATTGAGTTCCTTTGCTGCCTTAAATATAGAAAGCCCCTTTTCCTTTCTTAGAGCTCTCAGCATTGTGCCTATATCAATGGCATTTCCTGACATGTAACCACTCCAGTATTCGTTATAAATGTAAAGAAATAGATTTTTTACCGAATTTTTTATAATATAAATATATTATTTTCTGTATTCAAAAAAATATTCATGTAGTATAATTAACGAGTGAATAAAAAATACATTATTCAAGTTTACTTTCAGATAAGGCATTATATAATACAAAATATATTGATTTTTCAAATGAAAGGGAGACGCAAAAGAATGACAAATAAAGAAAGATTAATAGAACTTAGAACACGAATGGATGAAAACATTTTAGATATGAACAACATCGTAGTATTATTAGAGGATCCTAAGTATAGTGACAGCTCGGTGCTTAGTGATAAGTTCAAAGAACTGGAAAGAGAAACAAGAGAGATGAACGAAGAATACCAAAAGCTAAAATCATTAATCAATGATGTAGCTTAATTTTTTGCAATCTAATTAATATACAATATAAATAGTGAAAATAATAAAAATGGTAAAATACAGAATTAGTTACAATAAATACCCTGGTCTGTGATAGAACGAAACCAGCATGGAAGTGATCAGGCCAGGAAAACACCTAAGATAAAACTAATCTCGAGAAAGTTAAGAATGTAACACGTTAACCGTAATTTATTAAGGAGACATTATGAAGAAAAAAATTATCGTGGGTGCAGTATGTGGAAGTTTATTATTATGTAGCTCCACAGTATATGCAATGGGCAACAATCAAGCAAGCAAGGTAACCAATTCTAGTATCACTGAAACAGTTGAGAGAGCTCATAAAGAAGAGAAATCTCAATCTAAGAAGAATGAACCAAAGGAGAAAGTTCAGTCTAAGGTTGAGGTTAAGAAGGAGATTCCTAAGAAAAAATCTAGTGTTAAGAATGAGTCTACCATTAAGAAGGAATCTTCTGTTAAAAAGGAGACTGTTAAGGTGGAAAATAAAAAGTCATCTAAGCAGGATAAGAAAGCGGATAAGCAGGATAGCAAGAAAGATTCTAATAAGGTAGCTGCTCCAACTAAGAAACCAGTTAAAAAGGATAAGGTATCTAAACCAATCGTTAATGAAAATCCGGTTGTAAATAAAGAAGTTGCTGGCGTAAGTGAAATTAGAGAATTGGTTCAAACAGTAGATTGCTCCGGTTCAATTCAGAATGCCCTATCAAATAGCGGATGTACGCTTCCACAGATTCAAATGATTGTTGGTGGAAATTGCAACAAAGAACAGATTAAGAACATCTTAAATAAAGGTGGAAACTGTAACAATTCGCAGATTCAGGCTATTGTTAATCAGTTCTGTAACAACGGCAATAATTCCAATTCAAACTGTAGCAAACCAGGCGCTATCAAATATCCGGATAAGCTTCAACAAGCTATTAATAATTCAGATTGTAGCAATTCAATCAAAGACGCATTATTGAATAGTGGTTGTACTTCAAATCAGATCCAGAGCATTATTAATGGAAATTGTACTTCAAGCCAAATTAATAATATTTTGTCAGGTAGCAACTGTAATAAGTCTCAGATTGTAGCAATTAAAAATCAGTTTTGCAAAAGATAAAAAGCGAGTTTACCCTCCAAATAATAATTATATAATATAAATATAAAGATTATTATTAAAAGAGGAGGTAGTAGTATATGTGGAACAGAAAACTTATCATAAGCAAGCACGTTAAAGAAAGATTTGAGCAGAGAAATATTAAGTTCTCAAAAAAGAACATTTCCATTGAGAGTCAGATAAGATATGATCTTAAGCCACTTAATATTCGGACCCAGAAGAAACTTAATGATACCGATTATAAAGTGACTACTAGACAAGGAAAAGTTTATATTATAACCCTGCTTGATGATAAGAGAGCTCTTATCAAAACAGTTTACAAGATAGACATTCGAAAAGAGCTGTTCCAATGTACTGCTTAATAATATGATGTTGAGAAAAGAATATGAAAGAATTTTAGAATGCTTAGATAATGTATTAGATAAGGTTGAGGGCGAGGAGCTAAAAGAAATTATCAATGACATTGCAAATGCGTTCGACAACTTATACTTCGATATGGAATATGAGGTTGAAAAGAGACAGGATGAAATCGAGAGCCTTCATGACTATATCGAAGAAATGAGATACTCTAGAAGATTCTAACAGAATGGAGAAGAAAATTCTCCATTTTTTTATATATGAAAAATTTCAAAAAACCGTTTACAAATTGCTATTAATTGTTATATAATATAAACACTTTGAAGAACTAGAAAATTCAATTAATTTGTTTATATATAAAGGGAGACACTGAAACCAATGGACGTAATAGTAAAAAATTATGAAAATTATATAGAAAAATTTAAGACCGAGAATACTAAAACGGCTGCAATATCCTTAATTAATAAAATGGATAGGTATATTAAAGGAGATTTGGAGTACATTAAAAAAATTAGTCCGGAAGAAATCGACCTATTTATGATTGCAGAATGCACTGGAAAGAGTGAAACTACTATTAGTAATGTGATTAGTAGAGTAAAGGACCTTTGTGTGTTTTTTGGAAATAAAGAAGCTTCTTCGCACTTAACATTATCTTATGTAAAAGAGAAAACTCATTTCAAAGAAACAAAGCTCCTCAGCCCTGCAGAGATTCAGAAAGCAATCGAGAGCTTGGTGAACTTCCAAGATAAAGTCCTATTATTATTCACATATATCGGATTATACGATAACGACTTTGAAACAATCAGACATCTTAGAAAAGACCAATTCAAGCCAAATCATACACTTGAATTAGACAATGGAGAAGTGATCAAGTTTAACAAATATTGTGCTGATATTGTATATGGGGCAATTAAAGAAGAAACAAACGAAAAGAACGTTGTTTCCGAAGGAAGAGAGACAAAACCATACCTATTAAATAATGATACGCCATATATTATCAAAACTAAATTACGTAAAGGCGGAGCCGATATTGTTCCAGCGGCCACTCTTAAAAAGAGATTTACGCAGATTGCAAAAGTAGCGGAGGACAATAGAATCATACCTGTTAATGTAAAAAATTCTAAATTTATCTATGACCTAGTGAAATTAGAATATGAGCAAAACTTTGGTATGGACATTAATCAACTTGAACTAAAACAATATTGCAAGGATAATGAAATGAAAGGTACTATTGAAAAGCTCAATATGAGTAAAAAAGAAATGAAAACTCAAATCCTTGAAGAAATAGTCAAAAAACAAATATTCTTTGAAAATGGATATGGTAAAGAATAATATGGAAAGAGCAGACCTGCTAAAAAGTTGGTCTGTTTTTTTATGTATGAGTTTACTCTTTTGAATGTAGTTATATAATATAAATATAAGCATGATTAATTGAATCGAAGAATAAACCTTACAGAGTGAGTTTACTTCGAAAATATTAATTATATAATATAAATATGAAAAATAATTACAACATGGAGGTACTCATAATGAGACAATCAACAAATCAATTAACAGTAATCGGTAAATTAAAAAGAAAAGAAGTTAAATTCGGCACAACGACCAATGGTGATAACACTATCACAGTTGATTTAGTAGTTACTTCTGAATTTGAAAATAAAGTTCATGAAAACAAAATTAGATTATGGAGCAAAGAATCTTCTAAGTTATACAAGGGTTATGAAACAGTAGCAAGAGAATATAAGACAGAAGAGGAACACGGAGCTGAATGTGCCGATAGAGTAAAGGTGACTGGTAACTTAGAAATGAATGAATACGTTTCTAAAACAGATGGAGAGTTAAAGACATTAAATAATTTAAGAGGTGTATTCATCGAGAGAGTAACTAATCCTGAGGTTAAAGATGAAGTAGGAGCTGCTGTTGAGTGTGTAGTTCTTGGATATGTAGACGAAGTTTCTAAAACAGGCTCTCCAACTGGAAGAAAGAAAGTTACTTTATATACAGTAGGTTATAACAATTCTATTAGTGAATTACAGAACGTATTTGTTGGTGCTGATGTGGCTCAACAGTTTACTAGATTATATCAACCAAATACAACAGGAAGATTATTCTTAAAGGTTAATAACTATGTGGAAGTTGAAGAAGCAGCGCAAGCAGCTCAACCAATGACATTAGGATTTGGCGTTACACTAGACAACATGCCTTCTGACAACGTAGTAAGAAATTACGTAAATGAAGTTGTGATTATCGGTGGAGATGTTCCAAATGTTGCGAATAAATACACTCTTGAAGAAATCGCCGAAATGAAGAAATTAAGAGAATTAGCTCGTCAGGAAAAAATGGCTGTATCACCTCAACCACCAGCTCAACCAGCAGCACCTAGTGGATTTGGTAATGGATTTGATACATCAGATTTCAGTGGAGCAATCGAAGAGTCAGAAATTCCATTCTTCTAAAGAATGCAAAAGGGATAGTTCGTCTATCCCTTTATATTAACACTAAAATAATAAGATAAATACTAAAGGAGTAATATATATATGAAAAATTTAATGAATAAGGATAGAATGATTTTTGACTTAATCGGAAGAGAGCAAGAAAGACAGATTGAAACAGTAGAATTAATCGCGTCTGAAAACTATACAAGTGCTGCAGTAATGGAAGCAATGGGAAGTTGCCTTACAAACAAATATGCTGAAGGTTATCCAAATAAGAGATATTACGGTGGATGTGAGAATGTCGATGGAGTAGAACAGATCGCAATTGATAGATTATGCAAATTATTTGGAGCTAAGTATGCTAATGTTCAGCCTCATTCTGGTTCACAAGCTAATATGGCTGCATATATGGCCACAATCAATTTTGGTGATACAATCCTAGCAATGGATTTAAGTAATGGTGGACATTTAACTCACGGATCCAGCGTAAACTTTTCAGGGAAACTATACAATTTTGTTCATTATGGTGTAAATGATGAAGGTGTAATTGACATGGAAAATGTACGTAAGTTAGCATTAGAACATAAGCCACAGTTAATTGTTGCTGGCGCGTCTGCTTATGCTAGAAAAATCGATTTCAAAAGATTTAGGGAAATTGCAGATGAAGTTGGAGCTAAGTTCCTGGTTGATATGGCTCATATTGCTGGTTTAGTTGCTGCAGGTGTTCATGAGAATCCGGTTCCATACGCTCATGTTGTTACAAGCACAACACATAAGACGTTAAGAGGTCCTCGTGGTGGAGTTATCTTAACAAATGATGAAGCGTTAGCCAAAAAGATTAATTCAGCTATCTTCCCAGGTATACAAGGTGGACCGCTAGAGCATGTAATCGCTGCAAAAGCTGTATGTTTTGGAGAAGCTATGAAACCTCAATTCAAGGAATATGCTTGGAAAGTGGTAAACAATGCAAAAGTATTAGCTGATGAATTAACAGCTAAAGGTTTTAAATTAGTTTCTGGTGGAACAGATAATCATTTAATGCTTATCGATTTAACAAATAGAGGTATCACAGGAAAACAAGCGCAAGAGATCCTTGACGCTGTTGGATTCTCGACTAACAAAAATACGGTTCCAAATGAAAAGCTAAGTCCATTCGTTACAAGTGGTTTAAGAATTGGAACAGCTGCAGTAACTACTCGTGGTTTTGGATTCGATGAAATGAAATGGATTGCGGAAGTTATGGATATGGTATTAAATGAGAAATTCGTAAATGAAGCGACAGAAGTCGAAATCGAAGGATTAAGAACTAAGAATATGGAATACTTTGGACAGTTCCCTGTACCAAACTTAGCATAATAGATTGAGAGAGAAGAAATTCTCTCTTATTTTTTTATCTGTGAAAGTTTACCTTAAAAATAACTATTATATAATATAAATATAAATAATAAAAACAAGGAGAGCAACATGAAAAAGCACAATTTAGTCATTTTTACTGGCGTGGATGCAACAGGAAAATCAACGATCGCAGATAAGGTCAAAGAAAAATTCAAACTACCATTATTCCATATGGACAAGGTTGGAAGTGAAATAGAAGGTAATATGGTAAATTACTACTTTATGAAATGTATTAATCAAGACATGATTCTTGATAGATATTATATGGAAGAAGTAGTATATGCTCCAATATATAGAGGATATAAAGCAAGTTATATTGAAGAACTAGAAAGAGAATTACTTAAAAAATTCAATGTAATCTTGATTTATACAACAGCAGCAACAGAAGTAATCAAGCAAAGATTCAATGATCGCGGAGAGGACTTCACTAATCCAGAAGACATTGAAATGCTAAAAAGAAACTATATGGACTTTATGAATGATACGCTTATAAAAAATAAGTTCATTGTAGATACAAGCAACGGATTAAGCAAAGAAGATGAAAATAGATTAATGGAGGATTTAAGATTATGTTTAAATTAGTAGCGTGTGTAGATAGATATGGAGCATTAGGGTATAACAATGACCTAATCTTCAATATAAAAGAGGATATGGAATTATTCAAGAAATTAACTATGGGAAATGTAGTAGTAATGGGAGCAAATACTTGGCACTCACTTCCTGAAAGATTTAGACCTCTTCCTGGTAGAGATAATGTGGTTCTAACAACATCAGGAAATTCACTCGATGGAGCTAAGGCTTATAGAAATATTGACCGTATGATAAGAGACCTAGAGAGCAGCGAGAAAGAAGTCTGGTTGATTGGCGGAGCTCATTTATACAACACATTCTTACATGATTATATGGAGTATGTAGATGAAATCCATTTAACAGAGGTAAAACAAGCTGCTAACAAAGCAGATACTTATCTTGATTTAGGTTGTATAGTAAATCATTACGATAAGGAAACAGTATACGAAAATGGGCTATTCCAGTACAACATCTATAAAAGAAAATAGTCGAAGTGAGTTTACCATACAAATATTAATTATATAATATAAATATAAAGGTTAAAACACAAAGGAGACTAACGTATGAAAGAAGTAATTGGATATAACAAAAACCACGAAGGTAGAGAGAAGCATGATTTTTATGCTACTCCACCAAGAGAGGTTACAAATATATTAAAGCATGAAGAATTGATTGGAAAAGTTCTGGAACCATGCTGCGGCATGGGTCATATGGTACAAGGTATCATTGATTCAGGGTTTACAGGAGAAATCGTGGCTACTGATTTAATTGATAGGGATTTTGGTATTGCAAATGCTGATTTCTTAAGCGATGAATATCAGTATGGTGAAGGTGTAGGAACAGTAATTATGAACCCGCCATTCAAATTTATAGAACAGTTCGTGACTAAAGCTCTTGAAGTAGCTAATGATAAGGTAATTATGCTTGCAAGAAGTCAATTTTCAGAAGGATCTAATAGATATGAAAGTATCTTCACTAAGAATCCACCAAGCAGAATTTATCAGTATGTAGATAGAATTGCGTGTGCTCCAGGTGGAGATTTTGAAAATGTCAAAGGTTCATCAATGACATATTCCTGGTTTGTATGGGATATCAAAGATGAAAGCAAAGATACGTACTTCAAATGGATAAGAAGAAGCGATAAACAGTAATTAAAATTATTATATAATATAAACATAAAAGGAGATAATTATGAACATTGCAGATAAATACTTACAAGAGGATATCAGAAAAATCTTAGAAGAGGGAGTTCTTGATGTAAATCCAAGACCAGTTTGGGAAGATGGAACACCAGCTCATACCAAATTTGTTACTCACCATGTGAGAACTTTCGATATAAGCAAAGGTGAGTTTCCAATTACAACAATCAAACCAACAGCAACAGGAGCAGCATTAAGGGAATTAAGATGGATGTTCCAAGAGGGCTCAAACGATCTAGATGTATTAGAAAATAAATATAACGTTAAATGGTGGAGACCATGGGATATCGGAGACGGAACAATCGGGCTTAGATATGGCGGAACAATTGGAAAATATGACCTTACTAATAAATTACTAAAAGGTATTATGGAAAATCCATATGGGCGTAGACATATCATAGATTTATGGCAAGAAAATGACTTTGAAGAAACACCAGGATTAAATCCATGCTTAATGAGTTACTTATTCTCGGTGCGTGGCGAATATCTTGATTTAATGCTAATTCAAAGAAGTTCTGATTTAATCGCTGCAGGTAACATCGACGCTATCCAATCAACAGCATTACTAATGATGGTTGCGAAGCATTGCGGATATAAACCGGGTAAATTCACATGGGTGGTAAATAACTTCCATATCTATGATAAACATGAAGAGATTGCAAAAGAGTTTCTTGAAAGAGAATGCTCGGACAAGCAACCAAGATTAGTATTAGATACTGATAAGACTAATTTCTTTGAAATCACAGAGCATGACTTTAGAGTGGAAAATTACGAACCACAACCAAGAATTGCAATACCTCTAGCTGTTTAGTTGGAGGTATTCTAATGAAAAGAAAAGATTATTTAAGTTGGGACCAGTATTATATGTCGGTTGCCTTGCTATCAGGAATGAGAAGTAAGGATCCAGTAACGCAGGTTGGAGCATGTATAGTTAATCAGGAAGGCGTTATTGAAGGAGTTGGATATAATGGATTTCCGATAGGATGTAAAGATGATGAATATCCATGGAGTAAAGAAGGAAGTTACCTTGAAACTAAGAAACCTTTTGTTGTTCACGCAGAGCTTAACGCGATTCTGAATGCTAGGGGTAAAGATTTAAGAGGTTCCAGGATATACGTTGCTCTATTCCCTTGCAACGAATGTGCTAAGGCTATAATCCAGTCCGGCATCAAGGAAGTAATTTATCTTAGTGACAAGTATGCTGACAAGGATTATTCCAAAGCTGCAAGAATGATGTTTGAGAGTTGCAATGTAAAAATGATTCAATTAGAGATTAAAAAAGAATCAATAATGATTAACTATAAAGTATAATTAGATTAGATAATAAATTATAAAAAAATCAAAAATGATTCAAAAATGATTATTAAATAAATGAAAAATAGTTAGAGATAAGTGAGGTATTCATAGCCTCACTTATTTTTTTATGGCCCAGGTACTTTTGGATATGATGTAGTACAGAGTTATATTCTTTAAGTAGTCACCATCTTTATAGGTGCAATCGAACTGGACGACGCCCATCTTGTCCTCAGCTCTCTTAACTTGCTCTATTTTAATCGTGATTTTCTCATAATCCTCTTCAATCTGCACATAAACCGGAATGAACTTCCCTTCGGTATTAAAATTGGCCACGACTGAAACAGGAGTATATCCGGATATATCTACAACACTTGGTGTTTTGGAGTAATAACTAAAAGCTGGCACAGTTCCAAACCTCCTTTTAAGCTTAGTATATGCTATAAATCATAACCGCATTGAAATAAATTCACAACTTTATTTCGCGATAAGGTTGATAAGCTGAAACCACTAGTTTTCATGTATCATATCATTAAGCTCGTACAATTCTTCCATCTCATATTTTTTGTCTTCATCAAAATAACCTTGAATAATTCCAATGGTTAGCAGCTCAAATGCATCCTCCAGAATGCTTTCTTGCCTTGACGTTAGAATCATTAAGTCACCCCCCATGAGCTGACTTTAACCCATTATAAGCTATCCGTCAATCCAAGCGATTAAAGTATGGAACATATGATATTTTGTGTTTGTAAATTATACAATATGCACTAACATTATAATGCTATTTTTTATGTGTCGAGTTTACTATACATTTAATGATTATATAATATAAATATAAGAAATAAATAAAGGAGAATACACAATGAAAAGAATCAAAGCGACGAGTATCGAAAGCTATCAAATAGTAAAAGAAACTCTAGATCGTAGATACGACATTTGTATCAGAGGATTAAAAGAACTGAAAGAAGCAACGGCCAATGAGCTAGCATTATATCTATTTGAGATAGGAGAAGCTCCAATGTTCAATAGGCAGTTCGTTCATCCAAGACTTACAGAGCTTGTGGATATGAAAATCATCAAAATCGTTGGAAAGAAGAAAGACGCAATTAGTAATAGAAATTGCTTATTATATAGCTTAGCTTAGGAGGAAATTTATATGAAATTTTTAGACGCATTATCAATAGCATTCATCGTGCTTAAATTAGTAGGAGTAATCACTTGGTCATGGTGGTGGGTATTAACTCCAATCTGGATCCCTGCAGTATTAGTGATAATCCAGGGATTATTAAAATAGTAGCTGAACCGAGTTTACTGTGCAAATAACTATTATATAATATAAATATGACAAATAATAAAACATCTTTGGAGGAAAAAATATGATTTTAAATGTACTTGAATTAACACCAAACAAATTAACAACTGACTTAACATCTTACAACTTCTTACTTTACTCTACACCAGGAGTTGGAAAGACAACATTCGCTTTAGAAATGTTCCCTGAGAGATCGCTAATCTTAGGCTGCGAATTTGGTTATAAAGGTATTCCAGGAGCAATCGGTGTGCCGGTTCCAAACTACCACACATTATTACAGTATGTGGACCAATTAGATACAGAAGAAGCAAGAGCTCAATATGACACATTAATCGTTGATACAACAACAAAAGTTGGAGATATGATTGAGGAATATATCTTAAGTATGTATGGTAAAGACACTCTTGGAGAATGTAAAGCTCACGGTGGAGCGTACCCGTTCATCAATAGATATTACAACTTAGCATTCAATAGATTAAAAGCTAGAGGTTATAACTTCGTTTATATCTGCCATGCAAAAACAGAGGATATCAAAAATGAAAAAGGCGAAGTAATCGGCCAAAAGTATCTTCCAAAAATGTCAGATAGATTAAATTCTTTAATCGAACCAGAAGTTGATTACACATTCTTCTTAACGCTCGATTCTAAAGGAAACAGAATCATGGCAACAGATAACACACCTAGATCCGTTGGAAAGCAGAGAACAAATCTTCCTAAATTAATGCCACTTGATGGAGATAAATTCAGAGAAGAATTTGCTAAGGGTGTTCATGAAAAGGCCAAAGGTTCAGTAACTGATGAAAAAGTAAAATCTACGGTTACAGAGTTCAGATCAGAAGAAAGGGATTACAAAGAAGTAATCGCGGAAATTAAAGAGCTTGGTAAAGAGCTTGTGAACACTGGTAAGAACAAAGACGCGGTTGCAATCGTAAATAACAGATTAGGCCAGGATAACAATGGAGTTCAAAGAACACTAGATGTTATGACTCAAAAGAATGTTCAGATGTTAGAAGCAATCGTATTAGACCTAAAAAAACTAATGAAATAGTTATATGAAAGGGTGTGGCAACGCGCCCTTTTTAATTAATAAAATGAGAAGGAGAACTATATGAGTAATTGCAAAAGAAACGCTGCAGTGGGGCTCTTGGTAGCTTCAACCTGTTTATCTGGATTATTTGGATATCAAGGTAATACACTTTCTAAGGCGAACAAAGAGTTAAAACAGAATGTAATGGAGCAAGCCGAAACTATAAATAAATTAAGTAGTGATTATGGAAAACTCGAAAGTAATTATAATATGAACGAGAAGTCATTAAAAGAATTGAAACAGAAGTATGAGAAAGAAATAAAAGAAAAAGAAGATTTGATTCAAAAAAATGCTGATTTGGCTGCAGAGAATGAAAAGTTAGTTTCTGCAGCCAGAGCCAGGCAATTAAGAAGAGCAGCTGATACAAAAAAGAAAAACGAAACTTCTTCTAAACCAGTTAGTTCTTCTAGCAACACAAAGATTTCGTTATCAGCTAGTGAATTGAATTTACTAGAAAGGCTGGTTGAATGTGAAGCTGGAGCTGAACCAACAGAAGGTCAGATTGCTGTTGTAAACGTGGTATTGAACAGAAGAAGATCTGGCCAATTCCCGAATACAATTACAGGCGTAATCTATGATAAAGGTCAGTTTTCTCCAGTAGCAAGTGGATTTATTAATAATGTAACTGTATCGAGCAGAGTTAAATCATCGGTTAGAAGAGCATTAGACGGTGAAACAGTAGTGTCTAATGATACGTTATATTTCTTTGCAACATGGGTGAGCGCTGATAATCCAATCAGGGACCATGTAACAGTAACAAAGACAATTGGCGGACATCATTTCGGAAAATAACAATTATGAAACCCGTAGTAGCATGAGTTTACTATGGGTTTTACTATTATATAATATAAATATGAATAATAATAAGGAGGGTCGATAATGGCTAAAAAGTATAAATGTAAAGGACCTTGTGGAGAAAGTTATGTGCTTGAAGATATGGTTCTTGTTAGTAGTGAAAAGGCTAAAACACCGATAAGATGGTGTAAATCATGCAGAGAGAAAGCTGAAAAAGAAATGCAAGAAAGACAAAGTCTATACGATACAATTAAGGAATTGTATGGAATTACATTCCCAACAGGAATGATGTTAAAGCAAATTAAAGAGTATAAGGAGCAGTATGGTTATACGTATTCAGGAATTGAATTAGCTCTAAGATTTTGTGTAGGGAAACCAGGAATCGTATGGAAACCCACAATGGGAATTGGAATCGTCCCTCATTACTATGAGAGAGCTAGGCTTGATTTAGAAGAGAAGAATAGAAGAGTAGAATCATTTATTGATGTAAGCCAGCAAACCGTGACAATTAAAATTTCCAAATTGGATAACACCAACCATTATAAAAACGAGAAACTAATCGACCTGGAGGACTTACTTAATGATTAATAATAACTTACTTATACCAAAAAGAGCAGTATTCAACGTAATAGGATGCTTATGTAAAAACCCGCAGTTAATGTTTGAAGAGAACGTAAAACTAGATAAAAAGGATTTCGGAACAGACTTCTATAAAATTCTATTTGGAGCAATTAATAATCTAGCTGTAAGCAATGTAAAGATAAATGAGATTACGGCGGTTGACATTGNNCTACCTTGCGGAACATGTAAAACTATATAAGATTTACGAATCAGAGAATGGATTTAGTTTCATTGGTTCGGCAATTCAAAATGCCAATACTGATTTATTTGAAACAAATTACTCGATGTTAAAGAAAATGTCATTACTAAGAGATTTCAATGATCATGGTTTTGATATTACTGATATTATAGATCCAGCTTCTTCGGACTTGGCAATGAGACAAAAGCAAGTTGAGGAATTAAGTAAAATGTCACTACAAGACATTATCGATAAATTCAATCTAAAATTTGTATCATTGAAAAATGAATGGAATTTAGAAGGAAACCATAAGAGCTATGACATTTCAGATGGATTAGATACGCTTTTAGAAGAGCTGCACAAAGACCCCGAATATGGATATCCGTTCTTAAATACTTACTATAATACGATTTTTAGAGGAATGAGATATGGTAAGTTGATGATAAAAAGTGCTGGTACTGGTGTTGGTAAGACGAGAACAGCCTTGCTTGATATTGCGAGTGTTTCAGCAAGCCATATCTTTGATTTAGAAACAATGAGATGGAAAGAGAATGGTCACAATTATGCGAGCTGCTTCATTTCTACCGAGTTAGATAAATCGGAATTACAAACTTGTCTTATTGCAATTATATCCGGAGTGCCTGAAGACGTAATCAAACTAGGAAATTTTGAACCGGCAATCTATGAACGTATCAAGAGAGCAATCGAAGTATTGAAGAACTCTCCAATCAGTTTACATTACATTGAAGATTTCTCGATTGCAGACATTGAGCAGATCATCGAGAAAGATATATTAGAAAAGAATATCAAGTTTGTTTGGTTTGACTACCTTCAAATAACTCCAAAACTGTCTCGTACAATTCAGGAAGAGTATGGAATGGGATTAAGAGAGGACCAGATTTTACAGAACTTCTCAGCTAGATTAAAGAATATCGCAACAAGATACAATGTATACGTATGTACTGCAACGCAGCTTAATAGAAATTCCAAGGAAAAGGAAAACAGAGACGCTACCAGTATTCGTGGAGGATCTGCAACTATCGATAAAGCAGATCATGCTATCCAAATGTATAAGGTAACTGCTTCGGATTTGAAATTAGTGGAGCATATGCTTAACCGAGGATTCCAACAACCAAACTTCATGCACATTATTTATAAAAACAGATCTGGTCAAAATAACGTAATTGTCTGGTCACAAATGAACCACTCAAATATGAGGGAGACTGTTTGTTTCTGCACGGATCCAGACGGAAACCCGTTAAATATTACCCCTACAACTTTTGAGTTCAAGGATGAAAATATAGCAGCGTAACGAATTTACTCTATGTTTATTAATTATATAATATAAACATAGAGTATTTTTATTTAGGAGGATTTAGAATGGATTACAAAGAAGCGATAAGTCGAATGACCGACGAAGATGTAGTAACTATCTTATGCGACTTAGGCTCGGATTATCCCAGAGAAGCTAGAAACAGCTTGATTTTTCAGACTGTATGTCATGGTGGAGAAAAGCACAAATTATATTATTACAGAGATACAAAGGCGTTTCAATGTTATTCAAATTGTGGCCATTTTTCAAATATATTCAACGTGGTAATGCAAGCTAAGGATTGCAGCTTTGGAGAAGCATATAAGTACGTCTGTGAGAAATTAGGATATTATTTTAGTTCGACATTACGTTATGGATTTCAGGAAGAGAGCATTGATAACAGCTTCATCAATAGATTTGAAGTCGAAAAAGTAAAGGCTGAGAGTATCGTTATTAGAGATCCAGTTGTGCTTAAAAGATTCCGTGACTTATATCATCATACTTGGGTAGAAGATAACATCAATACAAGAGTAATGAGACTGTTTGGAATCAAATATGATATCCTGGATAATGCAATCATCATTCCGCATTACAATATGAATGGTGAATTGATTGGTATTAGAGCCAGATATCTAAATGAGGATATGGTTGCGGCAGGACGAAAATATATGCCAATTACGATTGATAATATATTGTATAACTACCCAACGAGCCTTAACCTGTATGGATTGAACATAAACAAAGAAAATATCATCAAATACAAAAGAGTGGTTATTGGGGAAGCTGAAAAGTTTGTAATGCAGCATAGGAGCTATTATGAAGATAGTGTGGCAGTTGCATTAAATGGAAGTACATTATCAGAGTACCAGGTTCACATGCTCCTTGATTTAGGCGTTGAAACTGTTGTATTGGCCCTAGATAAAGAGTTTGATAATCCAGAGGACGAGAAGAAGTATAAGGAGAAAATTAATAGATCGTTTATCTCCAAACTACTTCCATATTTCACAGTTGAGATTATCTGGGACCAGAAAGGATTACTTGATTTGAAGGACTCGCCAACCGATAAAGGAAAAGCGGTTTATGAACAGTTATATAGTGACAGGATTATTTTGAGCTAGAGTTTACTAGCTCTTTTTTAATTATATAATATAAATATAAGCAATATTAAAAAGGAGACAGATAAATGAAATATAGACAACGAACGTTCCATACAGGGAACATAATAGAAACAATACTAAACGGAAGAGGAATAGAAAATATCGAGCAGTTTTTAAACCCAACAAATGCAGACGATACCAAATTAGAGCTAGTGAAGAACCTAGAAGAAGGCGTCAAACTTATCAAGGATAACTTGGGTAAGAAGATATTAATTCTAGTGGATAGTGATTGCGATGGTTATACATCAGCTTCTATCATGTATCAGTATTTGAAAGCTGTAAATCCTGATATCGATATTCATTTCTATGTGCATGAGACAAAGCTCCATGGATTAACTAATCAGTTTATGGATTACATTAAGGACAAGTCATATGACCTTATCATAATTCCAGACGCTGGTTCAAATGATGTAGAAAATATTGAACTGCTAGAAAGGACTTATGATACTAGAGTATTGGTTATCGACCACCACGAGATTGAAAAAGAATCTCCTTATGGCGTGATTATAAATAACCAGGCTTGTGAAAATACAAATTCCAATTTAACCGGCGCGGGTATGGCTTACATCTTTTGCAGAGCATTAGAAAGGGAATTTAGAACTGGTAAACTAGAAGAACTCGCAGACCTTGCAATGATTGGATTAATCGGAGATAGTGCGAATCTAAGGGATAATGAGGTAAGATTTCTTTGCATGAATGCAATCAAGGGAATTACGAATAATCTTCTAAAAACTTTCTACCAGGTTAATGGAAAGGGTACCGAGAATCTTATCATAAAGGATTTATCTTTTAGTGGGATTATTCCAATGATTAACGCGGTTGTTCGTGTTGGTACATTAGAGGAAAGGATTCAGTTATTCCAAGCATTGTCTAATATTGACTGCGACTATACAACGGTAGTTGAAAAGAGAAAGCTCAATAAGGAAACCAGAAAATACGAGATAAAAGCATTTGAAATGAACGCCTATGAGTATATGGTTGAAGTCGGAACAAAGGCCAAGAGCAGACAGGATTCAATTACTAAGAAAGTAATCAAATCTGTTGAAAAACAATATGATCCTTCATCTGGTATTCAGTTATTCATAATCGATGATAACGAAGAAGCGAAGGGAATCACGGGATTAATTGCTAATAAGCTATCAGGTCAATATCAGCAGCCTTGTATAGTAATGTGGGAGAGCCCAGAGCATGGAAATTACATCGGAAGTTTAAGAGGAAATGTAAAGGTTCTAAAAGATTTCAAGCAATGGTGTACTAATACCGGATTATTTAGTTTAGCACAGGGTCATCCAAATGCTGCAGGTATCATACTTCCAACAAGTAATTTAGAGCAGCTTAGAGAAATGGCTCGTAATGTGGAAGCTGAAGAGTATTGCAATGATGTGGATCTTATCTATAAGGGGTTTGTAAATGTTGAAGATGTAAAAATAGTCAACAGATATAAGCACCTATGGTATGGAGGTGTTGAGGAACCTTTATTCGCAGTAGAACAGATTGAAGTTCCGAAATCAGCACTGGTCCTTAATAAATCAACTATGAAGTTCTATGTAAATGGATTAACTTATATCAAATTTAGAACAAGTGAGTCCGAGTTTAATTCATTAAAATATGGAAATGGATTCGATGAAACCGTCACATTAAATCTGGTTGGAAGGTTTGATATAAACACATGGAACGGTAATTGTTATCCTCAATTTGTAATTGATGATTACGAAGTGGCGGAGAAGGAAGTAAATCTATACGGCATTTTCGCTTAACTGTTATTATACAATACAAATACAAAAGATAAAAAACGAATTTTATTTGATAAAAGGAGATAATATCATGATTACTATTGTTACTAAGGACGCTCATTATTTATCGGAATACATTATTAGGACTTCTACACCAATCAATGTTGTTACAATTGGCAGCAAGCTAGATGAATGCTCTTTTAAACTGGGTGATACAGATAAGAGCGTAGAGCATTTTGAAATGGTATTCAGAGAGCTTGGACTTTCAAAAGGCGCAGGAACAACGAAAGGACGTATTGAATTAATAGAAGGATTCCATAAGGATAACGTCGTGATGATCGCCAATCTAATAGAGCAGCTATACGATGGTTACCAGGTAGAAAATAATATTGGGCTTCTGAAAAGGAAGTTCGAAGAAATGCTGAAAGCTGGGGAATAATCTCTAGCTTTTCTTTTATCTGAGTGTACTATCAAATTAACAATTATATAATATAAATATGATGAATAAAAGGAGGGAACCAATGAAAGAAGTAATCATATATACAGATGGAGGTTGCAGGGGAAACCAAAGCAAAGAGAATGTTGGGGCTTATGGAATAGTAATGATGTACACGGATCCAAAGGGAACTCTTCATAAAAAAGAGGTAAGCTGTGGATTTAGAAATGTTACAAATAATCAAATGGAGCTCAAAGCAGTAGTAGAAGCATTGAGACTTTTGAATTATCCATGTCAAGTCCAATTATACAGCGATTCAAGATATGTATGTGACGCGATCAATAAGAAATGGTTATCTGGTTGGATAGCAAAAGGATGGATTACATCAAGTAATAAACCAGTAAAAAATCAAGAGCTTTGGGTGGAGCTATTGGCTGAATTAGGAAAGCACAAGGTTACATTCCATTGGGTGAAAGGCCATAACAACAACGAAGGAAATGAACGTTGTGATCAACTATGCAATTTAGAAATGGATTTACTTACAGGAGGAAAATAGCATGAATACAGTTTTTGAGGTTGTAAATAAATTAAGAGCTACAAATTCAAATAAGGAGAAAGCTGTAATATTAGCAGCCAACAAAGAAAATGAATTATTAAGGGACGTTCTGGAATACACATACGACCCTTTTAAAAGATATGGTATAAGTGAAAAGAATATGGACAAATTAATGGATTCAGTAGAGGTTGAGGACCTACCTTCTAGTCTGGAGTTATTCGAGTTTCTTGATTTGTTATCAGTAAGCAATTCAAATGATAGTCTAAAGAGACAGATTTGCGCATATGTGAAGTTTAATAAATACAGTGAGTTAGTCAAAGGTATATTCCTGAAAGACCTTAAAATAGGCGTTTCGGCTACTACGATAAATAAGGTATGGAAAGGATTAGTTCCTAAGTTTGAAGTACAGCTTGCAAAGAAATATTCAGATGTAAAATTGGAACCAGAGGAATTAGTATTTGTAACGGAAAAGCTAGACGGAATCAGATGTGTAGCAATCAAGTCAGATAATGAAGTCAAATTCTTCACCAGACAAGGAAAAGAAATTTTCGGTTTAAATGATATCTGCAGAGATTTAGTTGAAATCATGGGAGATAAGATGGTGTACGATGGAGAGCTACTAGCAATCAATGAAAACGAGCTCAATAGTGGTGATTTATATAGAAAAACGACATCTATCGTGAATAGCAAATCGGAAGATAAGAAAGGTGTAATCTTCCACGTATTCGATATGCTATCATTGGAAGATTTCCAAATGGGGTGCAGCACGAATTTATATGCTGATAGAAAAATGATGTTGAATTTACAAATCATGATGATGGATCCAGAATGGGTTTCTGCTGTTCCGGTTTTATATTGGGGGACAGACCACTCGAAAATACCAGAAATCTTAGCTCAAGTAGAGAGCCAAGATAAGGAAGGTATAATGGTAAATAGAAATATGCCATATGAATGTAAGCGCACCAAAAGTCTACTAAAAGTAAAAACCATGAACACTTGTGACTTAGAGGTTATCGGATATAAAGAAGGTACCGGAAGAAATAAAGGCCGATTAGGGTCATTAGTCGTTTCTTACAAAAATAATCAAGTGGACGTCGGTTCAGGATTTTCCGACGACCAGAGGGGGATATACTGGGAGCAAAGAGAGTCTTTAATTGGAAGAGTTATCGAGGTTCAGTATTTTGAAGAAAGCAGCAATGAAAAAGGGGAGTTTAGTTTAAGGTTTCCAATATTCAAAGAGGTAAGAGAGCTAGGAAAAGAAGTTTCTTATAACTAGATTAAATCGACAATATAAATATAAAGGAGAAATATATGTATAGCAGAGAAGAATTAATGGAACAAGATTTAGAAGCATTGGTTGAAATGGTATTACAAAAAGATGAAGAGACCAAAGCGGCCAATGAACAGCAACAGAATTTACTCAATCAATACAACCAGGAATTAATGAGGTTATCTAATCAGCTAAACCAATATAAAGAAGAGAATATTGTTCTTCTAAGAAAAGTGGTAGCTTACCAGGATCGTGACCTTCAAATGTTATTACAAGAGAAACAGGCTTAGTCCTGTTTTTTTATTACGTCGAGTTTACCATGAGATACACAATTATATAATATAAATATGAAAGATAACATAAAGGAGAAAAGACATGAGTAAAGACACAATTAAGCAATTAGATACTAGACAACAATGTAGAGAGAAATTACCTATTTTCTTTGGTAGTAGAGACAATTTCATTCATGGTGCGAAAGAGGTTATCGCAAATGCAATCGATGAAATAACTAATAACTTTTCAAGTGGAGAAATCGAGGTCAGATTATTTGAGGATAATAGGACAGTTCAAGTAAAAGATACAGGTCGCGGAGTTCCGATTGATGGGAAAACAGGAGATAAGCCCAATTACGTATTATTATTTGAGACGTTATTCGCAGGTACAAACTACGACAATAATGAGAATAACAAAATTGCAGTTGGGACCAATGGCTGCGGTACTTGCGTTTTAAACCATACATCTAAACTATTCAAGGTTACCTCTTCAAGAAATGGTGTAATTCATGAAGTATGTTATGAAGATGGTGGACGTTTCAAAGGATTTTCCAAAGTAGGGGAATGTGATCAGAGTTATTCAATCTTTGAGTTTAGACTAGATGAAGAAGTCTATACGAATGTGGTTTACAACCCTGCAGAGCTAAGAGAAATCTGTAAATACAATTCGGCAGTTAATAACAAAGTTACGATTACATTCTTATATGGTGATGAAGAAAACAGATTCCATTATGACAGTATAGAAGAGTATTTCGATGAAATCACATCTAGCTTAACGGCTAAAAAGGTTCTTGGTAATGAAAAAGAATTTAATGATGTTGTTGAAGTCCACGAAGGCGTTGCAGTTGCAGAGAGAAATATCGTAAGCCTGGTACTTTCAACTTCTGGCGAGCCAGTACAGCAAACGTTCTTAAATTCCAATTATCTACCTAACAATGGCTCAATCTATGATGGAGTAGTAGCTGGTGCAAGATTAGCAGTAAACAAATATTGTAAGGATAATAAGCTGCTAGATAAAAAGATTGGAGCTATCACAAAGGAAGATATAGAAGAAAGTATTTCTTTTGTGTGTTCAGTTCTAAGTACCAATGTTGAGTATGAAAACCAGATTAAATTATCTACTCAAAAGAAACTTTATAAGACAGTTGCACAGGAATATGTAAAAGAGCTATTAGAGGTCATGATGATAGAACAGCCAAAAGAGTTTGAGAAGATTGTTAAGCATATTCTTGAAGTCCAAAAATTTAACAGTAAGGCACAAGCCAATAAAAAGGCCTTAAAGAAGAAACTATCAGAAAAAATTGATAACATTTCAAATAGAGTAGAGGGCTTGGTTGATTGCAAGTTGCAAGGGCAAGATTCCGAGTTATTTATCGCGGAAGGGAGATCGGCGCTTGGCTCTATCGTATTAGCGAGAAATCCACGTAATCAAGCAGCGATACCAATCAGAGGAAAAATCCTAAACTGTTTAAAGGCGGACTATGACACGATATTTAAGAACGAGATTATATCTGATCTAGTAAAGACTCTTGGCTGCGGAATTGAAACAGATAAGAAGAATAAAGAGCTTGGGACTTTCGATATTAATAATCTTAGATACGGAAAAGTTTTACTTGCAACAGATATGGATTCAGATGGCTATAATATTCAATGCTTATTACTTACAATGTTCTATCGATTAATGCCAACATTGATTTATGAAGGAAGAATATATCTTGTAAAAACCCCATTATATGAAGTGAAAATGAAGAATGGCGACGTGATCTACTGGTTTAGTGAGACAGAAAAAGAAGAGGCGATGGCCAGAGGATTGGAAATCAAGAGCATTGCACGTGCAAAGGGACTTGGTGAACTTGACGCAGAAGTAATGAGCCAGACGGGCGTTCACCCTGATACCAGAAACGTTGTTCAGGTTACTGTTGACGATGTAAAGGAAATGCAAGAAGCATTTAGAATTTGGATGGATACGGAAGTTACAGACCGTAAGAAGATTGTTGAAACAGAGCTTCACAAGTATGAATTAATCGATTAGGAAAAGTTTACTATGTTATTAGCTATTATATAATATAAATATAATAGCGAATAAAGATTTCAAAGGAGAAAGATATGAGTATTAATATAGAAAAAGTAATTAAAGAGAACAGTTTAGAATATGCCAATTATGTAATCAAGAATCGTGCCATCTGTGATGTAAGAGACGGTATGAAACCAGTACACCGAAGAATCTTATATACAATGCACCTTATGAAAGCATATGGATTTACAAAATCTCAAAATATATCAGGACAAGTTACAAGGCTTCATCCACACGGAGACACGTATGGAACTATGGTTACCATGGTACAAAAGGATGGAAACCTAACTCCTTATATAGAAGGTAAGGGAAACTTCTCACAGCATACGTCCAGAGACTTGCAGGCTGGCGCAAGTAGATATACAGAAGCCCGCTTATCAGAAATGGCCAAGGATATATTTAAGGATCTTGATAAGAAAACAGTCAATTTTGTTCCGAACTTTGATGGAGCAATAATGATGCCTGAAGTATTGCCAGTTAAGTTCCCTGCAGTTCTTCACTATGCACAAGAAGGTATTGCATATTCAATGTCATCAAGAATACCAAGTTTCAATCTGAATGAATTAAGCGAAGCAATCATCAAATATATTCAAACTGGTGAGAAAACAATCCTGGTACCTGATTTTGCAACTGGTGCATATATCGTTGAGAATCCAACTATGTTTGAAAAAATCAATATGGAAGGGCTAGGCTCAGTAAGATTAAGAGCAAAAGCTGAAATCAATAAGAACATAATTTCAGTAACAGAAATTCCGTATTCCACAACAAGAGAAGCAATCGTTGATAAGATTATTGACCTGATTAAGAGTGGCAAAATAAAGGATATTACAGATGTAAAGGATTTAACCGGGTTACATGGTATGGAAATCGAAATCACTTGTAAGAAGAGTGCCGATATGGAAATGCTGCTTGAACAGTTATATCAAAATACTCCAATGGAATCTTCTTATAGTTGCAATATGAATGTGATCAGTACAAATGGATTGCCGCAGGTCCTTGGTGTTTGGGGAATAATTGATGAATGGCTAGAATGGAGAAGAGGTTGCATTAAGATTGGTTTATCTAATGAAATACTTGTATTAAATAAGAAGCTTCATCTTTTAAAAGGTTTGGAAAAAGTCCTTTTAGATATTGATAAGGCGATTGAAATAATAAGATTAAGTCCTGAAAGTCAGATTAATTCTAACCTTATTGCATACTTTGGATTAGACACAACACAAGCTGAATATATTTCTAATATGAAGTTGAGAAATATCAATAAGGATTATATCGTAAAACAAATCAAAGATATTCATGATTTGGAAAAGACGAGAGACGATCTGCAGCTTAAAATGTCAGATGAAAAAGCCATAAACGAAATTGTGTGTAATGATTTAAGAGAAGTATCTTCTAAGTATGGAAAAGTGAGAAGAACTAAACCGCTTCAAATCAATGAAAAGGCGAAAGAAACCATTTCGAGAGCTAAGAAAGAGGCACCTGATTACAAGGTAAGATTAGTCGTAACAAAAGATGGTTACGCTAAGAAATTAAGTACCGCTTCCAGAGCAGAGCAAAAGCTAAAAGAAGGCGATGAAATTGTCGCAGAGTTCGAGACTAATAATAGGAATGAGCTTGTAGTATTCCATGGAACAGACGCATATAAAGTTAAGATTGATTCATTATCAGATAGCAAACCAACAAGTCTAGGCGATTATCTTCCTTCTATACTTGGAATAGATAAGGTACTTGGATATACGATTGTTGATGATAATTACAAATATACATTAATTCAATACAGCAATGGAAAAATTGCTAAGATAAGCAATGAATCATATTATACGGAAACTTCAAGAAAGAAACTGGCGAACAGTTTATGTAAGGGGTTAGATGTAATCAAGGTAATTGCAATCGAAGATGATGTTGACCTTCTTCTTTCTAATACCAAAGGAAAGACAACCGAAAAGAATACCGCAGAGCTTCAAGCTAAAAAGTCAAGAGCAACACAAGGTGTCGTTGTCATTAGAAATCTTGCTGAAATGAAGTTACTGTAAAAATAGGGGTGCGAGCAATGCTCGTGCCTTTTTCATACTATTATAATAAGAAGAAACTCGTTTGTTGGTCTCAAAACTTAAAAGAATTGACACCGATTCCAGAATCCAGTAAAATAGGCATATAGAGCGGTGTCATAACTTATGTTCAAAAGTAAAGGAGATTTTGAGGTGATTTACGGGTATTTAAGGGTTTCAACAAAGGGGCAGTTGGATGGAAATTCCATCGAGGACCAAACACAAGAGATTTTGAAAAAATATGATAATGCAACACTGATAACAGAAAGTTATAGTGCTGCTAAAGAGAGACCAATCTTCAATGACCTGATAGAAAAATTACAACCAGGTGATTTGTTGGTAGTTACTAAGTTAGATCGTTTCTGCAGAACAACTAAAGAAGGGTTAGACTATATCGATATGCTTATGAATAAAGGTGTCTATATACATATCTTAAATATGGGATTGATAGAAGATACCCCGATGGGAAGACTGATTGTAACTAACCTACTAGCGTTTGCTGAATTTGAGAGAGCAATGATCATCGAGAGGACCCAAAGTGGCAAAGCAATCGCAAGACTGAAACCGGACTTTAGAGAAGGACGACCAAAGAAATTTGGCAGAGCTCAAATAGAGCACGCACTAGAATTGCTTGAAGATAATTCATATACAAGAGTTGCTGAATTAACCGGAATTAGTAAGAGCACTTTAATAAGGGCAAGAAATAACAAGTTGGCGGCCGGATAATTGGCTGCTGATTTCTATTATATAGAAAGAACATTCTTACTGTAATTTACCGTAAAGTTTTTCTAAAAAAACTATGTACGAAACTCGACAATTAATATATAATATAAATATAACGAACAACAAATTACTTTTATTTGAAAGAGGATATAGAGAAATGAATTATTTAGAAATGAGCAAAACAGAATTTAACAACACAATAACTGAAATGACAGTACCACAACTTAGAGAAGTTGCAAAAGAACTTGATATTGAAATCAAAGGTGTGAGAAGAATTGATATTTCGCAAGACCTTTTCAAAGGTTGGGAGAAAGTGAGATTTTCTCAAAAAGACGAAGCACAAGAAAATGAAGGTCAGGTAAGAAACTTCGTTAAAAGAGATTATGATTACACTCCAAGACCATCGCAAGTGTATATTGATGAAGCTTTAGAATATGAAGTAATCAATCTTCTAATGGATGAGGACCCAGACTCAGGTAAGAAGTTCCTGAGTAGATCTGATTTAATTTTAGTATTCACGGTTTGGAAAACTCTTGATAATTTCTTAGAAGAATACAAAAGGGAGTTAAGAGAGCTTAGGGACAACAAAGGGTACAAGATTTACTTAAAACCCCATTGGTACTTAAAATCTAAGATTGATTAATCACCATAAATTACCGCGTGTTTTTGAAAAATTACCCATTTACGAACAATCAAAGACACGCTATAATATAAATATAAAGGAGAACAAATGATGTTTAAAAACATAGGAACCCTTGAAGATAAAGGGAAATACCGAATAGGAAGTGTACATCAGACCTTTAAAGGACAACTTGTTATTACTCGAAGATTTATTGAGAATGGGATTCCGATGGTGGAATATGCAATGAACGGAAGGCTGTTCATTAATACCATTTCAAATGTAACGAGTAATATAAGTAAGTTCAACAAATCAAAAAAACAGAAATAGAGGAAACAGAAACATGAAAAAGAGAAATTTAGCAGTAGTTTTATTAGCAACGACATTATTAGTAGGATGTGGAACAACAAATAATGGTGAAGCTCAGGACGTCCAAATTGAGACACAAACTAGTCAGGAGAGTGGAGCTACCGCTACTGAAACACCAAAAGAAGAAAGCACCGAAAAGGAAATCAATAAAGTGCTATATGATAACAATGGAATTAAGGCTGTGTTTACTTCATTCAATCAGAATGGAGCTTATGGACCAGAAATTAAATTACAGCTTGAAAATACAACTGAAAAGAATATAACAGTCCAGGTGAGAGAAGTCTCAATCAATGGCTATATGATGGATCCAATCTTCTCTGAGGAAGTTGGAACAGGCAAAAAGGCGAATGGCTCAATTAATTTCTTTGAAAGTGACTTAGAAGAAAACGGAATTGAGCAAGTAAATAGTATTGAATTGTCTCTTCACATCTTTGAGAGCGATTCATACGACACTATTGACGATTCCGAAACAATTAAGATTGTTATTAATGATGTAGAAGAGACTAAAAAAGAAGTTACTGGCCAGATTTTACTTGATAAAGACGGCTTAAAAGTAACATATAAAGATATGGTAGTAGATGGAGATGGAGAGGTTTCTCTTAAAGTCTTCGTTGAAAATGGCTTAGATACAGAAGCAACAATCCAAGTTAGAGATTGCTCCGTAAATGGCTTTATGATTGACCCTATCTGCTCCATCGATGTTGAACCAGGAAAGAAAGCAAATGATAAGATTGGCTTTATGTCTTGGGATTTAGAAGAGCAAGGACTTGAAGGTGTTGCATTTGAAACTGTTGAATTTACATTACATGTATTCAATGATAATGGAACAATAATGGATGTTCCTGCAACAATCAATTTAAAATAATCACTATAAAAAACTCCAATTAAATCACTATACAGAGGATCGTAGAAATACGGTCCTTTTTCTTTCCCTAAAATTTACTATGGAAATATACATTATATAATATAAATATGAACTAATTAATTTGGAGGGAAAAGAATGAGTTCAAAGAGGTATGACATAATGAAAAAGAAAAAAATAGTGGTAGTTCCAGCGAAGCAAATAAATGATAAGTTTACGATGGTTTCAAACGCTAGTATTACTTTGTTGGATAGTAAGAGCTTCCACATATATTGTTACTTACTAAGTTGTTGTGACGAGTCAAGCTATTGCTATCCTTCATATGATGATATTCAAGAGAAGCTAGGAGTAACAAGGCACACCATATCGGATTGCCTAAAATTCCTTTCAGAATTTGGATTAATAGATATCCAAAAAAGGAAAACTGGTACGTACTTCAATAATGCTTATGTAGTATATGGAATAGTAAAAGTATCGGAGATAATTGAAAAAGAGGATGTGATCATCGAGAAAGAAGTGGCTTAGGCCGCTCTTTTTTTTGGGAATTTTATAAGCTCAAAATTGAGTGTTCTTTTAAACACTGGGCTTAGTGTCTTTTTAACCACCCAGCTTAGTGTTTTTTTAGACACCATAACAATAACCATATAACAATACTAATATAATAATATCCAATACATACGGCCGATAAAATCGTCCGTTTCAATGAAAAAAAATTAAGTAATGAAAAAAACGAGCTCGTATTTCAGTCATTAAGCTGCCTGAAAAAAGTTTTTGGTATAAAACATCGTCTAGACGTCAATACTCAACTATGAGCCATATAAAGCCATTACGGAGTGATTAGCAAAAAATTAAATTTAGAAGAAAGTTAAAATAGTTATTTTATCTTACAAAAGTACATATAATTAATAGAAAAATCAAAAATGATGTAAAAATGATTAAAATAGAAATTGAAAATGTAATAGATATATGGTATAATATTCTTATTAAAAATAGCGGAGGTCATTAGTATGAAAATACAAGAGCTTAAGGCACTAAACGAGCAGGAACAAGTGAAATTTATAAATAATAGGCTAGCGGAATTAGAAGAGAAAAAGCTAACTGAAAAAGAGTTCAAATGCGAGCTTCTTTCATTCTCGTATAATGCTGCGACAAAGCATATGGAAGAAATGGGCTATGAGCTAAGAGATGGCCGTTTCATCAAAAGATTGACAGCGAGTGAGATTGAAGCACTAAGAAGAATGCTAGATCATGAAAACTTATTTTATAGAGCATTCAGTCTAGGTGCAAAAATTAACATTAATAGAAATGACGAAGTACAAGCTACAACAGTTCGTGTCTATAAGCAAGTTTGGGAAGACTGGAACCAGTTCTGCAAAGAAAAATCTGCAATCAGTAAGGAAGAACTTTTGACTACCGCTTTAGAGCAGTTCATGCGCGATTATAGATAAAAGGGGAGGATTTCATAATGACAAGTCGTACATTTGAATATTTAGTAAGGGAAGTATTGAATTGTGATCAACCAGAAAGACTATTAACCTTTGGTGGAATTGCAAACTCTGGAATGATTGAGCAAGAGAATGGGTTCTATATGGCTGCAATATCAGCACTGGCAGTTTTACACTCTCATGCAACTTGCGACCAGGCAAGTAAGATTGATTGTATCATCGAGGAACTATCAGAAACAGAAGGAAAATCCATGGAACAATTAGACAACGACTATACGGAAATGATTTACGACAGCATTGTGAAACTAAAGAAAGAAATTTTATAGTAAAAATGGTGAGCAAGTTTACCATTCAAATAACGATTATATAATATAAATATAAGACGTCACTAAAGACGAAATTTGTATTATATGGAGGAATTAAGAATGGTTAAATCAGTAGGAAAAATATTAGCAGGAACGGTATTAGGTGCAGGAATCGCGCTATCTTTACAATGGACTGGAACAACTAATTTAGCGGCTGCAAAAACACAAGCGGAACAATTTAAAAAGGCTGCAGTCGAGTATGTAGCGAAAGCCAAGGAATTAGAACAATACGCTGGTAGCTTATCAGAACAGAATACGGAATTAACAGATAAGGTTGCAGAATTAGAAGAGAAAATTGCAGAATTAGAATCTAGTTCAAATGACAATAACGTAAATTTGGGGCAAGCTAAAAAACAGCTAGATAAAGCCAATAAAGAACTTGAAAAAGCCAATAAAGAAGCTAAAGAGCACGAAGCTGGTATGATGGAAATCTTAGATGTTTCTATCTTCGAATAGCATAGTATAGATGGTTCAAAAAATAACGGTCCATCTTTTTTTTATGTCGAGTTTACTCCTTAAACGACTATTATATAATATAAATATAAACTAGAATAAAGGAGCAAACAAATGAATAATATATATACAATTACCCATTGCCATACAGACTTTAGTAATGGAACAACAAATATCGATTCAGTTAGCAAGTATCAACAATATGTAGATAGAGCAGTAGAGCTTGGAATGAAAGCGATCGCAATCACCGAACATGGTAATATCTTCGGTTGGGTGAAGAAAAAAGAGTATATTGAGAGCAAAGGACTTAAGTATATTCACGGAGTTGAGATGTACCTTACAAAGTCATTAGATAAGAAGGTAAGGGATAACTACCACATTTGCTTATATGCTAAAAACTATCATGGTATTCTGGAATTAAATAAATTAATTTCAGGTGCTTACAATAGAAAAGATGGGCATTTCTATTACGCACCAAGAATCACATTCGACGAGCTGCTGGCAACATCAGATAATATCCTCTTCACAACAGCATGTATTGGTGGCGTTCTCGCGGGCAAAGATGAAGAATTAAAAAGAAGATTTCTTGACTTCATTTGCAAGAATAAACATCGTGCATGGTTAGAAGTTCAGCACCATCAAGACCAGGTACAAATTGATTATAACCGTTACCTTTTAGGATTATCTAGGGAACTGGGCCTTAATCTAATCTGTGGTACTGACACTCATGCATTAAATGAACGTCATGCAAAAGGAAGAAAGATTCTTCAAAAGTCCAAAGGGGTAAAATTCTCGGATGAAGACGGTTGGGATGTTACTCTTAAAACATATGAAGAGCTAGTTGAACTATTTACTAAACAAGGAATATTTAGTCTTGAAGAAATTCACCAATTATTAGATAATACAAATATATTATCTAATAATATTGAAGAATTTTCTCTTGACAGATCTCATAAATACCCTAAGTTATTCAATGATTCTCTATCTGTTTTAAAGAAGAAAATCATGAAAGGTATAAAAGAAAAGGGTGTCGATAAATATCCAAACTTCCAAGAATATATTGACCGAATCAAATACGAGTTATCCGTATATGAACACAATAAGGCTATCGATTACTTACTTTTAGACGAGGATATAAAAGCCTTCGGTAGAGAACAAGGTATCTTCTGCGGTCCTTCTAGGGGTTCTGTATCTGGTTCTGTGATTGCATATCTAATCGGTATGACTGAAATGGATAGTATCAAGCACAAACTGAATTTCGAGAGATTCATGAATGCAGAACGTATCTCTTTAGCAGACGTGGACACTGACTGGCCACCAGCGAAGAGGGATGTTGTAAAGGACTATATATTTAATAAAGAAGGCTTGTACTGTGCTGAAATCATTACATTCAATACTGTTGCGTTAAAAGGTTCTATTCGTGATTGTGCTAGAGCCTTGGATATTCCTCTTGATGTAGTAGGAACAATCTGCAGCGATATTGATGATCCAAATAAGGAAGCAATGTATAGAAGACAATACCCGGAATTATTCGAGTATGTAGATATTGTAAATGGTACGATCGTTTCGACTGGTACACATCCATGTGGAAGCATTGTTTCCCCTATTCCGTTAGATACAGAAATCGGCACCTTAACATTATCTACAACAGATAGACCTGTATCTATGCTTTATAAGAATGAGGTAGAAGGATTAAACTTCGTAAAACTTGATATCCTTGGACTAGACAATGTGGAGTTAATCAATGAGACCTGCAGACTAGCTGGTATTGAAAGATTAACACCGGATAACGTACCAGATGATTTAGAAGTATGGAGTTCAATCAGAGACAATACAGTTGGTATATTCCAATGGGAATCTGATATGGCGTCAAAATATCTAGCTTCTTTATTTAGTGATGAAACAATCAATAAGATTAGAAAAGCTAATCCGGATTTCAAATATATCGATTTGTTTTCGGTTGGAAATGGTGCTATCAGACCTGCAGGAGCTTCTTATAGAGATCAACTTGCAAATGGGATATTCCAGGATAATGGTCATAGAGCATTGAATGACTTCTTAGCTCCTACACTTGGTTATTTAGTATATCAAGAGCAGATTATCGACTTCTTGCATATCTTCTGTGGTTTTACCATGGGTGAAGCTGATACAGTTCGTAGAGCCTTTGCTAAGAAAACAGGAACAGAAGTATATATTCCGAGAATTAAAGCCGGATTTGCTAAAACAATGTTAGAGCAACATGGAGTTTGCGAAGAGGAATCCGAAAGATTAATCGTGAACTTTATCCAGGTAATCATAGACGCTTCTAATTACCTGTTCTCATTAAATCACTCGCAAGCATACAGCTATATTGGTTATATCTGCGGATATTTAAGATATTACTACCCATTAGAGTTCTTCACTGCCATGTTGAATATCAACTCTGGAAATATGGATAAGACCTCTAAAACGATTGAATTGGCCAAACTATCAGGAATTAGCATTGAACCTCCTACTTATGGAAAATCAAGAGCTGCTTATTTCTTTGATAAGAGCAACAATATCATCTACAAAGGAATTGAAAGTGTTAAGTACCTAAATGAAGATTTAGCAGAAAGTCTATACGAATTATCTTCATATCAGAACTATGCGTCATTTGAGGATCTATATCTTAATACACCAGGTATCAATTCAAGACAATGGGAAGTATTAATCAAAATAGGCTATTTTAGAGCATTCGGGCCAGCTAAGAGACTTCTTGGAATCGTAGAGATTTGCAATGCTTATGCGACTAAAAAGCAATATAAGAAGGATAGCGTTGATTGCGACCTAATTAGAAGATTTGCTGGTAGTGAAACGGAAAAAATGTTCAGAGATGTAGATAATGCTGCGCTATGCAAATATCTGATTTCAGGAATTGGGAACGATGAATTTACTATCGGAGAACTTGCTAAATTTGAAGCGGAATACATCGGCTCAATCAACATTACTAATCCAGCGACTAATAATAGAGAGTGTATCGTACTTGATATTGATACTAAATATACACCAGTTTTAACTCTATACAGGATTCAAAATGGTGATATCATCAAGGTAAAAGTTGCTAAAGACTTCTATTATAACAAGAAAATTAGAAAGTTCAGTCACATATATGTGTCTCATGCCGAGAAAAGAAACAAGAAAAAACGTGTTGATGGCAAGTGGATCACAATGAAAGATTTTGACATATATGTAAATTATTTTATTATTTCATTATAGGAAACGGTAGCCGCGGTAACTCGCGGGAATTTTCCTATATAAAATACGGTAAGAGTAGTAATTGTCAGAATATTTGGAAGAGTTTTACTTCGGTCCAAACTATTTACAAGATATCCCAGCTCACGATATAATCATAAATGTGTTGCGGCACTGGTCGTAACTAACAGGTTAATTATAATTATACAATATAAATATTGTGTAGAATATACAGACAAATTTTAAAATACAGAAAGAGGTAAACAACTATGAAAAAATTAATCGTAATGAACAATGGAGAAAAGAGAGTAATGGAATTTGAGGAAATCCTGAACCAATTCAGAGGGGTTGCTCTTAAAGAGCTCCTTAAATACAAAAATGGTGGAGCTATCACAGAAGACGATCTTCAAGAAATGGATATTGTTATTTTCAAGGCTTTAAAATCTTATGATGAGTATCACTGCTTTACAACCCACTTAACTTGGAAATTAAGACAATACTTCACACACACCGCAGTAAATGCAAAGAGACAAAAAAGAGACACATCGGCTGTGACAATCTTAAATCTGGATATGAAAGTTAGTGATGGTAAAGGCGGTAATGAAATGGACCTTCACGAAATGTTGACTGATGATGCAGCTAGCTTTGAGGACAAATTAATGGACCAGGCTTTTATTGCATATATCGCTTCTAATTTAGATGATTTTGAAATGAAGCTGCTTGCAGTTAACCTTGGAAATATGAGAGTTATCGACCTTGCAGACGAGTACAACACAAGCAAGCAAAATATCAATAATAAGAACAGAAGATTTAAAGCGAAGCTTCTTCAATTAATTAATGATTTTAACGCTTAGTCGAGTTTACTATCATTATATTAATTATATAATATAAATATAACAACTATTTATAAAGGAGAAATATTATTATGACAACAAATGTATTTGACGTAATGTTACAGAAACAAAAGGAACTTCAATTAAGACTTGGTATGGATTTAGATAATTTCACACCAAAAGAGAGAGCAGCCTTCGTAAAAGAGTTTTCTCTTTGGGCAATAGATGAATACTCAGAAATGCTTCATGAATTACCTTATGCAAAAGGTTGGAGCAAGAAATACGATAAACCAGATTACGACCATGAAAAACAATATCAATTATGTAAAGAGGAGTTTATCGATGTACTTACTTTCTCCATGAGCGTTGCTGCAGCTCTTGGATTTACCGGAGAGGAAATGGAACGTATGTATCTTGAAAAGAACGGCGTTAACCACAAAAGACAAGACAACAACTACTAGAAATTATGGTGGCTGCTAGTCAGCCTCCTCTTTATAAAAATAACTTTAGAAAATGGAGATATATATGACACAAGTAATTAAAAGAGATGGAACTACTACAAAATTTGATTCAAGAAAAATTGAAAATGCAATCTTAAAAGCAATGAGATATGGAAGTGGCGTATGTGATTCAGATGTTGCTGCTAGTATTGCTGCTGAAATTACATTGGATTATTGTACTTTTCCGGAAGAAAAACAACCAACAGTATATGAAATCGAAGAAAAAGTATATAAGAAACTTATCAAATATGGCCATGAATTAACAGCTAGGGCTTATGAAGAGTATAGAGCAGTTCAATCATTCAAGCGTCAATCCAATACAACTGATGAAAGTATTCTATCACTTGTTAGAAATATGAATGAAGAGGTTGCTAATGAAAATTCCAATAAGAATGCAACTATGGCCTCTACACAGCGTGATTTAATTGCGGGAGAAGTTAGTAAGGATATTTCAAGAAGAAAGTTAATTCCGGCTCATATCGTGCAGGCTCATGACAATGGAGCTATTCATTTTCATGATATGGATTATTCAATTTCTCCAATCTTCAACTGTTGCTTAGTTAATATCGCGGATATGTTGGATAATGGGACCGTAATCAATGCCAAATTAGTAGAGAGTCCGAAATCATTTCAAGTTGCGTGCACGGTTGTAACTCAAATCATCGCGCAGATTTCTAGTGGACAGTATGGTGGCCAGTCGTTAAATGTAAAACATCTTGGTAAATACTTAGCGAAAAGTAGAGCTAGATATGAAGAAATGCTCGCGGATCTTGATGAAGAAATCAGAGAACGTAAAGTAAAAGAGTTCCTTCAAAGAGAACTTGAATCTGGTGTACAGACTATCCAATACCAGATTAACACACTTATGACTACGAACGGCCAAAGCCCATTCGTAACATTATTCCTTGAAATTGAACCAGGACACGAATATGAAGAAGAAATCGCTATGATCGTAAATGAAATCTTAGTTCAGAGACATCTTGGAATTAAGAATGAGAAGGGTGTTTATATCACACCAGCATTTCCGAAGTTAGTTTACGTGCTTGATGAAAACAACGTGCCTAAGGATTCCAAATATAGATATGTAACAGATTCTGCAATCAAATGTTCTGCAAAACGTCTATATCCGGATTACATTTCAGCAAAAGAAATGAGAAAAATCTATGAAGGTAACGTGTTCAGTCCAATGGGATGTAGATCATTCCTTGCGCCTTGGAAAGATGAAAACGGCGAGTATAAGTTTGAAGGTCGCTTCAACATGGGTGTTGTAACACTTAACTTGGTTCAGGTTGCTCTTACAGCTGAAGGTGATATGGATAAATTCTGGAACATTCTTGATGAAAGATTGGCACTATGCAAAGAAGCTCTACTTACTAGATACGAACTCCTAAAAAGCGCAACTTCTGATATTTCACCTATTCACTGGCAATTTGGTGGTTTGGCTCGTTTAGGGAAGCATGAACCAATCGCTCCATTATTAGAAAACGGATATGCGACAATCAGCCTTGGATATATCGGAATGTATGAAATGACTAAATTAATGATGAATGAAAGCCACACATCAGGAAGAGGAAAAGAGTTCTGTGTGGAAGTAATCAAGAAATTAAAGGCTGCAACAGATTCTTGGAAAAAAGAGACTGGCCTTGGTTTTGGATTATATGGAACACCTGCAGAGAGCTTATGTTATAGATTCTGTAAGATTGACCTTGCTAGATTTGGAGAAATCGAAGATATCACTGCAAAAGGTTACTACACTAACAGCTACCACGTAGATGTAAGAGAAAATATCGACGCATTCAGTAAGTTATTATTTGAAGCAGACTTCCAAAAAATCAGCACTGGTGGTTGTATCTCATATGTTGAAATCCCAAATATGAATAAGAACCTTGAAGCATTAGACCAGCTTGTAACCTTCATTTATGAAAATATCCAATACGCTGAATTTAATACTAAATCAGATTACTGCCATGTATGCAGCTATGATGGTGAAATTATCATCAATGATGATATTGAATGGGAATGCCCTCAATGTGGTAATAAAGATAAGTCTAAAATGAACGTTACAAGACGCACATGTGGGTATTTGGGCGAGAACTACTTCAATTTGGGTAAGACGAAAGAAATCAAGTCTAGAGTTTTACACCTTTAATTTTGAAAGGGGGTAGAGATACCCCTTTTTATTTAACCATAAAATAGGAGCTGATAAGATGTTAAATGATAAAAGATTAATTATTGCCGTTGATTTTGATGGAACTTTATGTGACTTCGGTTTTCCAAGCACGTTAGATGGAAAGCCAGTAGTAGGAATGATTGAATTAGTAAAAGAACTAAAAAGACAAGGACACTACATGATTCTTTGGACCTGCAGAGAAGGAGAAAAGTTAGAGGATGCAAAGAGATTTTGCGAGCTCCATGGATTAGAGTTCGATTCATATAATGAAAATTCTCCAATGTCAATTGAAATGTATGGAGAAAGTCCACGAAAGGTCCATGCAGATATTTATATTGATGATAAAGTTGTTGATTACTACACTCTTAAAAGATTGGTAATCGGTTATTAGAAAGGATGAAATAATGGAAATTAAAGATAATTATACAAGAAGAGCAATAGTGGTGAATGTAGTAGATGGTGATACCGTTGATGTGGATATTGACCTTGGCTATTATATGATAGCAAGGCATAGGGTGAGACTTCTAAGAGTCAATTCTCCTGAAAAGTTCGGAGAAACCCGCCAAGCCGGTTTTGCTGCAAAAGAATTTACAACAAATGAGTTGCTAGGTAAAGAAGTATTCCTGGTAAGCAAGAAGACCGATAGCTTTAAGAGATGGCTCGGAGAGATCTATTATAACAAAGATGGAGAGCTAAGAAATATTTCAGATGAACTACTTAAAAGTGGAAACGCAATAGAATACATGGTATAAAAATTAAGAAATGAGGATAAATGAATGTTACTAAATGCAAAACCGATAGTTGAAAGAAAAATGAATGAGTTAAGAATGAGGGTTGAAAAACTCGTAGAAAAACCGAAATTAGTTATAATACGAGTTGGAAATGATTTTGCTTCGGGCAAATATGTCAATAACAAAGTAAAACGTTGTGATGAAGCGGGCATATTAAGTGAAATCGTACATTTTCCAGAAGATGTTGAAAGCAGCGTAGTGGAAAGCAAGATTCTAGAACTTAACCAGGATCCAGAGACAACAGCTCTATTGCTGCAGCTACCTCTTCCAAAGCACTTAGATGAAGATTACTTAACTTCTCTAATTGTTGCTGAAAAGGATGTAGATGGATTTACAACGCTTAATATGGGTAAACTGGTACTTGGCCAAGAAGGAAACGTTGCTTGTACTCCATATGGAATAATCGAGCTGCTAAAAGCATATGACATAGCAATCGAAGGAAAAGATGTGCTTATAATCAATAGATCTAATATCGTTGGGAAACCACTAGCTCACTTATTCCTGAAAGAAAATGCAACTGTAACAGTAGCTCATTCCAAAACAAGAAACCTAGAGCAGAAAGTTTGGGACGCCGATATCGTTGTAACAGCAGTTGGAAAGGCTAATATGTTCTCTGAACTACACTTCTCGCCATATACTACAATCGTAGACGTATCAATCAACTTCGATGAAAATGGAAAGATGTGTGGAGACGTAACAAAGTCCGATTATGATCGTCTGGTTGAAAAGCATTGCAATATAACTCCGGTACCAGGTGGAGTTGGCCAAATGACTGTATCATCACTAATTGAACAAGCTATAAGAATCAAAGAGAGAGAGTGATCTCTCTTTTTTTATTTGAAAAGTGTACTACCAATTTTATGATTATATAATATAAATATAGAGACAATAAGGAGGTTATCAATTTGGAATGTATGAACTGTAAAAGATGGATCCGTACATCTAAAGAAATCAAGAAGGGTGATAAGGTAAGCTGCAAATGTGGCTGCGTTCATCTTTGCTTAGATAAAAATGAATATATATCAAGATGGAGGAAATTATAATGAGATTTATGGATATAAAGCCCAATGATGTAATTAACGGTAAAGGAGTTATGGTGTCCGTCTGGCTTGCCGGTTGTCACCACCATTGTAAAGATTGTTTTAATCCTGAAACTTGGAGCTTCAAAGCGGGCGAAAAATTTACTAACGACCATCTGAAATACGTATTGGAATTACTTGATAAGAATGGAATCAAGAGAGATTTATCAATACTGGGTGGTGACCCGTTGGCTCCAGAGAATATCCAGGGAACTATTGGACTTTGCTCTTATATAAAATTAGCTAGGCCAGAAACAACAATCTATGTTTGGACCGGTTACACCTATGAGCAGCTTTTGGAGCGATATCCTAAGGAATGCTTTGATAAAATCGATATTTTAATCGATGGAAAGTTTGATGTGGAGCAAAAAGACCTTACTCTATTATTGAGAGGTTCCAGAAATCAAAGGATTATCGATGTAAAGAAGTCGAAAAAAGATTATGTAGTTGAGTTTACTATATAAACATTGATTATATAATATAAATATAACAACAAATAAACAATCAAAAGGAGATTATTAATATGTCAAAATACCTATTAAAAGAAGTTAAAACATTTAGAACAGATAGCGAGCTTGAAGCTGCAGCATTGGTTGATATGTACAAAGTAAAATATGATGTTGTGAGTTATTCAATCGTAAGAAAAGACAAAAAAGATGATAGCTACTTTGTGGTAAAAATCACTCTTTATATCAATGATGAAAAGAATCCATGCGAAACATTTTCAGCATAATTATTATACAATATAAACACTTGGAGGATTATAGAAATGACTAAATTTGAATTATTAATGAACATTGCAAGAATTTCTGAAAAGGCGGCGCCAGAAGACTTCCTATTTGAGTTGGTGAACTTTGTGCATGAGCTTTTATCTGATAAAGACAAAGAGATTTCACAATTAGAAGAATACGTTTGTTTTCTTGAAGAACAGGTTTGTGAAGAAGATGAAGAGGGTTTTGAATGTGCTGATTTAGATAGAGATCTAATGGACGCTATCTTCCATGAAGCAGTTTTAAGAGCTAAGACAAGAGAAGAAGAGAATAAGCCAGAGGTCGATGATTTCAGAACTTTCTTAAAGGGAATTTTCGCAGAATAGGTGATTGAATGGCTAAATACAACAACAAAAAGGTCGTAGTTGATGATATCACATTCGACTCAAAGGACGAGGCACTATATTACATCTATCTGAAAGAACAAAAGCAATTGCGCAATGTACTGGAATTTTCAGTACAGCCTAAATTCACTTTACTCAAAGCGTATGAGAAGTATGGAAAGAAAGTGCGAGCAATGACATACAGCCCTGATTTCTATATTAAATATCCGGATGGAAAAGAAGAGTACATCGATGTTAAGGGAATGAGTACGCAGGCTAGTGAAATGCGAAGAAAGCTCTTTGATTACTTTTATAAGGATCTTACCTTACGTTGGGTTTCTAGGAACCTCAAACATGGTGATGAACATGGTTGGATTGATTACGATGACCTAAAGAAAGTAAGAGCTGAAAACAGAAAGAAACTAAAACAAACCAAAGCAAAGTAAAACAAACCGTAACAAAGTGATTGAAAGTACATTAAATTATTGGCACCAGGGAGAAACTACTATGACTAATAAAATATATGCGTTTTGCGGATTATCTGGAACTGGTAAGACAACTGTTGCTAGAATAATCAGCGAATTTTATGATCTGCCTTTCATAGTCTCATGTACTACTAGACCTATGAGACCAGGGGAAAAGGACGGAAAAGATTATCGCTTTGTAGATGATCATACATGGAATAAATTATCTAAGAATGGAGCTCTTGCTGCAACACAGGAATTTAAAGTTGCTTGCGGTAGTGTTTGGAAGTATGGAATTAAACGAGATGATCTAAAAGATTCTTGTGTAATGGTACTGACTCCTTCTGGAATAAATGAACTAAGAGCTGCAGGTTATAACGTCGTTTCTTTCTATATTACAATGATTGAAGAAACTAGACTAAAAAGAATTGGCTGCAGAAATGACAATCAAAGTAATGCGGAGATTGTCAGGAGAACTAAGGCTGATAAAGCAGTATTCAAAAAGTTTACTCCTGATTATATAATAGATAACTCCGGAGAGCTTGCAGATACTATATTATATGTAGCCCAGCAAATGAGTAAAGAGAAGAGTGGCAAATAAGTCATTCTTCTTTTTTTATACAGAAAAAGGCCCTAGCTGCTTGCCAGAACCTTATCTATACAGAAATATTATTTAGACACAAACGCTCGAAACAGTAAACGTTTGGACATCTGTTATTATAACGTATTTTTTACTAAAAGTACATATATATTTTAACAATACTAATTGTAAGGAATATTATGCAAAAAACTATGTACAAATGTTTTCAATGTCTTAGAATGATCATATCATGTGGAATATATGTATAATTATAACATTTGTGTTAAAATTATACATATTTCTTGAAATATGTATACATATATACTATAATTTTTATTGTTTATTAATTTATTGACTTTATTTAATGTTATAAGGAGAATTATGAAAAAATTCATTAATAAATTGGCGTTTGTTGCAAAAATTGTATTTATTCAAAATCATATATACACACTAATATACATATTAGGAATACTTTTATCGGGGCTAGCTCCCGTTATACAATTATATATTCTAAATTACATTTTAAGGCTTATGGAGATCGCATTAACCCAGGGACTTAATGACAAATTGGTTCTAAATGGAGTATTAATTCTAGTATCAGAGGGTCTTATATTTACGTTTATTTATGTAATTGATATGTTTAAAGATTTGCTTAATCAACTAATGATTGTGCGTGTGAATTATAATCTTCAGGAACAAATAATTAATAAGCTAAAAGATGTAGAAATTAGCGCATTTGAAGATCCTGAATTTTATGATAACTATTACAATGCTTCTGAACAATCACAGCAAGCTGTTACGCAAATAGTAAATACTGTAACTTATGGTGCTTCAATACTCATAAGTACATTGGGATATCTTCAAATAATCGCAAATTTTCACCTTGCAGCAATGTTTATAGTTCTCATATCATTTTTACCTAATATTATTTTTCATTATAAATTTCAAAGTAAAAAATACCAACTAATAGTGCGTGAAGCAAAAAATCAAAGAAAGCTAAATTACTATTATGATATTCTTGCCAAAAAGGAATATGTGAAAGAAAGCAAAATATACCCTTTACATAACTTTTTTGAAACTAAAAGAAAAATAACCTTTAAAAAATACTATGAACATTATAGAAAAATAAATTCAAAAGAATTTAATGTAAACTTATTGCTAAATATGCTGGGACGAACTGGACGTTCACTCTGTATTATATGGATGTTTATTGATATTGTACATGGAAATTACGATATTGCAGGATTTGCTACTTTTTTTAACGCTACATCATCTTTGGACAACTCTTTGAAGTCAATGGTAGCGTTTACTTCTATGGCAAAATCGTCTTGGATGATGTTGGACTTTTTTATGGACTTTTTGCAATATGAACCACGCTTAATAGGTGGGGAAATAAATGTGCAAAAGAGACAATCACATAAAATAGTGTTCGAGCATGTTTGGTTTCGATATCAAAATGAGGAGAGCTATGCTCTAAAGGATATCTCTCTTGAATTTAATACTGGCGAACTGACTGTGATATTAGGAATGAATGGAAGCGGAAAATCTACATTGCTTAAATTGTTACTAAGATTGTATGACCCTCAAAAAGGGAGTATTTTTCTGGATGATAACAATATAAAAAATTATAAACTAGATGAGTTATATTCCATCTATTCTGTAATATTTCAAGATTTTAATCGATACTCTGCGACACTCTATGAAAACTTAACATTTAGTATAAAACGTGATCTTAATTTAAATCATCAATACATACTAGACCTTCTAAATTTTTTAGATACTTTAAGTGAAGGAGTAGACACTGAATTAACACAAGTTTTTGAAGAAGGAAGTGAATTATCTGGAGGACAATGGCAACGTGTAGCATTATCGAGAATGTTACTCAAAGATGCTGATATTATGATATTAGATGAACCAACCTCTGCCTTAGATACGTTCTCAGAAAACTATATTTCAAATCTTCTTCGAAATCAAAAAAACAAGATGATTGTTTGTGTTACCCATAAATTATTCTGTATTGAGGAAGCAGATAATATAGTGTTCCTAGAAGATGGGGAACTAATAAGCCAGGGAAAACATTCAATACTAATTAATTCCTGTGAGCAATATAGGCAATTATATAATCTACAATTTGGGAATAAAGAATAGTGAAAACTAATCTATAAAATATATTAAAAGGGGAGTACATATATGTTAAAAAAATTAAATCATTCAAATGAATTGCAAAAAGGTAGCGCATTAGCCAAATGTGCATGTTTATGTATCTGTTTTGGTAGTAAAAAAGTAGGATTTGCCGTAACTGGTTCGGAAAATGGTATTCTTACAATGGCTGCATTAGATTTAGAAGAGGATATTTTAAACTTTATTCTAAAATAAACCGTATAGTAATTTTATATTCTCATTATTCTTTATTCCTTAATCTATAATAAGCAATAAAAATGCTTATTATAGAGAAAATACTATGTAAGTTGGAGGAGACTATGATATACAAGTTATTAACTGTTGACTCAGAAAAATATATATATGATGCATATGATAACATTACCGTGCAAATAAGTGATGAATTATTCGATATGATTAATAATGGAATTTGTAATCATAGGTATCATGAACTTATAGAGCAGTTTGGTATAAGAGATATATATCAGGATAAACACCTAAGCAGATCTGATTATGTTCATTCGGATGAATATAAATGGCAAGTGCAAAATTCTCAGAAACAATTAGTCCTTTCTATTACAGAAAATTGCAATATGAGATGTGAATACTGTGGTTATTATGATAAACGTTATGAAAAAAACGATCATAATATATCAGATTCTATGAGTGAACATACTTTAAAAGCTGCCATTAAAAAATTCTTAACATGTTCCAGAGAAATGGATGTTGTATACATATCATTCTACGGTGGGGAACCTTTATTGAAGTTCGACCTAATACAAACAGCGGTTAAATTTGTAAGAGAAATGCATTATGGCCAGAAAATATGTTTTACAATTACAACAAATGGTCTTTTACTAACCCCAGATATAGTTCAATTTTTTGTGGAAAACGATTTCACGATAACGATTAGTCTCGATGGACCAAAATATGTTCATGATAAATACCGCCTAGATGCAAATGGTAATGGTACTTATACAAGAATTATTAATAACATCATGTATATCAAAAAGAACTATATAAATTATTATGAACACAACATTCGTTATAATGTTGTACTGATAGAGCATGACAAAAAAAATGAAATTGTTGATTTCTTTTACCACGAAAGTGTTAGCTATTTAGGTTTAAGTCTTACTAACCATTTTCGTGAAAAGTATAAAGACACAATAAACTACTACAAAAATAAAGAAGTGCATTTAGGTGACGAAGTAGCTTCAGCTTTTTTTAATGTAGAAAAAGATATTAGACAACTAATCAAATTTTGTAAAATTGGAAGAGATGATGAACATAAAGTTTATATGCCCGCAGCCTATTGTTTACCATATGAAAGAAAGGTCTATGTTACTGCAAATGGTTCTCTGTATCCTTGCGAAAAAGTACCTGAAACTGCAAATTATATGTTGGGGAATCTTGAGGATTGGAACAATATCGAAGCTGTATCATCTGTAATTGAAAAAAGCTATAATACTTATTGCAAAAAGTGTGCCAATTGTTGGGCTCAACGCTTTTGCGGAATGTGTTTTGCTAATGAATCAATAATTGAGGATAAGTGTGATGAAACACGTGCTAATATTGAGAAGAGCTATTCATTCTTCTTGAGTAAGGAATTTCAAGAAAGCAATATGTACAATAAATTATTACAAATTGGATTAGACTAGAAGCAAATAAATGAAGGGGAGGATAAATACATATGGATTTAAATAATATTAGTATGTATTCAGGAAAAAACAAAAGAATTGCCGTAATAGATACAGGCGTCGCATTAAAAAGTCCTAATATTCATCATTACATGGTTGACGCTCAAAATACTTTTAATGAATGCCACACTTCCTTCATCAAAAATATGCATGGGACATATTGTTCATTAAGAATTTTGAGTGAACTACCAGAGATAGAGCTTTATTCCTATTGTGCATGTAATAGGGATGGAGAGATAGATATTAATTTAGTGAAATTGGCTATAGAATCTGCAATTCAAAACTCTGTTGACGTTATAAATATTAGTTTAAAATTTGATAAATTTTCAGAATCATTATATAATACCTGTAATAAGGCGTATGAAAGCAATATCATTATTGTTGCTGCATCGGATGGAAACTTATCATATCCGGCTAATCAAAGAAATGTACTAAGTGTTAGTTCACAAAAATTATTAAAAGGTAATGAAGTTTTTATAGAATTTGAAAAAGGAAATATAATTCTATATGATAAAGACTTTACTTGTAATTTTGAAGGAAGAAGCATCGTTGTCCCTGTTTCTAGCAGTCTTGCAAGTGCATATTTAAGTTGCAAAATTATATCTGCAATAAATGAATATCCCCTACTATCTGGGAAAATGCTTTTCCGAAAACTATTAGGGGTTGATCTTTATTGTGATACTTGCCAAGAAATAGCTGATACAATAAATCCAAACACTTTAGTATTTGATTCATCATATGCATTTACTGAGTTACTAAAATTTCATAGCTGTATGAATAAAAATATTAAAGGTTACTATGACATATCTAAGGATATATTTACTGATTTTTCAGGAAATGAGTTATTAGATACTTCTGATAGTTTTCTACTAGAAGTCAACTCTTCTATAAAAGAGAAAAATTCAGTATACGCTCAGAAAAGACTAAATATTGGTAACCATTCGCTTATTGGAAATTTTACCAATCCTGAAAATTATGACACCGTTACACTATTACAGCATAAACCGCCAGAGATAGCGTATATAGAAAAGATTAGTAAGCCTATAATTTGCATTTGCGGCTTTGGCCATAGTAGTTCAAAGTTCTATACACAAGTAATGCTACATAAACAATTTCTTAATAAAAATAATGCACCTATTTCAATTACTTATAATTCTTTAGGGTACATATTCGACTTTAAAGTGTTTAAATATCCTGAAAAGATAATACTTCCAGACTTAATCTATTCCATTAATCAGGATTTATACCTATATGATTCACAATATGTCGATAACGATATTTTTATCATTGACATTGCTGGAGGTATCTGCCCTATTAATAATAAAAATAATAACAACTTTGGGAAGCTTTTTGATTCCTACACCGACGCTGCAAATATTGATATTGTGGTGTTATGTATTAACCAAGCAATTGATCCTATTGTAATTGAGCGCGAAATAAAGAGAATTGAAATGAAAGGCATACCATATATCTATTTAGTAATTTCGAATGAATGTTACACGCAAGCGTCACTGGTGCATTCAGACGGCGTTAAGAGTGTATATAAAAATTCGATTTCTGAAAAAGAATTTTATTCAATGTATAAAGAGATATTTTACAAATACCCAACCTACTTTAAAAGTGACTTGGATAGCGGAAACTTGTTCAATGATATATATAAACTTTTTGTGTAATAACTTACACTTAGTTAACTAAAATACTTTTGTTAAACAGGAAGGACAAAAATGAACGAAAATTATATAAGAGGAATTATTAAAAAGAAGAATTTTGAACTTGATGATGAATATTACAATAGCATCGCTGCATTAAAAGACTTAAATAAGTTGGATTTTAATAGACCCGTCACATTTTTCGTTGGAGAAAATGGTACTGGTAAATCTACTGTTTTAGAAGCAATCGCCGTTGCTCATGGTTTCAATCCAGAAGGTGGGAGTATAAACTTTAATTTTGAATCTAAAAGTACACATTCTAACCTATATAAGCAACTTACACTAGTTAAAGGAGCTAAGAGACCCAAGGATGGCTTTTTCTTACGTGCAGAGAGCTTTTATAATGTTGCTACCGAAATTGATAATTTGAATGACTCTGCAGATGTATTTTTGGACAACTATGGCGGCAAGTCATTGCATAAACAATCTCACGGAGAGAGCTTTCTATCACTAATACAATATAGATTTCATGGCAACGGATTATACCTGTTAGATGAACCAGAAGCTGCTTTATCGCCACAACGTCTCTTAACAATGCTCATATATATTAATAAATTAGTACAAGAAAATTCACAATTCATAATCGTAACCCATTCTCCAATTTTACTAGGTTATAGAGATGCTGACATTTATTCATTTGACAACGGAGAAATTGAAAAAATAAAGTACGAAGAAACCGAAAGTTATTTTATAACTAAAACATTTTTAGATGATCCAGATAGAATGCTGGCCAATCTATTTGACAACGATTATTAATTAAATTAATTTGACTACTCAATATTTACAAGTTAGTTATCCTGAATCTCCTGTAGAATATAAAATTAGAAGTATTTACCGCCTCCTTTATATAAAAAGGGGGCTCGCGAATCGCTACATCTAAGCTATAATATAAATACAGTGATTAATAATTTTAATATTTGATTGGAGAAAAATAAATATGAGAATAACAAAAAGATTTGAAATTGGAAGTCAGCACTTAATGGCGAAAGGAACTCTTAAAGTAAAGAGCTACTTTGAAGAAAACGACATTTTATATATGGTTTACACTTTAAATGAAGACCCAACTGAATATACTAACAAATATGTAAATGTGATTTCTATCATTTACAAATGGCAAAAGAAAAATGGTATTACATCGGCAACTACTGTTGAAGAGTTCGTTGAATTAACATTAACAAGAAGTCTTAAATTTGGCCTAGAAATGGAGCTTACGGTTCCATCTAAAGAGCTTCTTAGAACAAAACTAATTGAAGCCGGCGTGAGAGTATCTAATCCATCATCTACACACGAAGTTGTTGTTGGTTGGAAACTAGTATATGATGGTTCAATCCAAACTTCTAGGGGTTATGAAGGCGTAGAGCTTGTTGCTCCACCAAGTACAAATTTTGATGAATTAGAAATCGTATGTAAAGTTCTTAATGAGATCGGAGCAAAAGTAAATAATTCTTGCGGGTTACACGTTCACCATGAAATCGCTGATTTCAAAAGACAACAAATTCTTAGAATGTACAATTTCTATAGCAAATATGAAGAGGTAATCAATAGCTTCATGCCTGCTTCAAGATTAAATAATAGATATTGTCAACCTGTTTCTAGAATCATCGATAAAGTAAATAACTGCCCTACTAAAGAAAAATTACTAAAAGATATTGCGGGTAAGGGTGCAAGAGGTTATTATGATAGTTGTAGATACTACACAATGAACTTAAGAAGTTACCTGTATTATGGTACCATTGAGTTCCGCCAACATGCTGGGTCTACAAACTTCGAAGAAATCTCAAATTGGATTCTATTCACTCACAAAATCTTAGAAAGAGGATTAGAGATTGGAAACAATGTTCAACCATTAGATAGTAGCATTACTACTAAAAAGGCTAAGTACGAAGAGCTTAAAAAGGAACTTAAAATTGAGAGAACTAAATTAGCAAAACACTTTGAAAATAGATTAAAGAAAGCGAGAGTGGCCTAAGGGTCACTTTTGCATATGTGAGAAAGGAATATTATATATGACTGAACAACAAGCAATGGATATTATCAATAAAGCGAGAATAAGCAACTCATTTACAATGGGTCAAACTACTGAGGAATTTATACAGAATCTTAGAAAGCGTTACTTACAGATTTACAATATCGTATTGCCTGCAGATCATATCGAGATTGCCAAGGTAATCCTGGAGTTAGATGAAGAGTAAAACACTAAAATATTGCAATACAGAGTCTTAGAGCGGAATTAGATTGAAGTCTAGTTCTGCTCTTTTTTTACTGTAAATTACCAAGTAAATTCTCAAAATAGGGCGCTCGCGAATGGCTCGAACTACGCTATAATATAAATATGTTAGTGATTAAATAATTTATTGATTGGAGAATATGATATGTATAATAATTTTTTAGAAATGAATAGAGAAGAATTTAAGGCTATGGCTATGGAACTTACATTAAAGAAGATCGCAGAAATCGCTGTTGAATACCAAATCACAGTAAACACAAAAACTAAAAAGACTGTTGCTGTTGCTCAGTTAGTTGCTGAATTTGAAAGACTTCAAGCGGAACAAGCAGTAGAAGAGGAAACAAATACTTGCGACTCTAATTCAGCTCTTGATGAAGAATCTCTTTCTTCTATTGTTGCAATGCAAGAGAAGCTTTCAGAGCTTGGTGTTCAGGTAATGCCAATGAGAGATAACTTCTTTTTCTCTGGAAGAGTAGAGCTTACATGCGAGAGAAATTTCGAAGTGACATATGACATCGAGACAAGAGAGTTTGCTCTTGCAACTACTTTCTCAAACCAGGTACTCGATGAAGATTACCTAAAACTTCTTATGAAGATTTCCAATGTGATTAATGGAAATGAAAATCGTACTACAAGCAAATATGGTGTTGGAACAACTCATATGACCGCCAAAGGTGAAATCGAGATTACTAAAGTTTTCTTAGAAAATGGCGTTGAAATGATCGAGTATAAAATCGGAAATGACTTCAAAATAAATAAGAAGGTGAATGTGGTATCTAATATCCATAAATTCGCTAAACGTGCAAACTAGTGAAAATTACCGCCATGCATTGATAACTTAGGGGCTCCCGGGTTGTCAATGTTACGGTATAATATAAATATATTAGTGATTTAATTAAGGAGAATTGAAATGAATAAAGTTATTGTAAAAGAACCAGGTAAGGGCTTAGTGATTGAGAATGTAGAAAAAGTTGATTTAGATTACTTTTACTCTAAGTGCGGAGCCCCAATAGATATGATGGAAGTTGGAGAAGGAGTCGATATTGTTTTCAATGATGAAATGCTTATGCGTGATGAATTTGAACCAAACTTCTGTTTCTTTGGTAATGGAAGAATACAACCATTACATGGAACCGTAATCTTTGTCGGCGTTGATTATTGCACTGGAAAGTCAAAGGGATTAACCGCCGATGAAATTATTACAATCTATGAAAGCTTTGCAGATGATGAAAAATAACGTTTAGACTACCACTATACGGTAGTCTTTTTGCTTTATAGTTCTTGTAAATATCTAATTAAATGTTCCCGAATTTGCCCTTGCTATGTTATTATATAAATCTACCAATCAATACATGCAGATTTTGGAGCTAGAATATGAAACTCACAGAGGAGGTTATAATATGGATTCAATAGGGGAACGTATTCGCAAATTAAGAAAATCAAAAGGAATTACACAAACAGAAATACAAGAAAAGACTGGTATTTCTTCAGGAAATATAAGTGAAATAGAAAATGGTAGGTATCTACCATCTGCTATCGCACTCATGGAGCTATCTAAAATTTTAGAGTGCTCGACTGATTATATCCTGTTTGGTGATTCTCACCCACCTAAAAGTACTAGCAATATTTCTAATAATGAAATATATTTACTTAATGAACAAGAAGCTCGCTTATTAAATTATTATCGTGAAATATCTAAACCAGAACAAGAAGAACTAGTTTGTATTGCAAAGATGAAATTTAATAAAGAATTGAGAATATTTGATATATAAACCGAATGATATGTAAATTATCACAAAAATAACTGTATACTTCGTTAAATTGTTGCTATTTTTTGACGAAAATTCTTCTCTGTGGTATAATAATAGAAAAAAATATACAGGGGGGATTTTTTGAAATCGTTATTTGTTATTCTAATTCTTCTATGCAGACTTACAGAACCCTTTGTATGGGATTGGTTCTGTTCTAAGCTTGCGTGCACATTGGTTATAACAAATACAAAAGATAAAAAGAAAAGCTTATTACTATTCATTCTTGCTTGTTTTGGAAGTTTCCTGATAAGTGATTTTATTGGAGAATTAAACGTTCTATCATTCTTGTTTAATAACTCCTTAATAGTTATTTTTTACTTTTATGCGGTTAGGGTTTATCATCTTAACTTCAAGATTGTTTGTGGCTGTTTATCTATTCACTACATATTTTCTTGCTTTACGGAGTATCTTCTTTCGTTCTTACAGATTATTATTTTCAACTCATTAAGAATTACTTCGTTTGAACCGTCACTAACACGATGTATTATGTATATTATTTTTACGGTGCTTTCCTTCTTGGTTTTCTTTTTTCTATCAAGGTTGGATCTACATGCTCTTTGTGCCTTGGAGCATGACCGTATCTTTTATACTTTAGTTTTCGTTTTTACATTGGACATATTTGCCTTTTGCTTGTTTTCCTGTATTCCTAACGAAAACATTTTTAACATTGGGACATTTGTATCTCTTATGATAGAGGTAGCCGTTACTTGTCATGCTTTACGAATGTTATTTCTGGATGTTAATACTTTAAGAAATTTTGAAACCGAATTACTTTGTACGAAAAATAGGCTTGAAATGTTTCAGTTTGACGCGGATAAATTAGAACAGACTTCTAAATTCATGCATGATGTGAAACACCACATTAATACAATTTCTTATTACCTGGAGCATGACGACATGAAGTCTGCAAAAGAGTATATTTCGGGTCTTACACCTGCTATGGACGATTTGCGTATCGAAGACTTTGGTTACAACCGCTTTAGCAACTTGATTCATAAGAAAGTACTTGAGGCTAAAAGTCATGGGATTGATTTTACCTTTTCGAGCGAACTTATTGATTTAAAGATTCCACTTTATGAACTTAGTTCTGTATTTAACAATTTACTAGATAATGCAATCGAAGGGTGCCTGGCCAATACCGCCTCGACTTATCACAATATTTCCTTTTTCATTCGTAAAATGCCTACGGAAATATTGATTATTGTTATCAATGATTGCCTGCCTACTTTAGATGGTGTTCCTACTGGAACCACTAAAGACGATAAAGAAAATCACGGTTTTGGCATTGGTATTATTACTGATTTTGCATATAAGTATTCCGGTGATTCGTTTATTCTTGCGGAAGATAGTCTTTTTATGGTGCAAATAAGTTTACCTCTCAATTATGGGGTTTGGGAGGAAAACGATTCAATTGACACCGAAATTACCGATTTAGAATCTTCACTTGATTTAACTTGATTTAAGAAGCTTCCTGGGGAGGAGGTGATTTTTATGAAGAAACTAACGACAAAGCTTTTAAGAAACTTCGCAGAATCTTCACTTCGTAATGAAGTTTCTTATTGCCATTATTATTGTTATCAGCCAAAAGTTCCACAAATGGATAAAATTGTCGAGCGTTTTGGGAAAAGAAAAATCTAATTTTTTAGCACCAAGAAAGTTCTTGGTGCTTTTTAATTTAACTACATTCCAAACGCTTCTAGCAATTTATCTGTGGATTTATCTTCAAGATAACTCTGTGTTGTGCTGATATCTGAATGATTAGCTAATAACTGCAGTTCTTGTAGTGTAAATCTCTTTCCTAACTTCTCGCACATGTAATGTGTTCCATTTTCATAGTTATTTAAAGAGCTGTGTCTGAAGCTGTGAGGATTAAACTCTTTTTCTACTCCCATTTCTTTTAATAAGATTTTTCTCCAACTTACGATCTGGTTATATAAGGTTTCATAAGCTGCTGGTCCACCATGTCGAGTTTCCCATAAATGCTGTTCTTCATCATTTCTGTGCTCCATATATAAGCCATATGCTTCCTTAGTAAGTTGGTGATATATAAGACGGAACTTCTTACCTCTTTTTCCTGTTACCTCATTCTTTGTGAAATTAGCTTCGATTGAAATATCTTCTCTTGTTACCTGGAAAGCTTCGTTTCTACGACATGAGCTGTCATAAAGGAAGGCACAAAGTAAGGCCTCGGAATATCTTTCTTGTTTAACTAATGAATTGTAAATGCACATTACTTCTTCGTTAGTCAAGAATATGATATCACGGGCCTTTTCTTTTCTAAGTCCTTTTAATCTATTTGGATTTACCTTGCAATCCTCGAAATCCTCTTCGTAGTCATCATCTTCGGCCACAAAGTTGAAGAGGTTTCTGGTAGTTGATAGCATACGATTTATTCTCGCTGCACTCATACCGTTGTCTTGCATCCATAACACGAAATTTCTTAGAGCCTTTCTGTTCAAGCGGTATAACTGCTTATTATCCAGTTCTTCCATTATATATATAAGAATTATTCTTGCGTCATTGTAATATTGCTTGATTGACTTTTCCGATTTTCCTTCGGAACGTATCTGTAGGATATAGTCGTCTAGTAGCTGTTTATTGTATTTATTTACTTTTTCCCATCTCTCTGGTGTATATATTCGATTATAGGTTTGTTTTGCCATAATTAATTTTCTCCTTAGTTCTATCTATAAAATTCTTGTGTCGCGTAAATCTTGTTACCGATTTTGTAAACTCCAATACCAATACTAGAAAAGTTATTGGATAAGATATTTGCTCGATGTCCAGAAGAGTTCATCCAGTTAGTCATGAACTGTTGAGCTAATCCAGATCTATTAGTCATCCAAGCAATATTTTCACCCCACGCTCGATAAGAAACTCCATCAGCCTTCATTTGCACTGTGATAAGATTTCCGTTTAGGTCCTCATGAGAGAAATAATTGTTATCCCCCATATCTTTAGATTTGATACGAGCGTATTTCTGCATTGTATTGTTATAAGATAGTGCTGGTAATCCATTCGCAGCTCTTTCTTTATTTACGATCTGGAATATCTCTTGCTCTACCGTAGCAATGAAATTAGATTCATTAACTTCTGGCTTAACTTCTGGTTTTGTTTCCGGCGTTACCTCTGGTTTAATGGAAGGCTTATCATTAGGTTTAATTACTGGAAATGACGGCCTTACTATTGGTGTACTAGGAATTTCAGATGGCTTTTCAACTGGCTTGTTAGGCGTTTCTGTTGAAGGCGGAGTCACTGGTTTATTTTCTGGAACTGGTGGTTTTTCTGTTGGTTCCTGAATGCCAGGTTCCTCACTTGGTTTTGTCTCTGGTTTTATAACCTCTTCTTCATCATCTGGCTTTGTTTCCGGCTTATCTTCCGGTTTGATTTCTGGCTTAATCTCTGGGTTTTCTTCCTTGTCTGGAACTACAACCGTGTCTTTATCCGGTTCCTTATTTGGTTTTTCAGTATTAACACTTGACTCTGGTTTCTCAGGTTTATTGAATGTGCCATTAATCACTGCGTCCACACTAACGATATTTTGTTGTATAGAACTAGAGATATGATTGAAATCTGGTATTTCACCTTTGACTTCCCCAGTCTCCTTATCAACGATTTCTAAACCGTCTTTTCCTGGAATAATTGCGATATTCTCTGATACAAATAGATCTAAGCTAGATTCTCCTTCATTCTCATTGGAATCGGTTGAATTGTCTTGTTCGGTTTCTAATACGATTGCTTCATCTGTTGGTAAATTTGGTACTGTATCATTAGTAAAAGTATTTAATTGTGCAGCGCTCATGGCTACCATGATTGTCCCCATTACAAATCCTAATACTTTCTTTTTCATAAAATCTCCTTCTTATAAAGTGAAAGGTACCGGCGAGGCCCTTCAACGCCTTTCCGATACCCAAATTCCAAGTTAAAATAATAATTTTATTTTGTATTTATATTGTAGAATTATTGTGATTCCTCTTTTTCTGATTTCTTATCTTCATCTTTATCTACTGTATTTTTGATACCTCTGATTTCATTCACATAGGTACCACCGTAAAATCCTAGCCCCGAACAGATAACGCCTGTCATAAAACTTTGTACTGAAAATTCCATTAAAAGCGCTAGTGTCACACCGATGAATACACAGCCCAAAGCCTGAATAGATTCCTGTATTGGTGGCTCATAATTACTCAAAATTAATTTAAAAACAACGATTACAAAAACTAGCTCGACCGTTGCTACACTCAATATTGTCTGAATTACATTGATTTCTTCCATGTTACTTATCCCTTCGGTTACCTTTTAGTTGTATATGCTAGACTAATCCAGCCAGCCCCACTTTTTAATTTACCCCATTTTCCATCTTTGGAAGTTTCAACAATAGTATATACATCGCCTTCCTTTACAGTTGTATTAATCTTATATTGTGTACCAGCTCCATCTCTTACGTTTAATACATCAGCTGTAACCGTAACTAAGAAATCTCCTGTGGCTGGTGTAACTGGTGCTGATTTCTTAACTAATCCGAAGTATGCTGCGATTGCTTCTACTTCCGCCTTAGCAAGCTTTTTAAGATTTTCATCTGATAATAACCAATTAGTTGCAGCTTTGTTAGTGTGGAATGAATGTTCTACGATATAGTAATAATTTAAGCCTGCAGCTCTCGCACCTCTTAATACACCGTAATATTCATTATTTCCACTATCTCCAACTCTTGTAGCTGTCTTTGCAGCCTGCTTAGTTTTCATTGTAGATTGGATAACCTGTGATAATTTAAGGCCAAACTCCTTAGCATTACCGCGATTGTCAAAAGCACCGTAAACTACTGGATAATCAACACTTTCGGTTCCGCAAGCATTTGAGTGGTTAGATAAAAAGAGCTTGCAGCCTTTCGCTTTATATCCTCTGTCGTATAACCCCATATCTCTTTCATCAGTTCTTGTTAAGATAACTTCAACATCTTTGTATTGTTCAAGATATTCTTTTTGGTATTTAGTTAATTTCAACATTGCCACTGATTCGTAGTAGGCTTTATTTACTGGTGACTGATTGTACTTTCCATAGTGTCCTGCATCTAAACAAATTCTCATAATAATATCCTCCTGATTTTTATTATCTTTATAAAAAGAGAGAGATTTTTTAGGTCTCTCTCTACTAATGATCTATTGCATTGGCAAAATGTTCATCGTTTTCTTTGATATATTCATAAGCTAATTCATATATATTTTTATTTCTATATGTGGTAGCTTGTGGCGAGAAGTAATTTTCAAATTCTTCTTCATTCCATTTTGCTCTCACCTTTTTTAAATTCATTGGCTCAGCATTACTGTCTCTAGCTTCCTTGTTCCTATAAGAAGCGACTGTAATATCTGCATACTTATACTGAACATTTATATTGATGTTTAGAAGTCTCCAATACTCTTCTTCGACTCCATACTGATTAATATTTCCCTCAGTTATTAGTGCCATGCCTCATTTCCTCCACTTCATTTTCTAGTTGTTCAATCTTCAAAATTGCTTCTTTTAAAGCTCCAAGAATCATTGATGTGTATGAATACATATCAACAGCTTTTCCGTCTCCGCCTTCTTCGTCATAGAAGACTGTTTCAAGTGGTAATTCATCAACCATGCAACCGAGCATCAAGTCGCTACGTTTATGCTTGTCAATTACATTTCCTTCATCATCGCATATATCTGACACTGTTCGGTAATTGTACACCTTAATATCTTTTACATTCTCATAAAGAGCCGCGGTGTCTGCTTTGGAAATGTCATATTTTCTGTTCCTATCGGAAACACTACCACCAGATCCATAAATTCTATACCAACCCTGGCCACTTCCACCGATATACCCCCAACCACCAGTTGCGTTCGGATAGAATGAAGGTTCAGTTCCTTTAGACCCCGACCACTTTCCATCTAATCTTGCTCTAATTCCAGAAGCTGTTGTAACATCAAAGTAAACTGATTTATCGGTCACAATGTCAATATTCTGACCTGCTGGTGATACGAGCTTTCTCGTCTGAATCCTAGAACTGTTTGGACTATCATCTGATACGAAAATGAAAGTATTTGTTCCATCGTCGTAAGTGATATTATCATTATTCGCAAATTCTATCTTAGGTGTTATTACCTGGTTGGTTGCTTTTAATGTTGGCCCTGTAAGCATTCCCGTAATTGTTCCACCTGAAAGTGGTAAATAGGAATGTGTATGGCTCGCTGGGGCTGCTCCGATTGAAGCTGCAGTATGAGTGTGATTTGCTGCGGCTGCTCCAAGATCTGCAAGACTTGGCTTGTTGTTTGGAGAATATACTCTTGTTGAAGAGGTAACTGTTCCTGTCTCTTTATCTATAACCGCGCTTTCGTAAATCGCATTATTCACATATAAGGAACCATTAGAGCCAATCAAAGATAGCTTTTTATTAGCGATTGTCTGGCATCCGCTCACAAAGTAAACATGATTATCAGATGTCAAAAGTAAATGCTCTGTGGCTTTATTTTTACTAAAATAACTGTTTTCCTCTTCCATGACGTTAGTAGCACTTTCCCCACCGCCAATAGAAGTAAGACCACCGGCACCAATCGCCACACCCATACCATTGCTATCGCCCTCATACGATTTAATTAACGTTGTAGCGTATGAACCGTTCGGGCTTTTTACTTTGACACTTCCCTTGAAAGCAATCGAGTTGTTTCTATCAGCCTTCTCGCCATTCACACCAATTCCATATTTATTTACGAAGAATATAGGTGAGTTTGCTGCGATCGCAATCGTCTTTTCATCATTAACCGAAAATCCAGTATTATCATTAAAAGTAACTACAAGGTCATAGGTTCCGTCCTCTGTTAAATTCGTTACTGTGACCACTTGGTTTTTCTGTGTGATTGAAAGTCTTCCGTTAGATACTTCTTCCGTTGTACCTTTCTTTCGACAAGACCAAGTTCCAACAGTCTCGATATTCAGGATAGAAGAATTTGACTTAACCATTAACGATATATCTGCACCATTTGCACTTCTGGTAACACTATTCGTCGATAATGCTGGAGCATTGTAAAATTCCAACGATACAGCGTCCTGGGCTACTGCATCCACATAAGTTTCATAGCTTGTCTTAGTCTTTACCATGTATGTCAAAGTTTGCTGCTTTGCTAATTTTGCAATAGTGTGATTATAAGATAATGCCGTTAACCCACTTGCTTGTAGTTGCCATGTCCCACCGCCAATTGAATAATATAAATCATACGAAACTGACCCACCTAATTTATCTCTACCAGCATTCCACGAAACGTTGATCACATTACTTCCATCTGGTAAGAAATAATCTAGCTTTGTGGAGCTTGTTGTCTTGATAGCGGTTGAAACGTTCTTATCTCTTGATATCTTGATATTAGAACTTGAAACCGGATTAGTCTGCAAGTTAGTTGAAATATTCATCTGAGAAGCTGCACTGGAACCATACGCATTATTTGTAGTTAAAACAAATGTTAATGTTCCTTTGTAAGAGCTTCCAGCAAACTTGTTCTTAAGGTCCTCAAACTTCACATACGGACCACTTGGTAACGTTCCTTCTTTGTAGATTGTTAAATCTATTGGTGATTTGGTAATCGTATTATTATAAACTGTAATGCCATTGCAAGTTAATGTTCTCGTGAACGTGCCATTGCTACCCCCTAAAGTAGCGGTATTCTTTTCTCCACTATAAGTAAATCTTAGAGTCGAATTACTATCAGTATACTTAATTGTTCCTGTCGAGCTTATTGTATTCCCGGTGAAGTTATTCTTCATAAATTGGGTAGCATTGATTGTGTTAGATTTTAATCCTCCATTATCAGTTGCTTTCACATAGTAATCATATTTGGAACCTTGATTACCTGTACCGATTTTATGTGTATAATTAGTTGCGGTACCTTCGTAAATAACAACCCATGAACCGTTGTCTCTTTGGTGATATAGTTCATATTTGATTGTTCCACCTTCTTTATCCGAAGCTGCAGGCCATGATACATAAATACTTGATACGTTTTCTGGTATTTTTACAGCATCTTCAGGGCCATCTCCTTCCGCGGTAATAACTGCACCGGTAGAGCTATTCATTCTACATGTGATATATCCCGACATTGTAGGAGCTGTATTTGTTGAACCGACTGTAAATGAACCAGTAGCACTTCCATTCCACGATTTATACGTCCCATGATTTGCTTCTAATCCAACAGTAATTGATGTACTAGAAGTTGTTCCAACATCAACTTTTATTGTCTGGCTGAATGTTCTGTACCCATCCCCACCACTCCACTTTGTGTTTGATTTCATTTCTTGGTAGGCACCATAAGAACTTCCAACTCTAGCTCTCCAGTTACATGGATATGAATAGTAACTCGATGAACCACCATTAACTTTAAATTTGGCTGTTACTTTAACTGTTCTCGATGTTCCACTTGCTGCGGTTTGCTCTGCATATAATTCATATGCCAATAAAGGCGACCCAGTTCCAAGAGTACCAGTTTTTATCAATGTAGCCATTCCTTCACTTCCTTTCGTAATAATAAAAAGGAAGATTAAAAATAATCTTCCTTAACTGATATAGAAGCCCCAGCCTTCATCATCAACACATCGCATCTCGATATTGTGGTTACTTCCTTTTATTCTATTTTTTATTTGAAGATTTCCTTGGATCCTTACATCGATATCCTCATTCACATCTTCGCGTCTCATACAGATATCTCCGTATTCCATACCTTTACTACCTTTTGAAGTCATAATAAACGTATTTCTCCAAGCTGCATTATCAACTTCGGTTCCACCTGCATAACCCATTGTAAGATTACCACCGTTCCAGTTCTTTCTGGCTGCATAATTCACACCATCTTGGAATCCGTCTTCTTTTTCTACTGTAATGCTCGTTGTTCCGCCATTAACAGTAAAATCAATATTGTTTATATCAATATAATTATTCTGATTAGAATATATAAAATTCTTCTGGTCCACTGTTCCAAAGAACACATCATTGTTGAATAAACAAAATTCTGTGTTTAAATCAACATAAGCATCTTCGTTTAAGTCTCTTGATGTTCCAAAAGTTCTCACAACGCCTTGATCATCCACTGTTGTATGAACTCTATTCAAAGTAATAGATTTATCATGCACGTGAACTTGACCACTATCTAAGGAACCAAAAATCTTACCACGGATTGTTGCATTTGTTGCGAACAAATCACCTTTTTGAGTTACCCTGAAAGGGGCGTCGTCTCTACCATCGTAATTTGAGCCAGCCCAGATTCTTGTTGCATTTTCATGTAAATCAGAATTTGTCATACCCGCATTTTCTAATTCAACCGTACCTCTGATTGTCGCCTGATTCAAAATTGCAATCCCGTTGGTATCAATCTTATAACCAGTCTTTCTATTTTCATCGTAGTTTCCAGATTTCAACAATCCATTGACTTCGACGTTACCTTCACTACTTACTGAAAATGTTGTCATACCATCTAATCCACGAACGTTGATACCAGATAATAAATCAATGCTATCAGCTTTTATGGATCCTGTGGAGATGTTTCCGCCATTGATATAAGTCTTGTCATAGACCTTATTTCCATTTTCATCAATAGTTAATACCGGGAAGATTAGATCTTTCAACTCTTCGTTAAATGTCTCGAATGCTACGAGACCTTTCATATTGATTCTTTCATTACTGATGAACCCAGTCGTAATCCTGCTTGCGTCAATTTCCACAGCCTTTAAATTCTGTATAAAGGCGTTATCCTCTACAAATAATTCTTGGAGATTTAATTTGTCCGGACCTACTGCCCCATTAACAATCTTGCTTGCAGAAACAACATCATCGGAAAGACCTTCCGGAGCAAGAACCCCTCTTTCACTATCAAAGATTGGTTGTCCATTTGCATTGAATACTAAAATTCCATACTGATTCCTTGCATCTTTACCGATTTGGACCCTAACCTTTTTATCTGGCTGATTATCTTTAATCTGGATTGTATTCCCCTTCATAGTTAAACTTCCATCAATAGAAGAAATATCTAACTCACCAGTTTCTACAGTTCCAGATTTAATTTGGCTTGCGTAAATCTCCTTGATTTTAGCAGAATCTATTGTAGCATCTTGGATTTGGGCATTTGTAATCGAACCATTTTCTATTTTTGCACCGGAGATGGTACCATCAATAATATTTGCATTACCGACTTGCAATGTTTCAATCTGACCTTGTTTGATTTTCATTTCTCCGGCATATGCGTTAATCGCCGATATTACATTAGCCTTAATTCTATCCATGTCGATATCGCCACCGGTAATCATTCCAGCGTCGATGTTTTCAACTTTAATAGATCCTACATCGATATGCTCTGCGTCAATTTTACCAATACTAGCATTAATCGCTTCAATAACAGTCGCAGAAAGGAGCTCCGCGTCAATATGGCCGCCCTTAATCTTATCAGCAGATACAAAGCCAATTTTAGCATTTTCAATCTTTAAGTCCTCGAAACTACCGTTGATTGCTTCGATAATATTAGCTTGAAGAATCTTGGTATCGATTTTAGTACCAGTGATGTTCTCGGCGTCAATTGATTCTGCTTTGATTCCTGTTGTATCAATGTGAGTTGCATCAATTTTTCCAATACTTGCATTGATAGCTTCGATTACATTTGACTTCAATATTTCAGCATCAATTTGACCACCTGAAATTTTATCAGCGGATAAACTATCAATCTTTGCATTGGTAATTGCAGCATCTTCGATATGGGCACTTCCGATTGCTGCTTCGCCGATTTTGGCTGAATCGATAGCACCATCTTTGATGTGAGCTGTTCCGATTTCACCTTCCTTAATGTTCGCACTCTCAATAGCACCATGAGCGATAAGAGCGTTCGTGATTGCTCCATTCTGGATTACTCCACTATCAGCGGTAATTGTTCCAGTTGCAATCTTATCAGCTGTAATCGTATTTGATTGAAGGTGATCTGCAGTAATTTCATTCGCTTTGATTTTCTCAGCTGTGATACTGTTTGCCTTGATTTTATCAGCATCAATGGAATCAGCCTGTAAGTGTTTCGTTTCAATCTGATTTGCCGAGATATGCTTAGCTTGGATTTCATTAGCTTTAATCTTCTCGGCCGTAATGCTATCTGCTTTAAGATGTTTTGTCTCGATACTGTACTCAACAATCTTATCTTGCGTAATTGCACCATTGGCGATATTTTCACTAGTTACGGGGAATTTACTTCCTATGGAATTATCAACATACCCTTCTAACTTAGCAGCAATCTTGCGCATAGCATCAGTAATATTGGACTTAACTTCAACGAAGTTTGCTAGAACACACTTGTCGTTCTGCGGATCCGTCATAGAAGTTTCCAATTTGTTCACCCTCGCAGCAAGATGTACTGGCGGATTAAAATAATTATCTACGATATAAACCGTGTCGCCGATTGCAACAGTATTCCAATCTTGTCCTAACAGCTCTCCAAGTAAGGCAACATTTACTTCATATTCGATTTTTGGATTCTTACTTTTTTGAAGCTGCTTATACGTTTCTCTAAGTAGCTCTTCCGGGGATTCTGTGTCGTACTCAAAAACACCCATGATATGATATCCATTATTATTGTATCTATCAAAAGCAGCCTGGTCCGCAACATAATCTTGGCCTTTAGGCTTATTGATTCCAGATACCGAAACATCTCTAAAAGTAAGCCCATCTTTTCCTTTACCGATTAAAGCAGTATACAATTCTGTTGCATCTGTCTTTCTTGATAAACCTTCGATGTCTTTTCCAAATTCAAATCTTTTACCCGTTACATTCCCTCTCGTTTCGTGTAAATCGATATATTTATCTGATACTCGACCCTTTTTAAGCTCCACTCGAAACTCAATCTCTACTCCATATTTAGACAAATTATTTTGTAGTACCGAATACACGGAATCGTCTTCTATTTCAATATCATAAGACTGCTCAATAGTTGGACACTTTCCTAGTTTCCATTCGGTTCCATCCAATACAGTTGTCATGAATCGTCTTAACGTAGAGGATATTAATTTTTGCTTTCTTACAACCTGGTTTATCAATCCAAGTCCTGCACTTTCAGCATATACTGTCATTTCCATCTCTTGTGAATGGTCCTCGGATGTTTGCATGATTTGGAATAACTTCATTTTGTCGTCTTTCTTAAATGCTACATAGTTTCCTACACATAAATCAGACGCGGTGTCATTTCCCATAATTGTTGTGAACTGGAACGTTTCAGCTCCTGTTGCTAAGTCTTCTGTCAACAAATCATCGTAAAATGGTGCAGCCCCTGAATTGACACCTCCATTCTTTAGGAGACCGATAACTTGTTCTTGTCTATCTAAAATAAAAATCATTTTTTATCATAGCTCCTATCTTATAATATATTAAATATCCCCTATGTTTATATTGAGTAATATATCTCTATTATATATATACATAAACAAGGGGATTGTACATAGATTTTAATTCATTGTTTTATAGATATCTTTCTTGGAAACCACATACGATATCAGCCTTTTTGTCGTCAGTCTTAATTGCGATCTCACTATATCCGGTTGGAGTAGAAAAGAACTCTGAACCAATATCGATATAAGATAGGCATTCTTTTTTATTCAAAGTAACAAGACCTGTCTCGAAATCTATATGAAGCCTATCTCCATCATCGAAGATCTCTTCATTGTTGCTAGAAGTAACCTTCGCTGCAGGACTCAAATCTTTTACATTGATATGAGTGATAGTCATAACATCAACTGGCCTTTCTGAACCATATCTACCAATATAGAAACCTAGATAATTCAATGCACCCGTTGGATAACTGCTATTAGATAAACTATTAGCCGTCTTTATTGTTTGGGTGATTTCACCGCCTTTGTATCTATATAGAGTTGCTGTCCATAAATATTTCCCTTTTCCATCTTTGGTTCTTTTAATTACAAACTTTCCATCTAGGTCGTTCCACTTACCGTATGTTCCTGACGCTGCAGATTCAGTTTTAGTAGTTTTTCCGTCTTTGTCCTTTGTTACTACTTTTCTTGGCGAAGGGCAGCTTGCATCATCGGCAAGGACTTTAGAAGTTCCAACATATACTCTAGGTTTCACGTATTCATAATATTGATTAGCATCATCTACTTGAGCCTTGAATAACTTAGCTCCATTCTGATCATAACCATAAACCTCTAATAATCCTAATTCATCCTCTGCATATTCAGTAGCTCTGGCACTTTTTGAAGAGGAAACTTTCTTTAAATAATCAGAATGACTATATCCAGTATACGTTTTGCTTCCAACCTTAGTTGTATGCTTAATCCATTTTCCACTAATTTCAGTCGCATTAATTTTAGTTCCATAAGGCATTGCTGCTAGCTTGGTACTTTTCGTACTATTTGATGATCTAATAATCAGTCCTGCTTTTGCAGTAACCTGGTACGTTCCCAATGATGAAGCCCCAGAACCAGCCGAGTAATTCGTTCCCTTAGAACTAAATATAAAATCGATTGACACCTCAAACTCTTCTACATTCTTTCCTAACGCTCTTTTAAATGCTGCACCAGTCCATGTGTTTTCAGCCGATGTACCGAAGTTAGAGCATACGATACCAATTCCATTGTGACCCACAGCATAATTTCCTGTAACTGTTCTCTTGCTATCCAGAAGGGCTTCCGGTAATGCCGTAAAAGTAGAAGAAAGCTCGCATTTATCATTTACTACCGTATTAGATAATTTTGTATTCTGTTTAGTGGCCTGTTTTGGTTTCCCAATTAGTACAGTTTCACCCTTATTATTTGTTGCTTGGAAGAAGCAAGCGTCCGAGTTGAACTCTACATCGATACTCATATTTGTATCAGTCGTGCCATTGTTTTCAAGAGCAACTATATTCTTGCTATTTGGTTCAAAGGTTTTCCATTCATCCGAGTACGCAACCGGATCGTGACATATAAAATTGATTGTTAATGTTCCAGAGAATACCGTCTTTTCTAAGGCTGTTTCTCCATCAACGACAGCATAATAATATTTCCCTGGTTCATCACTAACTGTTAATTTACATGGATTTTCTGTGTGAAGAACGTCTGCTAATCTACGAACCTTTTTCACATACTCCTCTTTAGTTGGTGCTTTTACATATACTTCTAAAGAGATTGCCCTCTCCCCATAGCGATAGCCCGTATAATACGAGCCATGCATTGTAGGGATTGTTTTAGAAAAATTTTCTCTAGGAGGTAATACACTCCTTTCGATATTTAGCACAGTACAGTAATCTGAAAGATTAACTCCTGCAAAGTTTACTTCATAAGCCATTAAAATGCTCCTCCTAGTCTTGTTTTTCTTTTATTGATTGTATTTATTTCTGCATCCATGTATTTGGCTGTTGCCTTAGCAATCTGTTTTCCATCTACATCGATAGATACATTTACACCACTGTTCTTTGTTAATAGAGAAACCATCTGTAAAAGAAGCTCGTTTTGAGTTCTCAATGCTTCTGTAAGTTCGTTGTTGCCACTACTAGAAGTCTGTTCTACGCTTCCAATTCCAGCACCAGCCATAACACCAGCAGCTCTCATTTCAGTTGCAACATCATAAGCAGAAGGTACATGTATAGAATCGGTTAATCCAAATGCACTTCTACTTACAGAAGAACTATAATTCATAGCCATATCTGACATAAATGCTTTCTTAGCTTTACCACTTCCTGAATCGCCAGATCCTGATTTATCTTTAGTGAATATATTCGCAACGAAGTTTTTGGCCTTTGGAACCCAACCATTCCACCAGTCTTTTAATTCATCCCATTTGGTTTTAATCTGACCAGTAGTTGTATTTACGCTCTTGGTAAGGTCCGAATTTAAGTCCTCCATCTTTTTAACAGCACCATCGCGGGTATCTTGGGCAGCCTTGATTGTATCATCTTTCTGACGGTTTGCTTCTTCAATCATCTTATCTGCTTGCTCTTTGGAAATAGTTCCAGTTTCATCACGCATTTTGATAATCGATTTAACTACCTTGTCATATTCTTCTTCTGCGGCTGATATAGCTTTATCTCTTTGTTCGTTCAAGTTTTTGATATGCTCCGAAGCCATTTCTGCGGTCATACGGCCATCATAAGACTTCATACGTTCTAAGATAAGGCTTGCTTCAATTTCTTGTTCAGAAAGAGCATTAACGCTTTCCTCACGCATTTTGTTTTGAATATCCGTGACAGTTTGATATTCTTCTTCCGTTAACTCTCTATTTTTATCAGCAGCCGTCTGTAAGATCTGATTAATCTGGTCCTGATATCCTTGGATAGCCATCTGTTTATCGGAATAGTATTTATTAGTTTTTTGAAGGATTCCTTTTTCTCCTTCTTCTGAAATTGCATCACTCTTAGCAAAGAAGGCAGATAGAGTTGTTACATTCTCATTACAAGTTGCCGCATAACCTTCCTTAATTGTGTTAGCCATTTCAGCAAACTGTGTTTTCATACTTTCAACAGTTTCTTTTGTGATAACAGTAGAGCTTGTATATAATCCATACATGGAATTTCTAACGCCATCATCCATTGCTATATAAGCACCCACGGCTGTTGCTGTTGCTTCTGAAATTTCCTGTACGTTTCTTTGTGTTTCGATAGATACGTTTCCAAATTCATCAATCACCGTCTTGCTTGTAACTGTTACTTCGTCAGCAAATAAATCTACTGCTGGTATAGCTTCTTTCTTTAATTCATGCGCGATTAAAGCTCCAGTTCCAACAATTAATGCTCCACCTGCGACCCATGGTGCTGCGGCTGCAGCCATACCGCCTAAAGCTGTTGCAAATGTTCCAAGACCACCCGTTGCTGCGGCTCCTGCGGCTACTCCTGCAGCTTCTGCAGCTCCTGCAACTGCAGTTGTAGCGACCGATGTTGAACCCAAGAGTTTTGCAACACTTCCACCGAATTTTATAATGCTACCTAATCCGGATGTTAAGCCACCAAGCATTTTAATAGCCCCAGTTCCAGCGACTGCGAATAATCCTAATTTAACGATCATCTCTTTTGTCTCTGGACTCAACTCTTCAAACTTAGTAAGCCATTCACTAACCTTAGCAATGAAATCATTGATAACTGGAAGTAGCGTCTTTCCTATCTGAATACCAATGGCTTCGAGTTGTGACTTCAATGTTTCAATCTGGCCGTCTGTTGTGTCACTCATGACACCGTACATTTCTTCCAATGCACCCTTTGAATTTGCGATGGACTTCTCTAGATCGTTATATCTTTCATCACTAACTTTTAAGGCGTTATTTAATGCTGTAAGCTGTGTTTTACCACCTAATGCAGCTAAGGCCATATCTGCCTGTTCATCTGTCATTTTCTTAGTGGCTTCCATAATATCGCCTAATACAACTTCCAACCCTCTAAACTTTCCTGCGGAGTCATATGTGCTTACACCTAATTTTTTCAATGCTCCTTCTGTTGTTGAAGTTGTACCCATTAAGTTAACCATTACGGATTGCAGACTTCGACCTGCTTCGGATCCTTTTAGACCATTATCAGCAAGAACGGAAAGGACTTTGGCACTTTCTTGTAATGGAACTCCCATCTTGTTCATTGTTCCACCACATAGAACATATGCTTCCATCATCTGAACCGCTGATGTATTTGCGTTCCTTGAACATTGAGCTACCAGGTCAAGGTATTCTCCCATCTGTTCCGCTTCCATTCCCATAGCTGACATGGAATCCGTTGCTAAATCTGTTACAGTAGCCATGTCGGCGTTAAATGCGATAGAAGCCTTGACATTGGGTTCAATGGCAGCAAGCATTTGATTGGTATTATAACCAGCAAGGGCTAAGTAGTTAAATGATTCAGCAACGTCAGAAGCCGAAGCACCAGCGATACTTTTACCAAGAGCTGTTGCTTTATCAGTAAGTTTAGCCATTTCATCAGCACTAGCACTTGAAGTCGCTTGCACCTGGGCCATGGCTTTTTCAAAAGATACACTTACTTTAGCAGCACCCACTCCAATAGCAGTCAATGGAGCTGCCACGCCCAAAGCCAACTTATTACCTACGTTACTGATTTTCTTACCAGCAGCTTGAAACTTGTCACCCGTAGCATTTAATGTGTCACCAAGGTTACTTAAAGATTGTTTCGCCTGATCTAACTTAAAGTTTTTTAGTGACTCCGACGCGTCTTTTACTTCCCTATCTAACTTATTAAATTCTGTTTCTGACTTATTAAGTTCCGTTTGTAAGCTAGTTAACCTACCATTTGTACTGACAATCCTAGTTTCAAGATTTTGTTTAGACTTATCTAACTTCTCAATTTCATCTTTAAGAGCCTTAGCTTCTTTCGAGTTCTTTCCATACTTCTGACATGCTTCATCATACTTTTTGTTAGAAGAAGCAAGTTTGGAATCAACCTCTCCATATTTCTTTGTAAGCTCTGATAAGGTTGTCTTTGTCTTATTTACTTCATTTTGGTATAAGGAAACCTTCTTCCCCTGTAATTCGAGTTTGTCAGTAAGATTTTTTACCTTACTCTTTGCTCCGTCCATGGAGCTAGCAAAGTCCTTTGTGGAAGAAGCTACCTTTCCAAATTCACTTTCAGTCAGCTTGACTTGTCTATTTACATCCTGGATTTGCTTAGCGAATGATGAGCTGTTCAATATCAGCGATACCGTAAGTTTTTGATCCGACACTCTTTTCCACCATCCTTCTATAAGCTAATTTCATCTATAAATTTTTCTTCCTGAGTGTAATCAGGAACGTTCGATTTCTTATCATTCTTATCTGGCACTTTATTAAAATCTTTGTGAACACGTACCAGCTCAAAAATATATCTCAAATCATTTTGGAGGATTTCTTCCTCACTCATATTGAGGAAGACCCTACACACATAAGAGATCCAGTACCAGTCTATTTCATCGTTTTTTGAACTGCTTCTACGTTTTTTTCCTTACCTGCTGGCGGAAATGCTAATGAGATTGCTTCCATAAGAGGATTTAAAAGTTCTTCCATTTCGTCAAAATAAAGAGACTCTACAAAGTCAACGCCCACTGGCTTTCCGTTTTTCTTTAAGCAGGCACCTAGTAAGATTGAAACTGGTAGTAAATCTCCACTTTCCATCTCCGCTAATACTTTCATAAATCCTTTACGTGCGGTTTTTTCTACTGCAATCATGGCTCCCACATTAACCACGATTTCTAAATGTTCACCTTTTACTGTCACTGGGACTGAATTTCTTATCATATCTGTTTTCCTCCAAGTTAAAATTTCGTTTTTATTTCATGTTTTTAAGAAAAAAAATAAATACTGCGAGAAATTAAATTCTCAACAGTATTTATATTGAATAATATTTGTTACTCTGGTAACTGAACTTCATCAAACCAGTTAGTAATCATTTCCTGTAATGCGATATCTGCGTCGCCATCTCCGATAAGAGTATCAGAATCTGCTGTTGCAGCCATCTTTCCATTAGAAGCTAACGGGATAAATGTACCAACTAGTTTTACAGTTGCAGATTCAACAGAATCTTCCTGTGTAGCATATTCAGATTCAGTTCTTGCTAAAGTACCTTTATAAAGGACCATGTATCTAAATCCACCTTTAGATTTTGGCGCTCTAAATAAAAGAGCAACTTCCATTGGCATATCATCTCCACCCTGAACTAGAACACCATTCTTGTACTCTTTACCAGTGATTAAGGCTTCTAATTCAGTTGTTAGATAACCAAGTTCGATTGTAATTTCCTTTCCAGCTGTCTTAGAGAAAGACTGCTCGATTACGTCATCTGAATAGAACTTAGATTGCTCTACTGTATCAGATACTGACACGTTGATAAGAGATGGAACTCTGATTGGTTTATCCCAAGTTGGTGTTCCACCTGGTGTATCTTTTGTTAATTTAGCTATATGCATGTCGCGACAGCCCACAATTCTGCTCATATACAATTTCCTCCTAATTAAAAAAACTGCCGATTACTCGACAGCTTGGTAATATACAAAGGCCATAGGCTGATTAAAAACTTTTTCTTTTTCTAACCATTCTGTAGCCGGTATTTGATTCTTTATGAAGCCATTTTCTTTCATGGCTTTTATGATTTCTTTCTTTAGGTTTTCAAAGTTATACTCTGGTTTAGAGAAGAGGTTAACTGAAATCATAGAAAGTGTCCCTTCCTCTTCATCATCGGCAAAATCATAAGGAGTTTCAGAAACGTTAAATACTATGAATGGAAATTTTCCATCGTCCTCTCTCGTAAGAAACTCAACTGGAACACCTAAAGGAAGTAATGCTTCCATCACTTTTCTTTTTACACTCATTACAGTTTCAGCTCCTTATTTATAATTGTAAGCATCAGCTTAGCAGCAACCCCTTTCGCTTTTTCAAAAGAGTGGTCCATCCACAACGATCCAGCGTGGTATTTTCCTGTTCGATGGTTCTTATAACCATAGTGCTGGAAATATACACCCTGCACATTTTCCCAATTTGACCCGTTTACAATACCAACCTGAATATATTTGTTCTTAGCTGCAGATGTCTTTATCTTTCCTGGTTTTAGGCTTTCAGCACCTTTTCCAGTATTTCTAGGAGCATCTTTCTTTTGCTGCTCTACAATTACCTGACTTGCAGCTTTTAGGGCATTATTGCCGATTTTATTACCAACCTGACCCATGGTATCTAGTTTCTTTATAAGGTCATCAAAACCTTCCATACGAAAGCTACTCATTTGCTAATGTAATCCTTAAAAATCTTCTCTCGAAGTTTATATCTTCAATATCAGTAATTGAGTATCTGATACCATTTAGTTCAACCGTATCGTTGTTATTAATATCAGCAAACCTAATTACACACTTAATTTTGGGCCTAACAATATTGATAGTAGATGTGGCTCCAAAGTCACTATCAGTCGTTTGGTATTTTTCCAAGGCCGCTTTACATTTTAAAACCACTTTATGAGTTTTTGTTTTGAATCCTTCTGGATCCACTGTTTCGGTATATCTGTAAATTACGATATTATGCTTTAATAAACCTGGATTAATTATCATAGATGATGTACCATATCCAGGTCGATAAATCTATCAAAGATAGCATTTACATACCTAGAACCCTTAATTGATTTGTTTTCATAAAATTCAGCTACTAACATAAGAACTGGAATGGAATAATACTCATTTTCCTCAATCTTATCTTCTGTAAGGCCTGTGTACTTAACTAAGTAGTGTTTTGCTGCGTCAAGGTACATTTGAAGTTCCATTTCATCCTCACTACCAGCCCCTATCGGCAGTCTTAGATAATTTTGTACAACTTCAAGGTTTATTTCACTAATCTTCAACGACTTTCTTCTTCTTCGTTGTTTTCTTAGGTTTTTCAGGGGCTTCTTCTTTTACTTCCACTTGTTCCTCGATTACAACTGCGTATTTTGCACCCACATAGGCTTCCGCCAGCTTTTCATCGATAGAAACACCTGTCTCGTAAACATTGAGATTGTGGAACGTCTGCTTCTCTGTAACTGCAGAAACAATCATTTTGATTTTCATGAACTAGCCTCCTTTTAAAAATAAAACAGTCCCAGGAATGAACCCGAGACTGTTATTGTATTACATATTTATATTATATAATAAACTATGCTAATTCAACAAATCTGATGGCTTCTGGCTGAACGATTTTCACGTCTACATAAGCATCAAGAACTAATGTTACAGTTCCTTTTAAAGCGTTGTGTCTATCACCATCGATAGTTTTTAATCCAACTTCTTTCTTAACCATACCTTTGAATGCATGAGCGAAGTTTGCTAAGAAGATTTTACCTTTAGCAGCATCATTGATTAAGATAGTTAAACCAAATAATTTATAAGCGATAGTTCCATCAACTTCCTGTGCTCTCACAACGTAGAAGTGTCCGTTACCATCTTTCATAGCAGCTAATTTCTCAAACGCTGCTCTATCCATTACCCATTTTGCACCTGTTTGGTAAACAGTTTTCATGTTAGCAGCCATTTTCATCATATCATCGATAGTTAATGTTCCAGGTACGCCTAATTCAACTTTGCAAGTTTCTGGAGCATTTACAAGACCTTCAATAGATTTTGTTCCATCACCAGTAACCATTGCTCTATCTAATGCGTAACCAAGTCTACGGAATAATAATTCCTGAGAGTAAGCAACTACATCGATACCAGCATCGTTGATTAATTTTTGAGATAACTCGATAGCTGCACCAGCTCTTTTCTGAGTTAATTCAACAAAATCTGTTTTAACGTCAGCTAATGTTAATTCTTCATCTTCACCAACGAAACCAGCTTCACCAAGCTGTTTTTCTCTAGCTACTCTTAATGTACCTGCAACTGGTGTTAATTTTGGTACTTCTGCAAATAATGGAGCAACCTCTGGAAGAGTTTTCACTAATTCACCGTGAAGGTACTCAGGTACTAAATGGCCGTTTGCACCGTAAGTCATTGCTCTAACTTCTTCGCCATCTGTCTTTCTAAGGTACTGCTCTACGCCTCTTACTTCTAGTTCTTTGTTCATTTCCATACTTCTTTCTTCTCCTTTAAGATCGTTATTTTCTACAACTTCAACAACCGCGCCTTCTTTTGCACGCTCTTCTGTTGCTTTGATTTCATTGTTTAAATCTTCTATTTCAGCTTTTAAAGCTATATATTTTTCATTCTCTTCATCTGTTAGACCTCTAACTTCTGTCTCGCAAGCAGCTAATAATTCCTCTGCCTGTGCGATAAGAGAATTTTTCTTTTCAATTAACTTTTTCATTGAAAATCCTCCTATTTAAGTCCTTGTAGTTCTTTGTATTTATGGAATAAATCCATGATCTTTGCCTTATCATCAACCTCTGGTGCCGATACCACTTCATCCTCTTTTGGAGTTTCCGTTTGAACAGGCTCATTCACTTCCGGATTGCTTTCCGAAATCATGCTATCTTCCTTTTTGCTTTCTTCTTGAATCGTTTCTGAATCATTTTTGATTTTTTCTATAATTATTTTATCATCGTTTTGTAATTCATTCTGATTCGTCTTTACTTCTTCACTATTACTATTTGAAATCATTTCCTCATTTTTTGTAATTTCCTTTGCGGTCGTTTTTTCATTAGACTGCATTAATTCAGCAAGAAGTTCTTTTTTAAGCTCAGCCTTCAACGCATCAACGTCAATTGCTCTTTCTTCGACCTCTTCATCAAGTTCTTTTGGAATCTCAACATCTTCGATAAGGTCAATTCCACGTGCTGCGATTGCAGATTGCGGATAAGCTGGATTTCGAACAGCCGAAACCTCTAGTAGTTCTAAGCTTTCAATCATTCTTTCATAAATTCCATCAACACCCTTTTTCCAGCTGTCTTTGACAACCTTGAACCCAAAGCTCATGTGAGAAATAACCTTCTCGCTCATAAGAGTGTAAAAATCTTTACCATAGCTTGTAGGGGCGATTTTGGCTCTCATTTTTAAGCCTTCTTCATCTTCCCAAAGCTGCAGCGAACCATTTTCAGTAGTTGCCAGTAATGCTTCTTGCTTGTGTTCTCCAAGGAAGTCAATACGTCTTGCTTCTTGAATTGCTTTATCAAATGCACCCTTGACGATCTGCTCTCTAAATTTCTTTCTGTTACCGAGAACATGAGACCAACTTCCTGTTTCATTTACTAATCCTTCAACAACTAAATCATCATTACTTGTAAATTCAGTCGAAGAGGACAAAACCCTAAGCTCCATCTTTTCCAATTCCCTTTTCACCTCCTGTAATTAATCAAAACAAAAAAGCACATCCGGATAACCAGACATGCTTTCAATAAACTTTACCAACCTGAATTATTTCTCTTATTGCCTTTCTTGTTTAATTCGACAATCAGACTTGTTAGCACGGAAACAACACCAATAGACAATATCAATGTTGGCACTCCGTAAGTTATTTTGATAAAATACAGAATGAAGATAATTCCGACCAGTAAACAATAATTACTGAAGTTCCTGATCAGGTGCTGAAGGGTCACTGTCAGAGCTTGAACCACTTTGTTCATCCTTATCTTCTCCTTGCTTTTGATTTGGCTTATCATAGCCATCAATTCCGATACCCATGTTTGGTATCTTCATTTCTCCGGTTTCCGGATAATACAACACCGAACCAAGAGACCATTTCATAATATCATCCTTAATTCCCTTAAGATTTAACTTATATCTCGCTTCATTCAAAGTGATGATACCAGTATCAAGACCTACTTTTAATGATTCGTACCTTTCCTTTTCAGTCGTTCTAAGAACTTCCGATGTATCAAACGCGAAGAACATACCCTTTTCCTTTTCTTCTTCAAGAAGCAAGGATTTATTAAGACCGTCTTCGATTGCACAGATAATCGGGCTTAGTGTGTACTGCAGGAAGAAGATATTGTTCTGTTCCAGTGATCCATACTTATTCGCGTTCGGATTAACCAAACTTTCAGGAATATTGAACAGACGACAAATATCACTGATATTGTCTTTTTTATTCTCATTTAAAAGCAAATCTCTAGGGTTTAATGATACAGCCTTATATTCAAGTCCTTCTTCTAAAATAACCGTTTTACCAGCGTTAGAAGAGCCTGAATACAATCTACTCCAGGACTCACGAAGCCTTTCAACTGCGTCTCTTGTTAAACGCCCTTTGGCTTGGAGCACACCAAGCGGCAATGTACCATTCTTATAAATATTTTCTGTGTAATTCAATTCCTCATTTACAACTTTGAAAATACTCTTACCGTAATAGAGAGCTCCTTTGGAAGTCAATCCGTCTTCACTCTCTTTGAGACAAATCATTAATTCATGCGGCTTGAATATTTCTTGTCCGCATTCTCCGTTAAGAATAATATCAGCATCTTCTACCCTGTAGCCCCTCTTTTTATAGAGCTTTACAGTAAGGTTCTTGGACTCTAAATTATAAAGACCAGTAACCTCGTTTCTGACGCTTTCGATATATGAATAACTTCCACCGTGTAAAAGATAATCCTTTACGATATTTTTCTTAAAGTTATAAGCTGTCTGCATTGAGTTTGGCTCGTTATTTAAGAGATATTCTCTATGGTCCTCTACTCTCTCAATGCTGCCATCTCCATTGTCTTTATATAAATAAACTGGAAGCTGCGCGATTGTCCCACCGATGATTTCTAAAATAGCTTGAACTGTTGGTATTCTTACAACATCATCTTCATGCGCTGTTGTCACTCCATAGAATGAAGTGATTCCTGTTGAATACATTCGTTCTTCAAGGTTTGCTGTGTTAGAGTTGTCTTCTCTTAAAAAATCAAATAAACCCATTCTCTTGCCTACCTTTATTATTCATTGTATTTATATTGTTGAATCAATATATCTCTATTATATATATATCCGTAACTACCAAATGTTCACGCTTATTTGGAATATTTTTATAAAAAATTCTACTATCCCTTTGCCGCCTCACAAGGTGAGTCGGGTTAAGTGATTTAAAGTAGTTGTGAACAGTTTCAAATAGTTTGTTTTAGTTGTTAGTATTTCGTTTCAGTTTGTAATAGTTATATGTTGTTTCAATTAATTACTAATTAATATTAGATATAATAAGCCTTAAGTTACTTAACTTGATAGTTTGAAACAAGAAAGATCCATACTCAATCAAGCCTTGTATGGATTTGTAATCTTGCCAAACTCGGTTCCTACCAGTATTATTTTTCAGTTAGAATACTAAAACTAACAAAACGGTTTTTTATCAAGAAACGGTTTTTAATTAAAACTTGTAAAGATTATAATAGCTTGACGTACATATTATTGAGACCAAAGAAGTGGACCGTAGGAGCAGTAACCACCTGAATGGAACAACGTATCAATTTCTTATGCGACAGCTGATAAAACTTATCTTTCTTTTTGATAAACCAGTAGAATCGGCAAAACAACTGGATAGTACTATTAAAATACTGTTTTTATTCAATTACATATTTATATTATATAATGTTATTTCCAAAAGTAAACCAATTGGAACGACTAAATCATGATGAATCCTTCGTCTCTTTCATTGGTATCATAGATATTTTTACCTTCACTGAACTCTTTCTCCCAGAATACCATAGCATTGATTAGAGCTGCCACCATATCGATTTTTCCGGTACTTTTCTTTTTGTTGATATACCCATTAAGGTTGGTATCAAGCACAAGTCTTGCATTGGAGAAGTTGATTTCCAACAGCTTATTCTCTTCATAAAGAAACTCTTCTTTCAGCACCACTTCTTTAAGGAATTTTGTTGCTGGGTGTAAAACACTTGAATGCTGCTTAATCTCTGTAACTTGATATCCTGCGTTATACCATCTATTTGCAGACCCTATACAGTTATATCTATCGTAGCCTATATCAAGAACCTTGACGCCATATGTGTCCTCTAAGGCTATCACAAAGTCCTCTACGAAGGCATGGTCAATAACGTTGTCACCACAATGATAGCAATAACCTAATTCCTTATACAAGAAATAATCTACTTTTTCCATTTTCGTCTTGTTGGCTGCATTATCTGCAGGTATAAACGCCCATGACTTAGAAACGAATTTTCCTAGATCGTAATCATACGTAACCATGGAAATGGCGGTGTTATCGGTAGTTTGAGATAAATCGACTCCGATATAAACTTCCCTTCCATACCAATCATATCCACTTGTGGCACACTTTCTTACATTGTCCATTGGAATATAGACTTCTGAATCATCACCATCAACGAAGATGTTCATATGCTTGGTTAAGAAGTTTTTCTTAGCTGAGGGCATTTCTATTGCAATATTTCTCTGCTTTTTCAGATACTCTAAGTTTTCCGGTACATCGAAACATAACGGATTAGCTTCTAAAAGTGATATATCGCTCATCCACTCTTTTGGATTATCTGGCTTATATAACAAAGCAAATAAGGTGTCGTCCTCGATAACTCCATCTAGGACCTTCTCTGCGTACTCTACCTCTTGTGTCATTGGATTATCTGTACTTTCATAAGCTGTACTAATCAGGATTCCTGTACGGTTAACCATTGACATCTGCGAAGATTGCATGGCATCGATTGGATATCTAGTACGTAGTGCTCCAACTTCATCAGCTACGAATACATTGGCTTTACGCCCATCCATACGGTTTTCTGAATTGGCAAGCGCAACATATTTACTCTTTGTAAGCTCACACCTTACCTCACTACGGAGAGGTTTAAATCGGCTTGCAATCAACGGAGAAGCTTGTATCATCTGCTCAATTTCTTTCTTTACAATCGATGACAGCTCTCTATCTGGTGCAACCGAGTAAAACTCCGAAAACTCTGGTTCGATTAACAATAAGATAACGAAAATTAGTGCAACTAAAAACGACTTACCTGACTTTCTAGCTATCAGTAAGGTTGATTTTTCATACCTTCTTTTGATTGGATTATCCTTATGGTACCAACATAAGGCATTAACTAAAAAGAACCACTGGAAACCAGCTAGAGCATCATGAGCTGATACCCCAACCTTTAAACCAGTGGCCATATTTATAAGTTTTGTTATATTTGTTATTTTCTTTAATTCATCCTCTTTGATGAAGTATTTGCAATTAGGATCGTCTATATCTTTCAGGAAGTTTTCACAGGCTTTAATTACGTATTTTCCAGCCGTCTCTTCCTTGTTTACGACTCGAACCGCATAAGCATAAGCCTTATGTTCTTTGATGTTCATTATTCACCTCTAAGAACTTTAAGCAATGGATCCTCTTCCGTTTGCTTCGCTTCCATTTGTTTCCCTGCTAGAGCTGAACGTGCTGCAGGTGATAATCCTAATTGATTGCATAGAGCTGCGTACTTTGTTTGATAGTTTAGTTTTACTTTGATACATGGATTTTCTTTCTCTTCCATATTCCCAAACCTATCAATTTTTGGAACTAGTATTCCGTTAGTTCTGATATGATCGTCGCACTGTCTCATGACATGTAAGCAGTTTGCAGTCTGCTCTATCAGCGGTTTATCCAGGTTAGTTAAAATTCCACTGATTTCAATTTCGTTTACAAGCCATGTATAATATATCTTTTCTTCATCTGATAAGTATTCGGGAATGGACTTCACATCGTCAGAATTGCCCATGAGCTGTCTCTCAATCTCTTCTCTTCTTTGTAACTGTTCCTTCGTCTCCGATTTTCCCTTCTTAAGAGACGCTGGCTTTCTCGCTCTGCTCATTCCATTTCACTCTCCTTATTAATTTATAAATTAAAACTGTTTTGTTTGGTATTCCATTCAAAATCTAGCTTATCCGATGTTCCTAAGGCCGAGTTGCATGAACCACATACGCAGATTAGGTTATCATCATCCCAGGCAAGTTCAGGATAATGATTTCTGGACTTGATATGATGGACCGATAAATCGGTAGTGGTAATCAGTTTATATTTGATTAAACACCTCTGACACATGTTGTTATCTCGTCTTCGGATAAACTCTCTTTTCTTTTTCCATCTGTAAGATCCAATCATCGGATCTCTTTCATAATTTCTTCTTGCTTCGGTATTTGCAGCTTTTCTACATTCACATCTAGTACCCTCATTAAAAAATTTACCGCAGCTACCACATATCTTTTTCCTCATAAAATGAAGAAAGACGCCTATAATGGCGCCTTTATATGAACTAAATTATTGGAGGGTACAATAATTCTATTAACTTGCATTCTTAATCCTCGCTAGATTAAATAATTTGATATCAGTCAATCCATAACCATCTTCGATAGTATACATGGTTGCTCCAGGATTACTTGTTTTTAGTATTTTCTTGCTATATGGACAAACTCCCACAAAAGAAGGAGCCACAAGCACCATACAATCACTATCAGTTTCTTTGATATTTGTATGATGAACGTGGCCCATCAGTAGGTAATTATAGAATTTTTTATTTGTCATTGATAAATCTCTGATTGCATTATCAATACTCTTAACCGTATGACCGTGCATACAGATAAATTCATATCCATAGATATTCATTTCTATATAAGGCTTTGTCATATCAGTATGGACGTAAACTCTCTCATTGTCTGATAAAACATCCTTAATATAGCTCATGATCACTTTTTCAAAGTCTTCCTCAGGCATAGCTCCAGCTTGTGTTCCAATGAATCTCGGTTCACTATGGTTTGCTGATGTTATATGATAATATTCCACATTTACATATTCACTAAGATTATTCAGAAATTCAGACATTAGCCTAGAAAAACCAACAATGCTTTCAACAACCGGTAGTTCGTTCTTCTTAACATCTGATAATCTCAACATCCCTTGAATACTGTCTCCGGTATTAACAACCTTGATTCTTTGTATATTATCTCGTTTTACCTTTGTAATAACTCTTGATAATAGCGTAAATAATCTTTCTTCACACGTCTTAATATTATAAGAATTTCCTTCAACTTCAAATTCACTTCCGTAATGAATATCGCTCATATGAAGAATATATTCTTTATCATTATCAGGAAGTTCAGGAATCATTTGATATTTTGGCGGCTCTAATCGTTGAATAACGTCTGAGATCTGCTCGAAAAATAGTTCGTCTCTTGCGTCTTTTCTAAGATTCTTATTAAGCTCCGATTTAAGAGTAGCCAACTTCATAATCTCTTTCCTGATTTCTAACAACTTCTCGTCGTTCTCTGTATCTTCGTTTACCATACCAAGATAACCACTATCTATTAATCTTTTATATCCATAAGCTAAGTTCTTTAAATGAGCTACTGAATGCTCGAAATTAGCTGATTCTTTTATTTCTTCCCAAGATAATTCACTATTACCAGAAAGTTTGTCATAACATAATTGGATTTCTAAATCTATCACTATTTATTCGCTCTCTTTCCAGTATAATATTTCAATTTCCTCTTCTCCAAGCTCTTCTTCTGAATGATAAGTATCGCATTCTGGACACTTGAAAAGAGTAATGTGCTCGAATATCATCATGTTTTCGTATACCAGCCTTAGCTGCTCATTACATTCTTTACACTTCACATTAATGACTCCCTATATTTATATTGGATAATTAATATCCCTATTATATATATCTATTTCTTGGCATTTTGTTAGCCCATAGTAAACCCGAAAAAAAGTTTTTTTTAAAAAAGTGTGTACAATCTTGTCGAAATGATATATAATCAATAATATAAATACTAAATTGAATAGAATTTGTTTGGATAAACAGAAGAAATGTGGATAATTACTTGAAATTATATTTAGATTTATGAAGTTATTAACATTTTATTTCCGATATCTGTTGATAAATGAAATTCTTGGTGTTATAATGATAAAAAAATAACGATAACAAAGCAAGATGTAACGAGATCGCCAAATCTCTTTACAGAAAGAACCTCAACTTCTAACTGCTTATAACATATCGCTTGTATTACCGTTATGTGTAAACTATTAATTAGTTTTATACATCTTATTTTAATCGCAAGTCTAGTAAATGTCAAGGCAAGAAGTGTATTTTCTATGCCTTTTTTTTGTGTATATATCTATATTCACGCAAAAAAGAGGACCGCTTTGGACAGACTGGACGCCGTAACAGTATAAACCGTATAAGGTCAGGCCACCCACCGCAAAAATTACAAGGAACGTCGTGAGACGATTCTGGGCCCGGTTCACTTCATATTACACTTGTATGAAGTGATGACGTAAGTCCTATTGAAAGTAGCCTACAGGATGTTGAATCTGCGGATATTTAATTTATCTTAGTCCGAGAGGACAGTAAGCCGCTGTAAATTATTACATGCTTATGGATAAAGAGGTTGGTGTTTGGTTTGCATTAAATTTATTGTTTTACCAAGGATATGTATAGAAAATACGAAAGTATTGACTGGAAGGGCAAAACTCCAGTTTTGATATGCAATGTAGCTGAAATGCTGCATACTAAAGTGTTGTGTGCGTTGTCGTGTCGTAAACGTCAGACTGATGGCGGTAATAACCCCACATATAGTTATTCTAGAGAAGATAAGCAGAACTCTATCTTTTTTTGCCTTTTCCCTAGGATAACTATATATATTGAAGAGCTGAAACGGTAATTATGCTTCGCTCGACTCACTGTAGTCAACATAAATATTAAATATATAGTTAATATATTAGTTCTTCAATTATATAGTTTATATATCAATAAATCTTTCAGATAGCGATATATTAAGATATTGAAGGTATAAAGAATGAAGAAGCTAAGGGGAAGCATAAGTGCAATAACATTAAGAGCATGAAGACGGATCCTAATGATAGAATGAACATCTAAGTAATTCAGTAAGTAGTCATGGATTATTTAAAAATAACCTTTTGACAGTTAAGATTTTTCATGAAGCTATATATGTATATATATAATTACTTTTATTACTTTAATACTTAGGACAAACTATTATGAAGTTAAGAGCTGTCAAACCGTGGAAAATCAAGGGGTTGCAGAGTTATCCACAACTACTTAAAAATAACCTATCGACAGCTAATTATAACCTAAGGACAGTAATAAAATAACCTTTAGACAGTTTGGGATAATTTGATGATTTCAATAAAATAACCTTTAGACAGTCACCTCGTTTTGTCATAAAAAGTTATGCACATTTCCAGCATTTCATTAAAAATAACCTTTAGACAGTCAACAAATGGTGGATTCAATCTATTTAAAACGCCTCTTTGCTAGAATATATGTATTTAAAAATAACCTTTTGACAGTCTCAATGAAAATCACTATGAATTATACTCATATTGAGCATTGACATACCTGCTAAAACACTATAAAATTTAATTAAAATAACCCGAAAGAAGAAAGGTAATAGTTAGACTATGTACGAGCAATTATCACTTCCTATGAACCTAAATTCTAACAATTATGTGGTTCAAGCAAATGATTTAATTAGTGGAAAACAAACGCTTACATTGAACGAAGCAAAAATATTAAGATTAGCAATTATGCAAATCGTAAAAGAGGACAAACAATTCAAACCATATCGTGTTAAAATAACGGATCTTGCTGAAATCCTTGGAATTGATAGCTCAAACATATATCGAGATATCGATAAAATTACTGACGGTTTAATGAGTAAATTCGTTAAGATTAAGGACAAAAATAAGCCTAATAGCAAGTCATTTCTCAAATTTAAGTGGGTTGATTATTGCAAATATACAGAAGGCACTGGCATTATTGAAATTAAGCTCTATGAAGGTTCTGGTGAGGATAAAGGATTACGTCCTTACTTACTTGGCCTAAAGGAATATTACGCTCAATACCCTTTAGAGAATATATTAGCTATGAACTCCGTTTATGCTATTAGAGTATTTGAATTACTTCAAGCTAAAATCACACAAAAGGTTCTTCCAAAGGAAGGTGTTCTGGTTCGATTAACAGTTGACGAAATCAGAGCTGCATGTGAGTGTGAAGATAAATTTACCCAGTTCGGAATGTTTAGGAAGAAAGTCGTTGACATTGCGAAAAAGGAAATCGAAAGGGTTACTCTATTCACAGTTGATTTTAAATATGTTAAGGAGGGCCGAAAAGTCGTTGCATTTGATATATTGGTTAATATGAAATATCATTGATTTGGTATTCCATGGCCAAAATGCTGCCTTTTACAAAAAAAAGTGATTTGGGTACTTGTGTGTGAGCAGACCTCCCCTCGTCGCGGTCATTTACCAGCTATTTTTTTCTGAAAAAATGGGCGGGATACCCTATGACTTGTGATAGAGCTGGTTATACCTGGTTCATTTCCAGACGATTAAGTAATTAGTGAGCTATCTTGCTCTCATGACTTGACTTAACTACCACACCTATAATACTTTTATAAATTAACTTAATTAAATATAACTTGTATTATTCTTTTTATATTCATCTCATTGACAACTATCATGTATCGTTTACCTATTCTACCTATACCATATCCAGATAGGCATATAGCCGTAGTGGATCTACATTATAAGTATTGGCTAATGGTTCATGATTTATACTGAATAAGATTAACTCTATTCTTCTGTTGTTCCAACATACTATTGGTACCTGGATATAGGGTTTTGCTACCCCACTGTCAAAAGGTTATTTTTAAACATTAATATAGTAGAAACTCAATTCTTTTTTTATCATCATTCATAGATAAACAATCCCAATATATTTATCCCTAGTTATTCTTTAGATATAGGACGTGTGGTGCCATATATTAGGACCCGCATTATTGTAGCCGTATATGCTCCAGGAATATTGAGCTGTGTATATTCATTGCAGGATAATAATACAGGTTGGATATATAAGCCCGATATATGCGCGCCGTAATGCTTATATTATCCCTATATTCAGTCAATAAATGTCATACCCTACGATTTATACAGATATCAAGAATCGTAGTCTTAAAACTCGAAATATAAGAAATTAAAAAAATTATTTAGTTCCGTTTACTCTCCTGTTATTGATTATATAATATAAACAAAATGACTAATTAAGATATATAAAGGAGATATAACAATGAATCAATTAACAGTATTTGAACAAAGAGAAGTATTAGGTAAAGAATTTAGAATGTATGGTACACCAGAACAGCCATTATTCCTTGCTAAAGATGTTGCAGAATGGATTGAACATAGCAATTCAAGTGTTATGCTTTCTAAGGTAGATGAAGATGAAAAAATCTTGATGCTAAACAATGTTTATAATCAAGTTTCTACTCACGGTGGAGTTAGGAAAGAACAATGGTTTTTAACAGAAGACGGTTTATATGAAGTATTAATGCAGAGTCGTAAGCCTATTGCAAAGGAATTTAAGAAAGAAGTTAAAACGATCTTAAAACAGATTAGGATGACTGGAGGTTATATTCCAGTTTCTGCGGAGGAATCGGATGAAGAATTTCTTGCAAGAGCATTGGTAGTTGCACAGAGAACGCTTAGTAAAAAAGACGAGATTATCAGAATGAAAGATAAGCAGCTTGAAGAACAAGCTCCAAAGGTTGAAGCATTCGCACATTTCATTGAGAACGAGGAATCTTCGGTTGAGTTTAAGATCCTTGCTGCTAATTTAGGTATTGGAAAAAATGAGCTTCTAAGTATCTTAAGAAATCACCGTGTTCTAATGACTGATGAATACATGTGTTACGACAAGACTTTAGGAAAGCGTGTTAAGAGATATGGAGCAAAACACAATGTTCCATATGCTAAGTATGATAGATTCTTTGAGGTTAAACAGTACCCAACTGATAAAATTAATAGAGTAAAAGTATTGGTAAGACCTAAAGGACAGGAGTTCATTCGTAAATCTCTTGTTAAACATGGTTACATTCAAGAAAGAGCTGCTTAGGCAGTTCTTTTTTTAGGTGAGTTTACCATTGGAATAATAATTATATAATATAAATATGATAAATAATAACTTACGATAGGTTATGACAGTTTAAAACAATCAGGAGGATAAAAACATGGGTTTTGAAAATAGACACTTATTCAATGGTAAAATCAATAACCAGAACGTTTATGAAGTTAAACAGGCTTTAGATTATAAAGTCAGAGATTTAGAAGGGAGAAGAAAGATTGTCGATGATGTATTAAGTAATACTGATGAAAACGGATTGAACTTCTTCGAGAATTATTTTGATGGTCACTATAAATGTGAACTTAACCAGAATGATTCTCTAAGCGAGAATAACAATGTGTGTAAAGCATTGGAGCAAATGGCTGATTACTTACTTGGAAGCGAAGAGGTAAGAGATGACCGTAAAGAGAAAAGCCAGGAATACAGATTCTTCATTGACCGTAACGAATACAATAGAGCTATGAGACGAGAAGAGAGCATGGAGCATAAATGTGAACTTGCAAAAGCTAAGACTGGTATCTCAGGTTCAGAAGATACGGTGATCAACTTCTTAATTCAGAATAAGAACTTCAAAAAGCCTAAGAGACAAGTCATTACTAAAGAGGACCTTATGGAAGATAGTTTCTGTGGTGAAGTGCTTAGAGCTTACAAGGAATATGATAATGAGCTATCAGAAAAGCTTAAAACTCCGCAAGGTAAAGGATATAAGTTAAGAAAAATCAAAGGCGAAATAAACCAGGATATGATCTACACGAAAGATACTCTAAAAGGTGTATTCGGATATAAGTTAAGAAATGCTCTTATGGAAAGTACGTGCCCGTCATGGGAAATGTTTGATTGGTCGAATCAGCAGCATGTGAAAGCTCTTATTTACGTCCAGAATGAGTTTATTCCAGACGATGACTTATCTCTACTACTATTTGATTTAGAAGCTTTAGTGGAAGAAATGGTAAGCGAGAATGTATTCTCCGGTAGAGAGTACGCGGTTTACAAAATGATTAGAAGTGGATATAAGAATATTGAGATTGCCAAAGAGCTTGAACTTACGAGGACAAGAATCTCAAATCTAACAACCACTATTACAAACAAAATAATTAAACAAGCAGAAAAGATGGGTTATTAAGCCCATCTTTCTTTTTATCTATATCCAGATTACATATTTAAGATATCGTTCCATAATTCAGATTCATCGATATCATCTAATGCAACAGCTTTGGATTTTGTATTTCTCTTAGGAAGTTTCTTATCGCGTGGATCTTCTAAGTTAACAAGTAAATCTTCAATGTCAACATCTGGAGTTGTTTCGGCTACGTTCTTTAGATCCTCTTCGACGATTTTTTTCATTTCTAAGATAAGTTGGTTTTGAGGTGTTGCACCACCAATAACTAACATTGGATCTTCTTCATCGGAGAAGCATTGATATTTATCACCATTTGGAAGAATTGTAAATGCGTCTAATACATCTTCACTGTTGAAATCAGCAGCCGTGCTTATACCTACATAATGACAAGATTTAGCACCTACAGAGAAGATACTCTTCTTCATAACTTTACTGATGTATTTAGTAACATCACTTTCAGTATAGTCATTATTTAATTCGTAGATTGCATTGATACCAGGAGCATTACCAAGGTTACGGATTTCTCTCTTATCCATTGTTACGCTATCTTCGTTGTAATCATAATCTGGTAAAGATAAGAATTTAGTGAATAAGGAAGCGAACTCTTCATTGATTTCGCTTGTTGTATCTCTCTTGCTGTTATCTAGTAAGTAAATGGAATTTACATTCAATTTAGATAACTTCATTAATTCATCCCAACATGCTGCTGTGTTCTTAAGAGTTTGTCTTGTTTCAGTCTTTTTAGGTAATACAGCAACTACGTTGTATTTGATATCTGGATTTTGTTTGTATAAGAAAGTTAAGATTGCTGGTGTCATACCAGATCCAGTTCCGCCGCCCATACTGAATACAAAGTAAACGTATTTCTTGCTCTTGTATTTATTAATTTCATCTGAGATTTCAAAACGGCTATCCATAGCAAATATTTTAGCTTCGTTACGATCTCTACCAGCTCCGTTTTCCCCATCAACAAGAACCGTGTTTCTTTCATTAGCATTTGAGATTGATTTTAAATCGCCCTCATTTGAGTTAATGAAGATACCTTTAATCCTCTTATTCTTTTTCATAATCTCAGAGACAATTTTGTTACCGGCTTGTCCAATTCCAATAAATAATATTTCTGTACTTAACATGTTTTAATCCTCCACTTTCCTCATATATTAAAAATGATTGATAAGTTACTGTTTTTCTGTTCGATATTCTTCTTCAAGGCTAGGACTTGCGTTCTTAGCTTCGAATAGTAATTTTCTAATAAGTTCGATTCCACTTTCAGTAATGTAATACGTTCTTGCGTTCTTTTGCATGAACCCCTCTTCAACATAACCTGCAGCGATTAGTGTTTTCATTGATGACCTGATTTTAGTATGACTAAGGTTAGTCTTAGGGACTAAAGATGATACTGGAACTCCTCTTAGAGCATTTTCGGCCTTACATGTTCGAATGGCGTCAAGTATATGCATATCATTCTTAGTCATGTTTGGTTTCTTAGTTTCGTTGGTAGCCATCTATTCGATTCAACTCCTTTATATTAAATTGTTAAAACAACTTGAAAGTGCTTTAATGTATTACAAAGTACATTATAACAAATTGAAACAACATGTCAATACCTGAAAATAAAAACAATTAAAACAAAGCGAAAAAAAATACTTTAAACAGCACGAAACAACTTTAAACTTTTGGAAAGATGTAAAAAAGCCAGTAATATCAATGGTTTCAAGGTACTTTAAGGTAAAACGAACTATATGTAAGTACATGAAAGTAGCGAAAAGTAAAAAGAAATGAAACAAAGTGAAAGAAAGAAAAAAGAATTACTTTAAACTATATAAAAGAGAAACACACTATATTAAGAGTAATTCTTACCATGTTAAG
>DBKX01000200.1 GCA_002297865.1 Lachnoclostridium sp. UBA739
TGGAAGACCCCATTTATTAAGTGCTTCCATGAATGGATCTGGATCGAATTCTTCTACGTTGTATACACCTGGACGAAACCATTTACCTGTCATCACCATCATGGCACCAATCATGGCAGGTACACCTGTTGTATAGGAAATTGCCTGGGAACCAACTTCTTTGTAGCATTCCTGATGGTCACAAACATTGTATACATAATAGGTTTTCTCTTCTCCATCTTTCTTGCCTTTGAAGATACATCCGATATTGGTCTTACCAACTGTTCTAGGTCCTAAGGATGCTGGATCAGGCAATACTGCTTTTAAGAACTGTAAAGGTACAATCTGTTTTCCTTCAAATTCAATTGGTTCAATCGAAGTCATTCCAACATTCTTTAACACCTCTAAATGTCTCAGATAACTTTCTCCAAATGTCATAAAGAAACGAATTCTCTTAACTCCTTTCATGTTAATACCAAGTGATTCTAACTCTTCATGATGTAATAGATACATATCCTTTGGTCCGATTTCCGGGAAATTATATACTCTCTTAATTTCCATCGGCTTTGTTTCAACCCATTGGCCATTTTCCCAATAACTTCCCTTTGCACTAACTTCACGAATATTAATCTCTGGGTTAAAGTTGGTTGCAAATGGATAACCGTGATCCCCTGCATTACAGTCTAAGATATCAATTTCGTTGATTTCATCAAAATAATGTTTCTGCGCATAAGCGGAAAATACTCCTGTAACACCTGGATCAAAACCACAGCCTAAAAGTGCTACAATACCTGCTTTTTCAAAGCGTTCACGATATGCCCACTGCCAGCTGTACTCAAATTTTGCCGTATCCTCTGGCTCATAGTTTGCTGTATCCATGTAGTTTGTCTTGGTCTCTAAGCATGCGTCCATAATATGTAAATCCTGATATGGAAGTGCTACATTGATCACAATGTCTGGCTTGTAATCGTTAATTAACGCTACTAACTCTGGAACATTATCTGCATCTACCTGTGCAGTTGTAATCTTTGTCTTTCCACCATCTAATTTTGATCTAATTGCATCGCATTTTGATTTTATTCTGCTTGCGATACAGATTTCTTCGAATACCTCACTGTTCTGACAACATTTATGAATTACTACACTGGCAACTCCACCAGCACCAATGATTAACGCTCTTCCCATAATATTCCTCCATACTAAACTCTTTCACTACCAAATAATAATAACATTTCTCGTAAAATCTTACATGCCACTGCTGTTGACGCTCCTGTCTGGTCGTAAATCGGTGATAACTCATTCATATCCAATGCGACAACGTTAAGGGCCGAAACCTTTTTGATGGCCTCTAATAACTCCATAAACGTAACCCCTCCCGCTTCTGGGGTTCCCGTTCCTGGAAATACGGATGGGTCTAGCACATCCAGATCCAATGTAAAATACACTGGCTTTCCTTTTAGTTTTTCTACCACTTCATCTAATGTATCAAAGTTAAACTTGCAAGTTATCACATGGTTTTTCCCCCAGCGAAACTCCTCACGGTCTCCGCTTCGAATTCCAAATTGATAGATTTTATTGTCACCTACCAAGTCATGACAACGATGCAGCACCGTCGCATGAGATAAGGTAACTCCAAGATATTCTTCTCGTAAATCTGCATGAGCATCAAAATGTACAATATGAAGTTCTTCATATTTCTTTACGGCACTTCGCACGGCCCCTAATGTAACCAGATGCTCTCCACCAATCATAAGCGGAATTTTGTCATCTGCCAAAACAGTATCCACATACTCTTCAATCTGTCTTAGGGCCTCCTTCGGAGCACCAAATGGAAGTTCCAAATCTCCTCCATCATAAATCTGATAATCCATCAAATCCTTATCCTGATAAGGACTATAAGTCTCTAATCCAAAACTTTCATTGCGAATAGCCGAACTTGCGAATCTAGTTCCTGGACGATAGGATGTTGTACTGTCAAATGGTGCACCAAACATTACAACATCTGCATCTGTATATTCGCTTTCACAGCCAATAAATGTGTGTATATTTCTATCCATTAGTTCCTAATAACTCCTTTACATAGTTCGGAAGATAAAAACATCCTTTATGAAGATCCGTATTATAATAACGGGTCTCAATGCCAAGACGATTCCACTCTTCTTCTCTTAAATCCCTGATTGGGTCATATCTCTTTGACGCAAATCCAAACAGCCAGTGTCCTGATGGATAAGACGGAATATGACACTGATACACCGTACTCATGGGAAACACTGCTGTAATATGCTTGTGCGCTCTCTGCACACTCTGAGAATGCTCACTGTAAAATGGGCTTTCATGCTGATTGATTAAGATTCCATCTTCTCGCATTGCCTTATAGCAGTTTCCATAAAACTCTCTTGTAAACAATCCCTCTGCTGGTCCAAATGGGTCTGCACAGTCCACAATAATCAAGTCATATTCTTCATGATGAGAACGGACAAAACGTAGTCCCTCTTCATGGTAAATATGCACTCTTTCATTATTTAACTTACAAGCCGTCTTTGTGAAATGTTCTTTGCAGATATCAACCAAATCCCGATCCACCTCCACCATATCAATTCGTTCTATGGTGCTATATTTACAGAGTTCCCTGATCGTACCACCATCTCCAGCTCCAATAACCAGTACATCTTTTACATTTGGATGCACTGCCATAGAAACATGGGAAATCATTTCGTGATAGATAAACTCATCTTTTTCCGTAATCATAAGTTCTCCATCCAGAACCAGAACCCTTCCATACTCATACGTTTCTAAAATATCAATTCTCTGATACATGCTCTCATGGCTAACAATCTGCTTTTTTACTTTCATAGAAAGCTTTACGTCTTTCGTGTGTTTGTCACTGTACCAATATTCCATCACGACTCCTCCACAACACAAATATTTTCTATTTTCATATCCTGTGTTCCAGTCATAAAACAGCCTTTTTCTTTTGCATACATAATATAATTTACTACATCTTTCGTAATCAGTTCACCTGGTGCCAGAATTGGAATTCCTGGTGGATAACACATTACGAACTCTCCACATACATGGCCTTCACTTTTGGCAATTGGAAGAGAAACCTTCCGACTATAAAATGCCTGCTGAGGCCCCATAATAATATGTGGCTTAATGTATTCATGATCAAATAATCCCGCTTTATCTTTCTGGTGCAAGCGCTTAATTTCAGACAAGGCTGCAATGAGACGTTCGATCTCAATATTTCGATCACCAGCCGATATAATCGCAAGAATATTACCAATGTCACCAAACTCAATCTGGATGCCATAGTCATCTCGAAGCAGATCATAAACCTCGATTCCTGCTAATCCAATATCTCTTGTATGAACAGACAGTTTTGTAGCATCAAAACCGTAGACCATATCTCCGTCTATTAATTCTTCTCCAAAGGCATAGTAACCACCTAATTTATTGATTTCATCTCTTGCATAACTTGCAAAATCCAGAGTTTTCTTTACCATCTCTTTTCCGTTCAAATACATGTTCTTTCTTGCAATATCCAGAGAGGACAGTAACAGATAATTTCCGCTAGTTGTCTGTGTTAAATTAATAACCTGTCGAACATAGTCACTATTTACCTTTTCATTGGTCAGTAAAATAGAACTTTGAGTTAAAGAACCTCCTGTTTTATGCATACTGACTGCTGCCATATCGGCTCCAGCTTCCATTGCAGATACTGGTAAGTCATCGTTAAAATACAGATGGGTTCCATGAGCCTCGTCAGCTAATACAAGCATGTCGTGCTCATGAGCAAGCTTAACGATTTCACGTAAGTTGGAACAAATTCCATAATAAGTTGGNNTTGGATTATTCACTAATACCGCTTTGGCATCTTTGTTTTCAATAATTGCTTTCTTTACATCTTCCACTGACATTCCTAATGGAATTCCTAATTGTTTGTTTATTCCGGGATTTATATAAACCGGTATTGCACCGTTTACTACTAATGCGTTAATTGCACTTCTATGTACGTTACGCGGCATAATTACTTTCTCGCCTGATTTACAGACTGACATAATCATCGCCTGCACGGCAGCAGTTGTTCCATTGACAATAAAAAATGCTTCCTTTGCTCCAAATGCTTCTGCTGCAAGTTCCTGTGCTTCTTTTATTACTGATACGGGATGACATAAATTATCTAAGGGCTTCATAGAATTCATGTCTAATCTCATACATTCTTCTCCCAAGAAGTCTCGTAATTCCTTATTGCCTCTTCCACCTTTGTGACCAGGTACATCAAAATGAGCTAAACGGTTGTATCGCTGCTCTTCTAGTGCCTTTCGAATCGGTGTATCCTGCTGGGTTAGCGTGTTCAACGTTCGACTCTCCTTCCATCACGTATAATAATCGTTAACAGTATACAAGAAAAGAGAAGTTTTTGCAAGAGTAATAATAAACTATAAGTTTAGTATTTGTGTTACTTTTATACTTTTTCAAAGGTGGGACATGCGAATATACTTAGAAATGGAGGGTTTTATTTTTTTGCATAGATATAATTTTTTTATAAAACTAATAGTAAACGTGAAGTTTAGTATTAGAAAGAATTTCTATTGGTGATTAGAAGAAATGTGTCACTTCTTATTTGGATATAATATTGTAATTTCTGATATTTATAGAGAAATAGAGAGGTAGAGCGTAGATGCAATACCTCTCTTAGTGCTAGAACTATTCTACTTTCCTATATTCAGCAATGAGCTGCCTTCCTTCCACTGGTAATATCCTAAAATATTTTTGTAAGTCAGCGATAATATTTTTTTCTGGCTTCAGTTCTTCTAGATTAACAAGGATAAAACGCTTGACGCTTTCCTTGAATCCCCTCTCCATGCCTTCACGTAGTCCTTGTTCTAGTCCTTGCTCTAGCCCCTGTTCTAACCCAATTTCCATCATATCCCGCCGGATTAACTTCATCTCTTTTTCTTCATCATACTCAAATATACTCATCTGAACCGCCTCCGCTTTATTCTTTAATAGAAAGCCACTCAGTATACCTTCCTTAATGCTCTCATTGACCGCCTTTTCTACTGCCTGGCTAATACTCATAATAGCTGTATACTTACGTACTTTTTCTACATACTGCATGTATTCAAACAAAGTCTTACATTTTTTCATAAGTTCCTTGTTTTTTCCTAAATTAATATTCAGAACAGTTACTCTAAGTTCCAATTCTGGATTGTCCATTTTCTGTTCATAAGCATCGGAAAGTTTTTCAACCCTTCTCTCCCATGATGTATCCTTGCCATTATAGAACACAATAAAACGTGGTGTTGGCACCATTACCTGCTTAGGGGAATATAACGACTGCTGTCTAGTCAATTTTTCTAGTTCTCTTGATATGTAAAATAAATTTCGCATTGGCAGATTCGGAGAATCCGTTGATTGATGTTCATACAAATTCAAAGAACTGTCAATTACGAACGCTAGATCATTCTTTTTATTCATATAAATTGCATTTTCAAGTGTTACAATCTCCAGTTCATCTGGATCGTCGTAGTCTTTCCCGCTCATTGCATTATAAAGGCTTAGAAGCGCCTCTTTATCGCTAAATATCATGCGAAACAACGTATCCTTATAGTTTCTCTGCACTGGATTAAAATTTTCGTTTTTCATAGAAGTTCCTCCTTATCCGGCAGAGCATTCCGTTGAAAATCTCTGCCTGTTCTTTTTTAATGGAAAAGCATAGATTTTCTGAAATGAAACAAAGGATTTGATAATAGAATTGTTTAGAATTGTTGAAAATATGCTTTTGTTGATTATATCATTCATTAGAGGACAAATGCAATAGAAAAAAGAAAATTTGGTTAAGTTTTATTTCTCATTTTGTGATTTACATATTTTAATGAATTATGACACACAAAAGAGAAGGAGTACCCTCCTTCTCTACCTCTCAATCTCAAACAAATTATTAAGCACCATCCAGTTCTGTCTAAAATACTTCATTAATTGCCAATACCCAACACCCTTTAATCCATATTCCGGCACAAGCTGAAGCCTAGCATTGATGCTTCTTGCATCCTCAAACCATACTTCATGTTCCACTCCATCCACTGTATAGTTAAAGTATGGTGCCTGTGAAAGCTCATCAAACTGTATGACTGCATTATTTTCCCTGGCAATTTGAATTGCTTCTACATTTCCAATAGTCTTTGCCCTTGATTCACCACGAACATAAGGCAATGTCCAATCGTAACCGTAGTTAGACATTCCCATCAAAACCTTCTCAGGCAAAATCTGTGAAACGGCAAAATCCAGGACTTCACGAACTTTGTTGATTGGAGAAACCGCCATTGCTGGTCCATAAGCATAGCCCCATTCATACGTCATACACAATACATAATCCGCCGCTTCTCCAAGCGCCGCATAATCAATTCCCTCATACAATAATCCAGGCTGATCGACTGCTATCTTTGGAGCTAAACACACCGACACCACTAGTCCTTCTGGATTAAGACGCGCCCGCAGTCTTCGAATAAATTCTACATACCTGTCTTTATCTTCTGCTAAAATGTATTCAAAATCAACATTTACTCCTGCGTATCCCTTTTCCATCACCGTTTCATACAAATTATCAATTAGTCGGTTTTGTACCTCTTCATTTTCAACCAGCATATTTACAAGGATATTACTAAATGTTCCATCTGCACCAAATGGTGTTAACACAAGCATAGGCTTTACGTCTGCATAGTTAGCTTCTTCTAAAAGCCGTTCATCCTCAATAGGAATCAGCTCTCCATCAGTCGTAAATCCATATGAAAAAATAGATAAGCTTGATAAGTACAATAAGGTTTCTGTCAGCACATCTTCCTGTATGTAAGGATATGCATATCCATCCACAAACATAGATTCTAGCTTATCTCCCTCAAACTGTATCACAACTGCCTCTCCAATTAATAGAATAGGGTCAAACAAAAGATAAGGATTATTACGGTAAATCATAAGTGTACTGATACCGTACTGTTTGGCAATTGACGCAATACTATCTCCTTCTTGTACGATATGAATGGTATTGGGTACAAGCACAACCAGCGCCTGGCCCACAACCAGAGACTCGTCAAAAGACAGCTGGTTATCGTAAGCTAGACGCTGATAGTTAACACCGTATTGGTCGGCAATTGATTGAATTGTCTGGTTTTCTTCCACTACATGAATAATCATAAATACACCGTTTTTATTTAGCTTATGTAAGGAAATGGGATTTGATTCGTGATAGTGGATTTAAAACTAATTCTTACACTCTTGTAGTGTAGTCTAAACAAATCCAGCCAGCACCACTCTTAAGTTTACCCCAATTTCCAGAAGTCTGAACAATTGTATAAACTCCTTGGTCCTTAATACTTCCTGTAATACTATAAGATGTTCCAGGGCCACTTCTAATGTTTAACGCATCCGCAGTTACTCTTACTAAGTATGAACCTGAAACTGATGGTTGTTCTGTTGTAGCACCTAATTTTGCATTAACTTTATTGGCAATGTCACTGTGATGATTGTAAAGATAATCGCCTGGACAAGATTTTGCTGCAAACCAGCGGTGAACTGTCATGTTCTGTTTGTCTACCTGACCGATTAATGACTTATCACCTTTCCATAAGAGCTTTTTGATACCGTTACGTTTACAGATATCTGTAACTAAGTTAATTAAAGCGTTGTATGCTTTGTCGGATACATGCCAGCCAGTGCTTTCTCCACCATCATTTGCAACTTCGATGGTAATGGCACGGTTATCATTGGATGCACTAGAAGAACACCAGGAACGGTCTTTTTCTTCTACATACATACCAATTCTACCATCACTGCCAATACCATAGTTAGAACTTGCCTGTCTTGAAGTTGGTGCAAATACATTTCCGCATGTTTCAACGGATAAATCGCCTGCCATGCAATGAATTGTTATTGTATCGATTGCGTGATTTCTAGGGCTTGTTTTATTTGGTGATATTTTTGTA
>DBKX01000149.1:0-2919 GCA_002297865.1 Lachnoclostridium sp. UBA739
AGAGAATGAATGGTATCTGTGCTGGTGGTACAGGTTCTTTTATTGATCAGATGGCTTCTTTACTAAAGACAGACGCCACTGGACTAAATGAATATGCAAAGAATTATAAAGCCATCTATCCGATTGCTGCCCGTTGTGGTGTTTTTGCAAAATCGGATATACAGCCACTTATTAATGAAGGCGCTACCAAAGAAGATTTATCCGCAAGTATTTTTCAAGCAGTGGTAAATCAGACGATTAGCGGTTTAGCATGTGGTAAGCCTATTCGAGGAAATGTTGCCTTTTTAGGTGGTCCTCTGCACTTTTTGACAGAGTTAAAAAAGGCATTTATTAATACATTAAATCTATCAGATGATGCAGTAATTGCGCCAGAGCATTCTCATTTATTCGCAGCTTCTGGAGCAGCCATGAGTTCTACTTTGGAAACTCAGACTACTCTATCTGCTTTAAATCAATTGTTAGAAACTCATATTCAGTTAGAATTCGAAGTTTCTAGAATGGAACCATTATTTAAGGACAATAATGAGTATGCCCAATTTTTAGAACGTCATTCACAAAATTCAGTCGTAAAAGGAAATCTTCAAGACTATGAAGGCGACTGCTTCTTAGGAATTGATGCTGGTTCTACAACTACAAAAGTTGCACTTGTTGGTGAAGACGGTTCTTTATTGTACTCATTCTACAGCAACAATAATGGAAGTCCTTTAAAAACAACAATGAAATCCTTAAAGGAAATCTATGAGCTTTTACCAGACAGCGCCAAAATTGTCCGTTCTTGTTCAACGGGCTACGGTGAAGCCTTAATTAAATCAGCTTTACTTTTAGAAGAAGGGGAAGTGGAAACAGTTGCCCATTATTATGCTGCTGCTTTCTTTGAACCCGATGTAGACTGTATCCTTGACATTGGCGGACAGGATATGAAATGCATTAAGATTAAGAATAACACGATTGACAGCGTCCAGCTAAATGAAGCTTGTTCTTCAGGTTGTGGTTCCTTTATTGAGACCTTTGCAAAATCATTGAATTATGAGGTAAAAGACTTTGCGAAAGCAGCACTATTTGCTAAGAATCCAATTGATTTAGGTTCTCGCTGTACTGTATTTATGAATTCAAAAGTAAAACAGGCTCAAAAAGAAGGCGCTACTGTAGAGGATATATCAGCAGGTTTAGCGTACTCTGTTATAAAAAATGCCCTATTGAAAGTAATAAAGCTTACTGACCCACGTGATCTTGGGAATAAAATCGTGGTGCAAGGTGGAACATTTTATAACGACGCTGTACTTAGAAGTTTTGAACGCATCTCAGGATGCCAAGCCGTAAGACCAGATATTGCTGGTATTATGGGTGCTTTTGGTGCGGCTTTAATTGCAAGAGAACACTATGAAGAAGGCATGGAAACAACGATGCTTTCCATTGATGAAATCAATTCCTTAAAATTTGAAACAAAAATGGCTCGTTGTAAAGGCTGTACAAACAGTTGTCTGCTCACCATTAACCGTTTTTCTGGCGGAAGACAGTTTGTTACTGGTAACCGATGCGAACGTGGTTTAGGAAAAGAAAAGAAAAAAGATGAGGTTCCAAATCTTTTCGCATACAAGCAAAAGAGACTATTTGACTATGAACCTTTAGCAGAAGAAAAAGCTCACCGTGGAATCGTAGGTATTCCAAGAGTTCTTAACATGTACGAGAATTATCCATTTTGGCATACATTCTTTACAGAACTTGGCTATCGTGTAGTCCTTTCACCATTTTCCAACCGAAACATTTATGAATTAGGAATCGATTCCATCCCAAGTGAGTCAGAATGTTATCCAGCCAAGATAGCGCATGGACATATTTCCTGGTTGATAAAACACAAGGTGCCATATATCTTTTACCCATGTATTCCTTTTGAAAAAAACATGGTTGAGGGCGCACAAAATCATTACAACTGCCCTATTGTCACCTCATATGGTGAAAACATTAAAAACAATGTGGATGAGTTAAGCAATAGTGATATCGTATATCAGAATCCTTTTATCTCATTTGAGAATAAGGAAATCATTAATAACTGCTTAGTAAAATTCTTCACCAAGGAAAACAACATTCCTCAAAAAGAAATCGAGCATGCTGTTAATGCTGCCTGGGAAGAACAAATGAATTTCATAAATGACATACAAAGAGAAGGGGAAAAGGTTCTCTCCTATTTAGAACGAACCAATGGAAAAGGTATTGTACTTGCTGGAAGACCATACCACTTAGATCCAGAGATCAATCATGGAATCCCCGAACTGATTACCTCTTATAATTTTGCAGTATTAACAGAAGATAGTATTGCACATTTAGGAAAAGTGGATCGCCCTACTATTGTCATGGACCAATGGATGTATCATTCCCGTTTATATCAGGCTGCTTCCTATGTTCGTGGAACTACTAATTTAGAGTTAATACAGTTAAACTCTTTTGGTTGTGGATTGGATGCAGTAACGACGGATCAGGTACACGATATTTTAACGAAAGCAAATAAAATCTATACAGTTTTAAAAATAGATGAAGTTAACAATTTAGGTGCTGCCAGAATCCGTATTCGTTCGCTTATCGCGGCAATTCGTGTTCGTGATAAGAAAGGGGTTGTACCGACTGTAACCGACGCATCCCATCATAGAGTTGTATTTACAAAGGAAATGCGCAAGAATTATACGATTTTAGCGCCTCAGATGTCTCCAATTCACTTTGACATTCTGATTCCTGCTATGTCATCTTGCGGATATGACATTGTTGTACCAGAAAGTAAGAAGTCAAATATTGATTATGGTTTAAAATACGTGAATAATGATGCCTGCTATCCATCTCTAATTGTCGTAGGACAGTTTATGGAAGCACTTCTCTCTGGAAAATATGACTTAGACAGAACAGCTATCATTATTACACAAACTGGTG
>DBKX01000149.1:2955-4246 GCA_002297865.1 Lachnoclostridium sp. UBA739
CGTGCCAGCAACTATATCGGATTCATCCGACGGGCTTTAGAAAATGCAGGAATGAGCCAAATTCCAGTTATTTCACTAAGTGCAGGTATTGAAAAGAATCCAGGATTCAAGCCTTCTTATAAGATGGCAGTACGTGCTTTGCAATCTTTAGTATATGGTGATTTGTTCATGCGAGTCCTATACCGTACAAGACCGTACGAGAAAGAAGCAGGCAGTGCCAATGCATTACATGAAAAATGGAGAAAGATTGTAACAGACGACGTTTGCAATGGTCGAACACACAAGTTCAAACAAAATATTAGAAATATCATTCATGATTTTGACAATTTACCAATTCATGAAGATATGGTAAAACCAAAGGTAGGAATCGTAGGTGAAATTCTTGTAAAATTCCTTCCTATGGCAAATAATTATATTGTTGACCTTTTAGAAGCAGAAGGGGCAGAAGCCGTATGCCCTGACCTTTTAGATTTCTTCTTTTACAGTTTGTACAATGGCAATTTTAAGGCAGAATACCTTGGAAAGAGTGCAAAACAGGCAAAAATCAATAATATGATAATCTGGTATATGGAACGATATCGAAAAGAAATGAAAAAATTATTGAACGAAAGCAAACGCTTCTCAGCTCCAAAAGATATTAAAACACTGGCAGATTATGCTTCAAAAGTCGTTTCCTGTGGTAACCAGACGGGTGAGGGCTGGTTCTTAACTGCTGAAATGATTGAATTAATTCATTCCGGTGCTTCTAATATTGTATGTACACAGCCTTTTGGTTGTCTTCCAAACCACGTTGTCGGTAAAGGAGTTATCAAAGAACTAAAGAAAGATTTCCCTGATGCCAATATCGTAGCAATTGACTTCGATCCAGGTGCTAGTGAAGTAAATCAGTTAAACCGAATTAAGCTGATGCTTTCCACTGCGAATAAAAACTTGAAATAAAAAAGTCCCCGAGCGAATCGGGGATTTTTTCTATTACAAGTCCTCAAATGTGATTCTTCGATACCCAAGCGAATTTTACGGTATCTAAATACACTTTTCATAAATGTACTTACCTGTTGGAGAGAAAAACATCAAACAACTTGAAGTAATATTATTTACCTATCTGATATTTGCCAATTAATTGGCTCTTCCCCATGAGCAGTTAAAAATTCATTTGTCTTACTAAATGGTTTACTACCAAAAAAACCTCGATATGCAGATAAAGGACTAGGATGTGGTGCTTCTAAAACGAGATGTTTTGGATTGGTAAGCATCTTTTTTTTCATCTGTGCAGGTCTTCCCCACAATATAA